>CAZBTA010000192.1:0-9853 GCA_964494515.1 uncultured Bryobacter sp.
CGTTCGATCCCGCTGCCGATGCTTGAGGTTTTTGACAAGCCCGACACGATCGGCTCGTGCGCGCGGCGTAACCGCTCGACGGTTGCCCCGCAGGCGTTGATCCTGATGAACAACAGCTTTGTCGGCCTGCACGCGCGGCGCTTTGCCGAACGCATTGAGCGCGAGGCGCAAGGCAACCGTGAGCGCATGGTGAAGCTGGCCTTTGAGCTGGCCTATGCGCGGCCACCCCGTCAGAGCGAGCTCGAGCGCAGCGTGCAGTTTCTCAACGGCGATAAAAACGCCGTGGTGGACTTCTGCCAGGCCCTGATGAACTCCAACGAGTTTGTGTACATCCCCTAGAGGAGCGAATGCCATGGAAAAGCGATTCTGGACACGCCGAGAACTACTGAACCGCGTAGGCGGTGGCATTGCCGGGCTGGCAGCGACGGAGCTGCTGAGCGGCGCCTCTTTGATGTCACCGAAGCAACCGCACTTTCCCGGTAAGGCGAAGGCGGTGATTTCGATCTTCTGCTATGGCGGGGTGAGCCATATCGATACGTTCGACCCGAAGCCGTACCTGGTGAAGCACGCCGGGGAGACAATACCGGGCAAGAACATTGTTCCCTCGCAAGGCACGCCGGGTGGGCTGATGCCTTCGCTGTGGGAGACGAAGAAACACGGCCAGTGCGGCATGGATGTTTCGACGCTGTTTCCGCATGTGGCCAAGCACGTCGACAAGATTGCGTTGATCCGGTCGATGTATTCGAAGTCAAACGACCACGCCCCGGCGCTATATCAGATGAACACGGGCTTTATTCAGGCCGGGTACCCGAGCATGGGATCGTGGGCGACCTACGGGCTTGGCACGGTGAACCAGAACCTGCCGGCGTTTGTCGTGTTTACCGACCCGCGCGGCGGCCCGATTGGCGGGGCGCCGAACTGGGGCAACGGCTTTATGCCGGCGGCCTACCAGGGCACGCAGTTCCGCTCGACGGGCGACCCGATTGTGGATCTGAAGCCGCCGAAGGACATGGATGACGCGCGGCAGCGGCGATGGCTCGCATTCCTGCAGAAGCTCAACGAGGAGCATCTGGCGCGGAACCCGCAGGACAATGAACTCTCGGCGCGCATCGCCAGCTATGAGCTGGCCTATCAGATGCAGACCGAGGCGACCGAGGCCGTCGATCTCGACAAGGAGAGCGAAGCGACCAAGGCGCTGTATGGCATCAACGAAAAAGAAAGCGAATATGTGGGCCGGCAGGCGCTGATGGCGCGGCGTCTGGTGGAGCGCGGTGTGCGCTTTGTCCAGATCTTTTCTGGCGGCGGCAACTTCCAGGAGAGCTGGGACGCTCACTGGGACATTCGCGAGAACCACGAGACGCACTGCAAGGAAACCGATAAGCCCATTGCAGGGCTGCTCGAAGACCTGAAGGCGCGCGGGCTGCTCGACTCTACTCTAGTGATCTGGCACGGCGAGTTTGGGCGTTTGCCGATCTCGCAGCGCATGGACGGCCGTGACCACAACCCTTACGGATTCTCGATCTGGATGGCTGGTGGCGGCGTTAAAGGCGGCACCATTGTTGGGTCGACCGACGAATTTGGGCTGGCCGCGGAAGAAAGCAAAAAATCTGTGAACGACGTACACGCGACCCTGCTGCACTGCCTCGGGTTTGACCACACGCGGCTCACTTACCCGTACAACGGCCGCCAGTTCCGACTGACGGACGTCGAGGGCGAAGTGATCAAGGAAGTGCTAGCGTAGCAGCCGCTGCCGCACGATGCGGCCAAACGGAGTGGCCTCGAGATCGTGCTGCAGGTGTGGCTTGTCGCGCCAGCTCCAGGCCGTCCAGCCCATCTGGCGCTCATCAAAGTAGTCGAGCAGGCGCTGGCCCCAGGCGATGTCCTGATCCCAGCCGCCAAACTCGCCGGCAAAGACCGGAAAGTCCCACGCTTTGTCACCGAAGGCTTCGTCCCAGTTGGCGCCTTTGTTCGGGTAGATGTGCGTGGAATAGATCACGTTGGGCGCGTCGAGATAGATGCCGCGCAGGTCATAAGACCAATCCATGCCACCGACCATCACGAGGCGATCGGGCGTGGTGGCGCGGACGGTATCGGTGAGCAGATAGGCCCATTCGATCCAGCGCTCGACCGGGACATCGTGCGGCTCGTTGAGCAGATCGAAGATCACGTGCGAGTAGTGGGCGAAGGTGCGGGAGAGCGTGTCCCAGCACTGGATGGAGCCAAGGTCAGGTTCAGGCGGCACGCCAGACTCGTGCGTGAGCCATTGCAGATCGAGGATCGTGAACGCGCCGCGCAGCCAGAGCCAATCGACAATCTGCTGTAGCTGGTCGACATAGTCTGGATCGGAGACACGGGACTGGACGAAGGGGATGCGGACGATGTCGCAATTCCATTCGTCGACGATGACGCGCAGCTCTTCTTGCGAGATGCCGGCGTAGGGCAGATGCGAATACTCCATGCCACTGACATTGACGCCGCGCAAGAGCAGCGGCTTGCCGGTGGCGGCTTCGACGATGTTACGGCCAGAGGTGGCGAGTCTCATTTGGGATCCAGCTTTTTGGCAAACAGGTTGGAGCCGGTAAGATCGCGGAGTGTTACGGTGAGGGCGCGGGTTTTGGCGTCGAGCTCGACCTCGCCAAAGAACTGCTTGCCCTGGCGGGGCGAGAGGTTGAACTTGCCCTTGTCGGGATGGTTCGCGTAGACGACTTCGATGCCGAAGGTGGGGTCAGTCTCGCCCGGGCCGAAGGTGCCGGCATTGAGGGGGCCACTGACGAATTCCCAGAAGGGATCGAAGTCGGTGAAGACCGCTTTGGCGGGGTTGTAGAAGTGGGCCGCGGTGTAGTGGACGTCAGCAGTGAGCCAGACGGTGTTGTGGATGCGCTCGCGCTTCATGAAGCGGAGGATGTCAGCGATCTCGAGCTCGCGACCGAGAGCGGGGCCGGGGCCATTGGCGACGGCTTCGAACATGGGGCGGCCCTCAGCATCTTTGCCATCGCCAACGAGCAGGCCAAGAGGCATGTCGGAGGCGATGACTTTCCAGGTGGCGCGGGAGGCCTTGAGCTCGCGCTTGAACCAGGCGCGCTGCTCGGCGCCGAGGAACTCGGTGTCGGGGCCTTCAGCGGGCTGGCGGTTGAAGTTGTTGGCGGCGCGGTAGCTGCGCATGTCGAGCAGGAAGACATCGAGCAGCGGGCCATAGGACAGCTTGCGGTAGACGCGGCCAGTCTCATCGGGGTTGGGCCGCATGGGCGCGTACTCGTGAAAGGCCTGACTCGCATTGGCGGCCAGCAGATGGATGCCGGGGCCTTTGCCGGGGGACCAGTTGTTGACGACCTCGTGATCGTCCCACTGCCAGACTTGCGGGATGCGCGAGTTGAAGCGGAGGACGTGTTCGTCGGTGAGGTTGTACTGGTAGCAGCCGCGGAAGTCTTCGAGCGTGGCGGCAGCGTGAGTCTTGGCCTCGGTGACGATGTTGCGCCAGGTGCCGCCCTCGGGGGGCGTCCATTCGCTCTTGAGCGGGCCATCGGCGTAGATGGTGTCGCCGGAGTGGAGGAAGAAGTCGGGCTCGCGCGAGAGCATGGACTTGAAGATCTGGATGCCGCCGAGATCGGGATTGATGCCGTAGCCCTGGCCGACCATGTCGCCACTCCAGAGGAAGCGGATGTTGCGGGCGGCGGAGGGAGCGGTGCGGAGGTGGCCGGTGACGGGTTCGCTGAGGGCGCGGGTGTCGGCAAGGTCTTCGAGCGTGACGCGATAGAAGAGGTCAGCGCCGGCGGGTAGGCCATTGACGACGTGGCGGGCGGTGAAGTCGGTGGAGGGCAACAGATGCGGCCCACGCACCTTATGGATGACACGAGTGAAGCGTTCGTCGGTGGCGACCTCGACCAGCATGCGGCTGGGACGATCGCCGCGCGTCCAGAGGAGGCAGGAGTCGGCAGCGGGGTCGCCGGACTGGACACCGTGGGTGATGCGCGGGCGTGAGGACTGGGCCCGCAGGAAGGCGGGCATGGCAAGGAAGGCGCGACGCTTCATTTAGCGGACCCCTTTCAAGAGCGCTTTGGCCTTGTCAATGATGATGTCCTCGGACTCGCCCTTGAGGGGCGCGGGCTGGCCGTAATAGAGGAAGCTATCTTTGGACTCGTAGCCGCCCTCTTCGACCTGCTTGCGCGTGGGGATGTAGGACATGACGTCGTTCGAATAAGCCATGACCCAGAGGTTGGGATTGGCGGTCTCGCGGCGGAGGCGGAGGCAATAGTCGACGACGACCTCGCCGCCGAGGGTGATCATGTCGAG
This sequence comes from uncultured Bryobacter sp., assembly GCA_964494515.1. Lineage (GTDB taxonomy): Bacteria > Acidobacteriota > Terriglobia > Bryobacterales > Bryobacteraceae > Bryobacter. Next base: position 4,291 of record CAZBTA010000192.1, read on the forward strand.
GGAGCCAAGGCGGATGGCCTGCAGCGGATAGGGCAGCGTGCGCGAGATGGTGCGCGCGTCCATGGCCTTGAGGACGAGTTGGGCGCGGCTGACCTCGTACTTATTGGTGGACTTGAGGGCGGCCTCGAAGTCGTTGCGACCGAAGGGTTCGAAGGGGAGATCGATCAACTGGAAGCGGGAACGGATGCGGCCTTTGACGGGCGTGCCTTTGGTGGCGAGGGCTTTGTCGACCGCATCGGCCAGAGCGGCGCCGTGAGCCTGGGCGCGCTCGAGGGAGCTGCGGGGCTCGGGATTCTGATCGCCAGCGCAAGCGGTGGCAAAGAGGGCGACCGTGCCGGGGTGGCGCTGCTCAAGAGCGGCCTGGGCAAAGCCGGCGTAATCGCCATTGAGCTGGTAGTGCTCGCCGGTCATGGTGGTGTTGTGGCAGGAGTAGCCGAACAGGACGGCGGTGAGCTGCTGCTTGCCGTCAAGGACGCGCAGAGTGGGCACGAGATGATCGGTGGGGCCATCGGGATTGGGCGCAAGTTTGATGCCGGTGGGCGAGGGCTTGCGGCGGTGGATGGCGAAGGTGGCTGTGCCGGCGGAGTATTCGAGCGTGGCGGGCTTGAGGTTGGCGAGAGCAGCGCCGATGACGGTGTTGACCTGCGTGATGAAGGTGCGCGTGAAGGCTTCGACCTTAGCGCGCTCGGCATCGGGCAGGAAGTACATCGAAGCGAGGTTGGGCCATACGATGGGGCCCGAGTGAGTGTGAGAGGCATTGAGCACGAGTTGGGAGCGCTCGAGCTTGTGCTGCTTGAGGGCGGCAATCGCGATCTCTTCGGCCACGACGCGGGGATAGCCGATGATGTCGGTGGTGACGAAGACGACGCGGCCACGTTTGCCGTCGTCGATGGCGAGAGCCTTGGCGTGGAGCGGCGAGAGGACGCCTTCGCTGGGCTTGTTGCGAGCGGCATAGCCGGCCATCCAGATGGGGCCGGAGGGCGTGATGTCGACACTGGCGGCGCCGGCCTGCCACTGCTGGGCGAGGAGGGCCGCGGAGGCGGCAAGAACGAGCAGCATCTATTGGACCTCGGGAATGGATTGGGGCGCGACCTCGATGGGGACGAGGCCAATAAGCCGGCGACCGGCGGTGAGCTTGAGCGTGTGTGGACCGGGGGCGAGCGTGGCCGGGATGCGGAAGTTGATCTCATGGCGCGGGGGCATGGGATCGGTGCAGAGGATGGAGTAATCGAAGGCGGGTTGGCCATCGACACTGGCGGTGAGAGTTTCGGGTTCGAAGAGCTCTTCGACAAAGAGCTTGATGGAGCTGGAGATGATGCGCGTGCCGGACATGTAATCGAGCCCGTCGACAGCCTCGATGAGGCGCGGGACCGCGGGCGGCGCGGGGATGATGCGGAAGACGGTGGAGCCGAGGAGCTGGCCATCGTGGCGGAGCTCAACGGGCTGAAGGCCGGTGGAAAGGCCGGCGGGGAGCACCGCATTCAACTGGACGAGGCCATCCATCTCGGGGGCGCCGATGTAGGTAAGGCGGGCGGGCGCGCCGCCGATGAGGAGCTCGAGCTCGTTGATGCCGGCGGTGGGCGGGAGATTTTCGACCCAGAGCGAGGTGGCGGCATAGCGGCCACGATTGGGGGCGACGGGTTCGCTCGATTCCGAGTTGGTGATGCGGCGGATGCGCGTGGGGCCCGCAAGTGTGGGCTGGGAGAGAGCGGGCTTGCGCACGGTGATCCACATGTATTGGGTGCGGACGGCTTCGAGGGCGAGCAACTGGAGGCCATAGGCGGCGGCCCAGGCGCGGATCTCATCGGCCTCGATGGAGCAGCCGTGCCAGGTCTCGGCGGCGGTGCGGGTGGCGTCGAGATTGTTGGCCTGAAAGCGCATGAGGCCGCCAGGTTTGAGCACACGCGCGGCGTCACGGAGGTAGGAGAAGACGACGTCTTTGGAAGGGATGTGCTGGAAGACGGCGTAGCTGTAGATGAAGTCGAAGCTCTCGTCGGCGAACTGACGGAGATCGGCGCCGCTGCCGACGTGGGGGTGGGCGTGGGGGATGTCGCGCAGGCGGCCGCGGGCGATAGCGATCATCTCGTCGGCCACGTCGACACCATGGATCTCACCGAACTGACGGGAGAGGGGTTTCATGAGGCGACCAGGGCCGCAGCCGATCTCGAGGGCGCGACGGGCGCGGGGATTCGAGCCAGGGAGGCCACGCTTCATCTCACGCTCGAGGCCACGGAGGACGTCGGAGGCGGTGGCGAGGAATTCGTCTTCGTCCTGATCATGACGCCCGAAGGCGACGTAGTAGTGGGCGTCTTCTTTGGCGCGGCGATTCCAATCGGCGCGCATCTGTTCGGCGACAGTCATTTCGCTTTGGTCCTTTCGGCATCGAGGCAAATGTTGCGCGAGGTGCGGATGGTGGCTTTGTCGATGGCCGGGGAGTAATCGAGGCAACGTTCGGCCATGAGGTGGCCGGTGATGAGGTTGTCTTCGACGAGGATGTTGCGGGAGAGATCGGGCCGCTCGGCGCCCTTGCCGAAGTAGATGCCGGAGCGCAGGAGGCCGGGCTCGTCGCCGAAGTAACACTCGTTGCCTTTGGCGTGGGCTTCGGTACAGCCAGAGGTGTTGAGGAAGCGGAAGCGATTCTTGCGGATGATGTGGTTGCGACCGATCAGGAAGATGGCGCCGTACTTCATGCCTTCGATCTCGTTGTCCTCGATGGTGATCTCTTCGCTGCGCATGTCGGGATTGGTGTTGTTGAGGACGATGCCGTAGTGGCCCTGGGGATAGGCGGCGGCGGACTTTGAGTTGTAGCAGCGATTGGCGCGGATCTCGCCGTGGTGGAAGCCATCGAGGTCGAGGCACTTGCCGTTGACTTCCTGAATGAGGTTGTTCTGGTAGAGGGAGAGATCGACGTTGCCGGCGGTATCGATGCCGACGGGGATGCCGCCGTTGGCCATGTCGACGAGGTCGACGGGGAAGCCGATGTTGTACATGACGTTGTCGATGACGCGGATGTTGGTGGCGTGGCCGATCTGGATGGCGTCGCGCGCGCTGCCGTTGATTTCGTTCTCCTGAATGAGGCCGTCGCGATTGCGGGGGCTCTCGTAGCGGGAGTGGGTCCAGATGCCGTTGCCGCGGATGGCGCGGAGCTTGGTGAAGCGGACTTCGAAGTCGGCGGTGCCTTCCTCAAGCAGGATGCCGCCGGTGGTGTTGTTCTTGCCCGCGGCGTCGAGGGAGCCGGAATATTCGATGCGGGTGGTCTGGATGCGCACCTGCTTTGAGGCGTTGATGAGGATGGGGAAATTGACGATGTTGCGCAGCTCGATATCGCGGAGGATGACACCGGTGGAGCGTTCGACGAGGATGCCGTTGAGCGGGTAGAAATCGGCGAAGGCCTTGTCGTAAGGCGCGATGGGAAAGGGCTGGGCGAGCGTGGCGCGATTGCCGTCGAACTTGACGCGCTCGATGGTGAGGTGGGTGTGGCCGGTGGCGATGAGCAGAGCGCGGCCTTTGAAGCGCGGGGAGGCCTTGAGCGTGGAGCCTTGCGCGTGGCCGAGGAGGTGCACACCGTCAGCGTCAGGAGCGATGACCATGGGCTCGTCGAGCTCGGTGATGCCTGGCTTGAGCGTGATCTCTTTGGCGGCAAGCGAGGCTGCCCAGGTGAGCATCGCTATTCTAAAGAGAGTGTCCATTCGCTTTGACAAGTTTAACGCTGAAGCCCCGGGGGGCAGCTGGATTGGGTTGATTGGCCATGGTGACAGTGGCGTGGCCGAGGTGTTGGCCGGAATTGGGTTCGTTTGTCCGAACCTGAGCGCGCTGGAGTTGCCGGCCCGACTGGCCTGGCTCGATGAGGCCGAGAAGGTGCGTCGGGAGGGCGGCGTGGTGCTCGCGTATGCGAGTGAGCCCGAGATGCTGCGCAATCTGGCTGATGAAGTGTGGTGGCTGGAGGGCGGGGCGCTGCGCGAGAAGGGCGACCCGAAGGAAGTGATCGCGCGATACACGCAGAGTGTGTATGCGGCGGGGGCGGAGCTGAACCCGAGCCTGCGGCGTGGTGATGGGCGCGCGGAGATCGTGGCGATCGAGGTGTTGAACGAGCAGGGTGAATTGGCTTCGTTTGTCCAATCGGGCAAAACGATGGGCGTGCGGGTGACGGTGAAGTACAACGCGGCCGTGGAAAAGCCCGTGGTGGGGATTATGCTGCGGACGCGCATTGGATTTGAAGTGTATGGGACGAACACGGAGCTGGAGGGCGTGGCGGTGGGTCCGGTGGCGGCGGGAGAGACACGTGTGGTGACGTATCGCTTTGAGTGTCAACTTTGTCCGCAGATCTATACGGTGACGGCGGCGTCGCATGATCCGGATGGAGTGTGGCATGAGTGGATGGAAGACGCGATCAGCTTTACGGTGGGCGACACGCGGTATACGGCCGGGGTGGCGAATCTGCGCGCGCAGGTAACCGTGGGCTAGGCGGCGTTGGCTTTCTGTTTGGCTTCCCACTCGTAGAAGGCGTCCCATTTGGCCTGAGTTTCTTCGTCGTGTTCGGGTGTTTCTGGACGGTCGAGGAGGTAGCGGCAGAAGGGTTCGTTTGTCAGAACCTGAGCGGCAATCTGCCAGGCGGATTTGCCGGACTTGCGGATCTCCATGACCGGGAGGGAGACGGGGATGTGGGCTTTGTCATTCATCAGGTACAGCTCGTTGTGAACGTCCATGGATGAATAGCGATCGGCCTGGAGTTTTCTTAGCTCCCTCATGGCCTGGTCGGCGCGGCGCTCGTAGCTTGCGGCCAGTTTGGCCAGGCGCTCCATTTGAGAGAAGAGCTGGGCGTTGTTGGGTTCGTTTGCCCAGGCGTCTTGCGAGGTGATCTCGAGGACGCGAGTGCGGTCAGCCATTTTGAGCGCGTGGATGTAGCGCTCGTAGGCAAGCTTTTCTACTTCGCCGTGGGGGCGGATGTCATTGAGGATTGATTCAGTTTGGATCATGCGATTGTTGTCGCATGCGGGGTAAGAGCGTTTTGGGGTGTGACCACGGGAAGTGCTTGAAAACAGGGGAAACATAAATTTTGGTTTACTGTGAATAGGAAATGGCGACACCAGCAAATGCGCCGATCAGCGTCCGTGAGTATTTATCAATGCTGACGGGTGGAGATGTGCGCTATGAATACTTTCGGGGTGAAGTGTCAGCGATGGCTGGGGGAAGCATCGCGCACGTTGCACTGAATTTCAATTTGGCTGGCATGCTATGGGGCCAGTTTCAGGGCTCCAGATGTACCGCCGGCAACAGCGACCTTCTTGTTCTGGAAGAATCAAGCCAGCACTACATGTTTCCGGACTGCGTTGTCTATTGCGAAGGCGCCCGGTGGACCCCTTCTCCCGTTCCAGCACTGCTTGATCCGAGTGTTGTTTTTGAGATCTTGTCGCCGAGCACTGAGACTATAGACCGGACAACGAAGTTTGCCAGCTATACAAAGATCGAGTCGTTGCAGCATCTGATTCTCGTGCATCAGGACAAAAGATTGGTAGAGCACTACTATCGAGAGAGCGCCAATGTGCCTTGGATGTTCGAGCAC
>CAZBTA010000193.1:0-9842 GCA_964494515.1 uncultured Bryobacter sp.
CTACGGCGAAATGATCGCCGAGATGGCGGCCGAGACTTTCACTCGCACTGCGCAGGTACTTCAAATCCGGTTGACCATCCGCCTGGCTTGGCGTGCCAACGGCGATGAAGATCACCTCCGCATCCGGGATCGCTTCTTCATACTTGCTGGTGAAATGGATGCGCCGGCGGGCCTCACCAAGCAGCGTATCCAGATGGGGCTCGAAGATCGGGATGTGGCCGGCATTCAGCGCGTCCACTTTGCGCTGGTCGACATCAAGACAGCTGACCTCATGGCCGACAAACGCGAGACACACGCCAGTGGTCAGACCAACGTAACCCGTCCCGATAACGGCGACTTTCATTTACGGTTCAACTTTCACCTGATTAACGACCGAGGTGACGCCCTTTACCTTGCGGGCTACCTTCTCGATCTTCTGCCGGCCCTTTTCCTTGTCCACCCGGCCCGATACGGTCACGACGCCACCCTTGACTTCCACCTGCAAATTGCCACCCTTGATGTCGGGGTCATTGGCAAGGCGCATCTTCACCATGTCATAGATCTGCGCGTCATCCTGTTTCTTTTGGGCCATGGCAGGCACCAGCAGGGCGACCAGCATCGCCAGAGTTGTCAAAAACTTCGTCATATCACCTCACTCGTATTCTGCCATCCCAATTCGTTCAGGAACGACTCATTCTCGCGCCACTTCGGTTTCACTTTGACAAAGAGCTCAAGGAAGAATCGGCGGCCCAGCAGATCTTCTATAGACTTGCGGGCTTCCGTGCCGATCTGCTTGATCATCGAGCCCTTGGCCCCGATGAGGATTGGCTTCTGGCCTTCCTTCTCGACAATGATGCTGGCCATCACATGTGTGACGTTGGGCTTGTCTTCCCACTTCTCCACCACCACGGCGACGCTGTGCGGCACCTCTTCACCGGTAAACTTCAGCACTTTCTCGCGAATCACTTCGGCGAGGATCGAGCGCTCCGGCATATCGGTCAGGAAGTCCTCTTCATAGCGCGGCTCACCGAAAGGCAAGCGGGCAAATATCGCCTTGCGCAATGAATCGAGATTGTCCTTCTTGCGGGCCGATACCGGGATCAATTCATCAAAATCGTAAGCCTCGGCAAAGGCTTTCAGCTTCGGCAGCAGCAGGCGCTTGTCCTCGATCAGATCGATCTTGTTCAGCACGAGAAACGCGGGTACCCGGTTCAATTCGCGCGCCTTGCGGATGGCTGACAACGCTTCGGCCTCGGCTTCGCTCAGGCCGTTTTCATGCACTTCGCGGGCATCGGCGACGTAGAGCAGCAAGTCCTTGCCGTCCAGTGCCGCGCGCACGCTCTGCATCATGCGGCGGTTGATCAGGGTGTCGCTCTTGTGGATACCAGGCGTGTCAAAGAACACGATCTGCCCTTCGTCGCCCGTCACAACGCCCATGATGCTGGATCGCGTGGTCTGCGGCTTCTCCGATACGATTGCCAGCCGCGCCCCGATCATCGCATTCATCAGTGTGCTCTTGCCCGCGTTCGGCAGGCCGGCAATGGCGACCGAGCCGAATTTCGGCTTACTGTTCGGCTTCTGTGTTTTCGACATGTTCTTCCTCAATCGGAGCCGCCGCGCGGCTCAATCGCAACTGTTCCACCCGGCGTTCATCACTCGACAAAATCTCGATCGCTACGCCATCCCGCTCAATCTTTTCGCCCACCTTGGGCACGCGGCCAAACCACTCGGTGGCCAGTCCGCCCACTGTCGTCGATTCCGTCGCGCCGTCAGGGCTGAACCCCAGCAGTTCCTTCAAATGGTCAACGTCAAAGCTGCCCGCCACCACAAAGCTACCATCGGGTTCGTGCTTGAGGTCATCAGCCGGTTCGTGCTCGTCGCGGATTTCGCCAAACACTTCTTCGACCAGATCTTCCATCGTGGCCAGGCCGGCCGTATTGCCATACTCGTCCACCACGATCGCCATGTGGTTGCCGTCCCGCTGCATTTCCTTAAGCAGGTCAGTGACAAGCTTCGTCTCCGGCACGAACGCGATGGGCCGCTCCAGGTCGCTGGCCTTCAGGCTGGAACGGTCGCGGTCTTCTACCTCAAACATGTCGCGCACATGGACAAACCCGGTGATCTTGTCGATGTCCCCGTCGTATACCGGGATGCGTGAAAACTGCTCATGGATCACCAGCCGGCGCAGCTCATCGAGCGTTTTGGTGTGATCCATGGCGACGATATTCGGCCGCGGCGTCATGACTTCGCGGACGCGCTTGTCGCCAAAAGCGACGACGGATTGGATCAGCTTCTTGTCGCCCTCTTCGATCAGGCCTTCTTCTTCTCCGGCGGCGATCAGGGCTTCGATTTCCTCGGCCGGGCTGACGCCATCCTCAAGGCTTTCCGATGGCTTGCTGATCTCGGCCAGCGTCTCGGCAAATCGCAGCAGGCTGGCGAACGGCCCCATCACCAATGCCGCAATCCGTAGCAGTGGAACCAGCGGCACGAGGATTGCTCCCGTGGCGCGGCGGTACATTAACTGCGGCGCCAGATACGAGCAGATCGCCATCGACGTCAGCGCTACCGCGATACCTTGCAGAATGTCGAGCGCCGGGTTGGGCCCGCCATCACTCAGGTAGAACGCAAGCACGCCGATGCAGACGAGCAGGCCATGCTTGTAAAGACTGAAGATTAGCGCCGCCTGATCGGTCTCCATATCGAGCCGCGGCGCGATGTGTTCCTTGAAGTATTCGAGCGCGTCAAAATCGCGCGAGCGCAGCCGCAAGCTCTCGAGATAAAGCAACTGCACAAACGAGCACATCACCAGCGAAATCAGCGCGCCGAGATAGATGGCCACCCAGAACAGTGTCTTCATGCCGACCTCTCAATCAGCCCTGCGGGAAGCCCATAGTGCGCACGCCAGTGGCTTTCTTCGCGGCGCATTTCTCCCGCGTCGGTTTCGTGATCCATGCCCTTCAGGTGCAGCGCGCCATGCAGCGCGAGGATCCGGAGTTCATCAATCGCCGCATGCCCGTGCTCTTCAGCCTGCGCTTTGGCGCGGTCTAGCGAGATCGCAAGCTCGCCCGCTGTCTCGCCATCATCGGCGGGAAAGCTCAGTACATCCGTCGCGTAATCGTGATTCAGAAATCGTGCATTCAGCTCACGCAACTGGCGATCGTCGCTGATTACCAGCTCAAAGCCACGCCCATCCAGAATGTCAGCGCACAACTGCTCGGCAAAAGCGCACAGCAAATCACGCTCTGCGGGTGGCAAAGGCTTGTGAAACAGGACTGATGCTCGTTTGCCCATCAGGCTTCAGGGAGATCTACCGGTTGTCCGGGGGTAACGCTGGCCGCTGCTCCGGAGGCGGGTACGGGTTCATCCAGCTTGAGCAGAAACTGTCGCCCAATGCCGGTCTTTTCCGAATAGCTTTCGTAGGCGCGCACAATGCGTTGCACCAGGCTGTGACGCACCACGTCGCGATCATCAAAGTGGATAAACGCCACTCCTTCGACGTTCTTGAGTACCTCAACGGCTTCGATCAGGCCACTGCGCTTGCCGCCCGGCAAGTCGATCTGGGTGACGTCGCCGGTCACCACCATCTTTGAATTGAAGCCCATGCGCGTGAGGATCATCTTCATTTGGTCGGGCGTGCAGTTCTGGCTCTCGTCCACGATGATGTAGGCGTCGTTGAGCGTGCGGCCACGCATGAACGCGATCGGCGCCACTTCGATCGTATTCTTCTCGAGCAACTTCTCCACCTTGTCGGCCTCGATCATGTCGAATAGCGCGTCATAAAGGGGTCGCAAATAAGGATCGATCTTTTCCTGCAACGTGCCTGGCAGAAACCCCAGCTTCTCGCCTGCTTCAACAGCGGGGCGGGTGAGCAGGATGCGGCTTACCTGCTTGTTCAACAGGGCCGAGACGGCCATCGCCACGGCCAGATAGGTTTTGCCGGTACCGGCCGGACCAATGCCAAACGTGAGGTCGTGCTTTTCGATGGCTTCGACGTAGCGGCGCTGGTTTACTGTCTTTGGCGCGAGAATCTTCTTGCCAAAACTGCGCTGCCGGCCGCTAAGGTAAAGGTTTCGTAAAGTAGTTTGCTCTTCGACCGTCACGACTCGCATGAAGTTGTTCAGGTCGGCTGCCGAGATGGCATGGCCTTCCTTTACAAGCGAGATGTAGTCTTCGAGGATCTGCCGTGCCCGGTCCACGGCCTTTGCATCGCCTTCAAACTCCAGCACGTCCTGGCGCATGAATGTGCGCACAGCCAGATTGCGCTCGATCAGACGAATGTTTTCGTCACGAGTGCCAAAGAAGGACTCAATGCCCTTGGTTACGGGAACGCTGATCTTCAACCTTTTTCATTATAGGGGAATATCCCTCCTGCATTCCGAATGGGGCAATGTTCACAATTCTTTACATCCTTTTATGGATCAACTGAATAACTTCTTCGTCTGTGTTGTCGTCAAGCATTTTGACAAGGGGGAAAATTTGTCAATGTTAAAAGTTTTTGCCATCTCGCTACTCTCGCTCACGCTCTGGGCCCAAGCGCCCAAGCCGGTGGTGGGCACGGTGACGGCCGCCGACGCGGCTTCCCGCACACTGACTCTCAAGGCGGATGATGGCACGGAAACAAAAGTCAAGGTTGCTGATACGGCGCGCGTCTCGCAGATCCCGCCCGGCGAAACCAGCCTGCAGAATGCCAAGCCGGCCGAGCTTTCAGCTGTGAGTGCGGGTGACCGCGTGCTGGCTCGTGGGCCGATTGCCGATGGCACGCTGAATGCCACGCTCATCGTGCTGATGAGCAAGACCGACATCGCCAAGAAGCAGCAGCAGGAGCAGGCGCTGTGGGCCACCAAGGGTGTGGCCGGTATTGTGACGGCCGTCGATAAGGCCGCCGCTACCGTGACGATCAATTCGCGCACCGCCGAAGGCGTCAAGCCGGTCAAGGTGAAGTTCAACGAGAAGGCTTCGGTCAAGCGTTACGCCGAAGGCAGCATCAAGTTCTCGGAAGCCACTAACAGCTCCATCGACGAGATTGAAGTGAATGATCAGGTGCGCGCTCTCGGTACCCGTAGTGCCGATGGCGCTGAGTATCTTGCTGACCAGGTGGTCAGCGGCGCCTTCCGCAATTTGGCCGTGACGGTTCGCAATATCGATGCCGCCAATGGTGTTGTGGAAGTCACCGACCTCGATACCAAGAAGCCCGTGTTTGTGAAGCTCACCAAGGAGACGAACGTCCGCCGTCTGCCCGAAATGGCCGCGCAGTTTATGGCCATGTCGATCAATGGCGGTGGTATGCCCGGCATGATGCGCGGTGGTGGTGCTGCTGGCGGTGGCGCTCCTGCTGGCGGTGGCGCCGGTATGGGTATGCGTCCGCAGGGCGCTCCCGGCGGCGCTCCGGGTGGTGCACCCGGTGGCGCTGCAGGTGCTCCTGGCGCTGGTGCTGGCGGACCCGGTGGTGGCATGCGTCCCCGTGGCGACATGATGAGCATGGCCATCGACCGTTCGCCCGTCATCCAGATCTCCGAGCTCAAGAAGAACGACCCGCTGATCCTCTCTATCAGCAAAACAAAAGATCCCAACAAGGTGGTGGCCATCACGATCCTTGCGGGCGTCGAAGCAATTCTCGCGACCCCGGCTAATGGCTCTCGCGCTTCGCAACTCGGCTCCTGGAACCTCGATGGAGGTGCCGGCATGATGGGTGGCGGTGGTATGGGTGGCGGCGGCGCGCAGTAACGCCTCATCTCAACTCAAGTTTTTTTCAGGATTTATTTCAGGAGCATTCATGACCTCCCACAGTCGATTTGTGTCTATGGTTCTCGCTCTGATCGCCAGCGCTTTGCTCGCTCTCGGTCAGACCGCAACTGGTTCAATTCTCAAGGGCAACGTGACCGACCCGTCCGGCGCCGCTATCCCCGGAGCGACAATTACCGTCACGGGCCCCAATGGCTTCGTGAAGGTTGCCTCCTCCGACGCGGATGGTAACTTTACCGTCGCTGGCATCCCTGGTGGCAAGTACACGATCCGCGTGTCCTCAGCTGGCTTCAGCCTCTTTGAGCAGGCCAACTTTGATATCGCCGCCGGCAAGCAGATTTCGATTGCCACCAAGCTGAATATCGAAGCTTCCAAGCAGGAAATCACCGTCACCGACACCGTGACAATCGACGTCGACCCGGCGAGCAACGTCGGCGCGCTGACGCTCAAGGGCGAAGACCTCGCCATGTTGTCCGATAACCCGGACGACCTGCAGAACGAGCTGAACGCTCTCGCTGGTCCGGCCGCTGGCCCCAACGGCGCGCAGTTGTTCATCGACGGCTTCTCGGGTGGCAAACTGCCGCCGAAGGCTTCGATCCGCGAGATCCGCGTCAACTCCAACCCCTTCTCGGCCGAATACGACCGCATCGGCTTTGGCCGTATCGAAGTGTTCACCAAGCCGGGCTCGGACAAGTTCCGCGGCCAGTTCTTCTACAACGCGAGCAACAACGTGTTCAACTCGCGCAACGCCTTCGCCGCCAACAAGGCCGATGCTTACCAGAACATCCTGAGCGGTTCGATCAGTGGACCCATCACCAAGAAGTCGAGCTTCGCACTCGACATGGATGGCCGCATCAATGACGAAGCCAACCTGATCAACGCCCGCGTCATTGACAGCGGCTACCAGGTGACGCCTTTCGTGCAGAACATTGGCAACCCCACCCGCTTCTTTACCGTTACCCCGCGCTTTGACGTCCAGCTGAGCGAGAAGCACACGCTCGTGGCCCGCTACACGTTCCAGCGCAACACCAACAGCAACGGTGGGATCAGCACCTTTACGCTCCCCGAGCGCGCCACCAATTCAATCTCGAAGACGAATCAGGTGCAGCTTACCCACACCTGGATCGCCAGCGCCAAGCTGATCAATGAGAGCCGCTTCCAGTTCATCGACAACAGGACCGATTCAACGGCCAATTCCACGCTGCCGTCGATCACCGTTCTTGATGCCTTCTCGGGTGGTGGCGCTACCTTCAGCAACAACTTCACCAACGAGCGCCGCTACGAGTACTCCAACATCAGCTCTTACACGCACAAGACGCATCTGGTGAAGTTTGGTGGACGCTTCCGCGGCGTGCAGCAGACCGACCAGAACACCAACGGCTACAACGGCAACTTCACGTTCCTCAATCTCAATTCCTACGCCATCACGGTGCAGGGACTCGCCAACGGCCTTTCGATCGATCAGATCCGCGCCCTTGGCGGCGGCGCCCAGCAGTTCACGCTCTCAGCCGGCATTCCGCGTCAGAGCATTTCGCAGATCGACGCCGGCCTGTTCATTCAGGACGAATGGCGCCTCAAGCCCAACTTCAGTATCTCGAGCGGCATGCGCTTTGAGACGCAGAACAACATGAGCAACAATCTCAACTTTGCTCCGCGCATCGGTATCGCCTGGGGCCTCGGCAAGCCGAAGAGCGGCCGCACGGCCACTGTGCTTCGCGCTGGCGCCGGCATCTTCTACGACCGGTTTGCTGAAGACCTCTCGCTCGACGCCCGCCGTCTGAACGGCATCGTCCAGCAGCAGTACATTGTGGCCAACCCGACCTTCTACCCCGCGATTCCTCCGGTATCGCAGTTGGCCGCCTTCTCCCGCGCCGGTGTGACTCGTGTGATCGACCAGACCCTCGAGAATCCCTACCTGCTGCAGTTCAACGTTGGCCTCGAGCGCCAGTTGCCGAAGAACGTCACGCTCGGTGTCAACTACAACCGCACGACGGGTATCAACCAGTTGCGCAGCCGCAATATCAACACCCCCTTGCTGGGCACTTTCAACCAGGCCACCCCGACGACCGCCGTTTACCCTTATGGCGCCTCGGCTGGCAATCTCTACCTGTATGAGTCGACTGGTCGCTTCGTGCAGAACCAGCTGATCATCAACTCGAGCGGTCGCATTGGCACCAAGGTCAACCTGTTCGGCTTCTACTCCTACGGCCGTTCCTTCGGCAACACCGATAACGCCGCAACATTCCCAAACAACACTTACGATCTGTCCACCGAATGGGGACGCAATCGCTTCGATATCCGTCACCGGTTCCTGATGGGAGGCAGCATCACGCTGCCCTTCCGAGTGAGTCTCAACCCGTTCATGATCGTCAACTCGGGTGGGCCCTTCAACATCGTGACCGGTCGCGACCTTTACGGTGACAATCAGCTCAATATCCACCGTCCGGGCATCGCCTCGGGCCCCGGCCCGGGTGTCATCTTCTACCAGGGTATGTATCTTGACCCCAACCCCAAGCCCGGCCAGGCCATCCTGCAGCGTAACGCGGGTCAGGCTCCCGGCCAGTTCAACCTCAACCTCCGCATCAGCCGCACGTGGGGCTTCGGTGGCGAGCCCAAGGGCGCCCCGCAAGACCAGATGGGCCAGATGATGCGCGCTGGTGGTATGGGCGGCGGCGGTGGTCGCGGCGGTGGCGGTGGCGGCATGATGGGCGGCATGGGTGGCATGCGGGGCGGCCCGCCTCCGGGTATGTTCGGCGGCCAGAGCAGCAAGTACAACATCACGCTCAGCTTGTCGGCCAATAACCTGACCAACACCACCAATCTTGGTGCTCCGGTCGGCACGATGACCTCGCCCCTGTTCGGCCAGTCCAACACCACCACCGGTGGTTTCGGCGGGCCCGGCGGTGGTGGTGGCAACTCCTCGGCCAACCGTCGCATCCAGATGAGCCTTCGGTTTAGCTTCTAACGACCTCGTCGATCACGGGCGTACGGATCCCCCCTCCATACGTCCGGGTCACGACCGCGCGCCGGCTTCCACCCCGTGGCCGGCGCGCAACTCTTTTGGGCCTCTTGTTTTCATCTGAAACAAAAGCGCATAATTGTTTCAGATGAAACCAAAGCCGGTTCTCGCGCCCCCGCCGGTCGACGATGTCCACCTGGCTCGTGAAACTCTCACCATGGCCACCCTCGAGGCAGCCCGCCTCCTGCAGATCTCCCAGACCGAACTCGCCCCCGTCCTCGGCCTCAGCCCCGCCAGCGTCTCCCGCCTTGCCTCGGGCCGCCTGCTGCTCGATCCCCAATCGAAGCCCTGGCAACTCGCCGCCCTTTTCGTCCGCCTCTTCCGTTCGCTCGATTCGCTGACCGGCGGCAACGACGAGCTCTCGCGCCAATGGCTTCGTTCGCCCAACCACGCCTTGCGCGCCATTCCCATTGATTTGCTCCCCGACATCCAGGGCTTTGTCCGTGTCGTCGAGTACCTGGACGCCTCCCGTGCCGTGGTCTAAGTTCATCCCCACCGCAAGCCAGCGGGCCAGCTTCAAGCCCTGGCGCGCCGTCGAGGGCCAGCATCTGGTCTCCACGCTGCGTCTGGTCGGCAACGATCCCGCCCGGCAGGATGTTCTGGAGCGGGTGCTCGAGGCAAGTAAGCCTCCGGTGCCGCCCGCCGCGCAGGGTTTGCACTACCTGCTTTCGACGCCCTTTCGCTATCCCCCATCACCCTCTGGCTCGCGCTTTCGCGCCTGGGCCGATCCCGGAGTTCTCTACGCCGCCATTGAGCGGCGCACTGCCTGTGCCGAATCGGGCTATTGGCGCTGGCGATTCTTGCGCGACAGCGCCGGCCTCAGCGAGATTCCCGCCACGGCCCAAACGTTATTCCAGTTGGGTGTCCGTGGTCCTGGGATCTCCCTAGTCGACCCGCCCCTGCGCCGCTGGCACCGCCTCTGGACCCATCCGGTCGACTACGACCAAACCCAGCGCGTCGCCCGCCAGGCCCGCGAAGACGGCCAGCACTGGATCGCCTACCAAAGCGTGCGTGACCCCGAAGGCGCCACCTGTCTTGCCGTGCTCGATCCCCGCGCCATTCGTCCGGCCGAGCCGCTCACCCGCGAAACCTGGTACCTGGC
>CAZBTA010000194.1:0-9821 GCA_964494515.1 uncultured Bryobacter sp.
CGCCGGATGCAACCACTTCACGCCCATGCCCGTCCAGGGTTATTGGGGCTTCCTCCGTATGAAGCAATCATGGAAGGGCAAGTTGCTCGCCATGCCCGTCGAGACGGTTTTCAGGGCGGTAAGCACTCCGGTTGGCTCCATCCTGCGAACCTCGCCAATCAACCCCTGGTTGGTCATGCTTTGCCAGAAAGGGAATTAACAAATGACTTTCCCCACACTTGCGCTACCTGTTTTGCTACTGTGCGCTGGAACGCTGGCCAGTGCTCAGCAATCCTACTGGCCGCTCGCGCCGGGAGCGCGCTGGGAGTTGAAATCCAACAACCAGACCATGGCCTACGAGGTAGTCAGCGTTAATCGTGATGTCTACGAGGTGCGCTGGGACAATCCATGGGTGAAGGCGACCTTCTTCTTCAAGGTTTCCGGCAATCAAATTCATCTCGACACTTTGGATATGGGGCAGGGTGGAATGAACATGCCCCCTGGCACAACGTACTTCGACTTCGGGCTTGAACAGGGGCGCAATTGGTCGAACGTTCTTGGCACGATGACCATTTTGAGGCGTGGGCAAGCAGTCAATACGCCTTCTGGACGCTTCGATGATACGGTAAGCATTCGCGCCCGCGACAAAAAGAATACCGATACTTTCTGGACTTTCGCCGCTGGCACCGGACCTGTCCAGTTTGGCGAAGGCAAGTGGGCATTCTACTTGTCCAGTTACCGCCCTGGCACTACCACCGCGCCCGAGAATGAAGCCAATGCGAATCGTGGGGATCGCCGTGATCGTCGTGCGGGCGGGCGCAATCAGATACCGTCTCGTCAACAGCCAACCGCTGCCACGGGCAAAGTGTTAATCGGCATTGATGCCAATCCCGCCACGAATGAGGGCTATGGGGATGATGCCAAAATGAAGCGCGCGCGCATGGCACGCCAGGGCGGGGCAACGTTCCTTTATTACGCGCCGAAATGGAATGAATTGGAGCCGAACACAGGCAAGTACAACTTTAATGAGCTGGACCACAAAGTTCGTGTCGCTGAAGAAAACAATTGGCCAATCGCGCTCAATTTGCGTGTTGTCGATACAAACAATCGTGCCATGCCGGGGAACGCCCGCAATTGGGCTTTCGACGATCGCAAGACCATTGATCAGCTGCGCGAAATTGTGAATCGCATTGGACCGCGCTTCAATGGCCGCGTCAAATGGATTCAGATCGGCAATGAGGTCAACGAGTACTTCAAGAGCAAAAAGGGCGAAATGACCGCTTACAAGAGGATGCTCGAGCAAGTAATGCCTGATGTCAAAAGGGCTTTTCCAGGAGCTCAGTTTTCCATCAACTTTACTTTCTTCGCGGCTCCGATGCTTCAACGAGAATATGGTGAGCTTCTCTCTCTCTGTGATTTTGTGAGCTTTACCTACTATCCGCTGAACGCGGATCTGTCTTTCCGTCCTCCTTCCGATGTGCCCGGAGATATGGCCACTATGGTGAGAGCCGCAGAAAACAAGCCGGTCTTCTTGCAGGAACTGGGTTATTCCAGTTCTCCCACGCTGCATAGTTCAGAAGACGTTCAGGCCGAGTTCATCCGTCAGGCTTTTGCCGAACTGCGTCGTTACAGCAATCAGATTTTCGCTGCTCACTTTGTCTGGATGTCTGATCTTCCAGACTCGGTTGTCGATGACTTTACAAAGTACTACCGCATGCCAAACAGCGCGAACTTCAGAGCTTATCTGGCCACACTGGGATACTTTGACAAGAACGGTAGACCGAAGAAGGCCTGGCAGGCCTTTGAGCAAGAAGCGCCGCGCATGCGATGAGTTTTGGCGCAGCCAAAAGCAAAAATGGTATCGCTCATGCTCTCCAATCCATGGCAGCAAGCGGTTTGAATTCACCCCAATGAGCGTCCTTGTCGGAAACTAAGGGGTCAGCGATCGGCCATTGAATCGCAAGGGCTGGATCATTCCAGGCGACTCCACCTTCGGCTTGCGGAGAGTATTCGGCTGTACAGAGATACGAAATTTCAGCATGGTCGCTGAGAACACAGAAACCATGTGCGAATCCCGCCGGCACAAAAAGTTGTTTGCGATTGGTGGCTGAGAGTTCAACTCCAACCCACTTCCCGCAAGTGGGGGAGTCCGCACGCAAATCCACCGCTACATCGTAGATCGCCCCAGCGAGAACGCGCACCAACTTCCCTTGCGCGTGCGGTGCCCGCTGATAGTGCAGGCCGCGAATGACACCTCCGGAAGAGGAGGAGTGGTTCTCCTGCACGAAATGAGCCTCGATTCCAGCGGCAAGAAGTTCAGATTGTTTGAAAGACTCAAAGAAGTAGCCACGGCTGTCGCTGAAGATGCGCGGCTCAATCAGCACCAGACCCTCAAGGGCGAGAGGATGGAAAGTCGCGGGCATTGCTGTCAATTGACCTCTCTCGGCGGGTACTGGTCGCAGCCTAAAATCACAGGGGCACTCACCTTCAGGAGAAACGCTGAGAACGGCTGAAATTGCCTGTCCCGGTGCCTCATGTCTTTGTCGTTATCTTTCATTTCGTAGATCCTGTGGAAATCACGACCGCCTCTATTGTGGCGTCAGATGGCTCCAGTTCTCCCACATCCAACTGCCGCCTCCGCTGCTTGGCGCCCAATCCGGAAGCAATTGGGCATGAGGAGCAAGGCTGAATCCGTCCATGCTGATCATGCCTTGAGGCTTCAATCTTGACAGGGTAACAAAAGACGCAATCCAATGATTGCGTCCGAAGCGATTTGCACCGCTCCAAATGATACCCGCCAGGTAGAAGGATGAGGATGCGTCCGGCCCATGAACGCAATTTGAAATGTCGAATGCTCTTCGAATCAGCGCGACTCCGAGGGGCATGGACTCACGCAGCAGAAACAGCTTTGTGGGATGGTGATGCTAGAGATGAAGGAAGCCGCGCTTGAAGGCCACCACCACGGCTTCTGTGCGGTCTGATACGTTCAGTTTGCCGAGAATGTTTTGCACGTGAACCTTGACGGTGTGCTCGGCAATGTCCAGCGCTGCGGCGATTTCTTTATTGCGCATCCCATTGGCCATCTGTTCCAGCACTTCCCGTTCACGCGGCGTCAGATCAACACGCGGCAAACTCTCGGCCAGCTGCGAGGCAACGGCCGGGGACACATACCGTTTACCCTGGCAGGCAGAACGCAGCGCGTTGAACAACTCGTGGCGAAGGCTGTCTTTCAACAGGTAAGCACTTGCGCCCGCCTCGAGCGCGCGATAAACGTTTTCATCACCAGCAAAGGTGGTCATGACGACGAAGCGCGACTGAGGATGCGTTTCACGAATGCGCCGGATGGCGTCAATGCCGCTCATGTCTCCCAGACGGAGATCCATGATGGTGACGTCGGGGCGAAACTTGTCGTACTGCTCGATTACCGCCGCCCCGGAATTCAGGGCGCCTACCAGTTCAAAATCAGGGTGCGCTCCCAACAGCGCCGACAAGCCTTCCAGTGCAATCAGATGGTCATCAACGATCAATACACGCATCAATGGTGAAGCCTGCTTTTGATCATCGCCTTTTGTTTTGCCAGATTCCAGTGTTCTGTGAAAGATTTGGTCCTGCACGGTAAGGATGGTAGGCATGCGATCCCTCAATACGTATCTGGATGCTGGTGCCTTGCCCCGGATTGCTTTTCATTGAAAATTCGCCACCAATTCGTAAGGCACGCTGTTGCATCGCGCTCATGCCCCAGGTAGTGGCGAGGCTGGTGGTGTGCTCAAGATCCATGCCGACGCCGTTGTCATGGATCAGTAACATAAGGGCGTCGTTCTCGAATGAGACATCCGTCCAGACGATCGTTGCCTTGGAGTGCTGGCGGACGTTGAACCAGGCCTCACGAACGATGAACATCAGCGAATGATGCACCTCCGGGCGGAGGCGTCGCTCGTTGCCCTGGCTCGAGATCTCGACCTGCAGGTGGGTATTGGCGAGTTGTGTTTTGGCGAGCGTCTGCAATTGCGTCATGAATTCAACGCAGGCTTGTTCTTCAAACTGCAGATCCCAGACGGCTTGCCTCACCTCGCCAAGAATGTAATCAAGGCGCTTGAGCTGCGATTCGATCTGCTCGCGCGCAGCGACGGGACGTGTCTCCAATTGCATGAGCGAGGCATCAATCTGCCAAACCACGCCGAGGATGCTTTGCAACAGCCAGTCCTGCGCCTCCTGTGAAGCCAGCAGCCGAGCCTGCATCGCGTTCAGGTAATGGGTGCGTTGACGATCCATTCTGTAACGGTGCAGGTAGAACAACCCGCCACACACCAGCGCACCTCCAGCCGAAGCCGCAAGCCAGGAGTTTAGCCCCCAATGGAGTATTTGTTTCAAGTGGGTCAAAACTAGGATGGATGAACGCTCCGAATCGCTGCCGCCGCGCCAACATTTATTTCGCGTGAATCGATTCCAGTTTTGGTGCCATCATATGTGAATCCTGTATGAAGGTCTCGTTGTTGCTACTGCTGGCTACTGGTGCAATGTTGGCCAGCAACGTTCGCTTGTCTCAGTGGGTGATGGATGGATGGAACATGGATTCAGGACTACCCCAGAACACCATTACGTCGATCACCCAAACTCCGGATGGCTACCTGTGGCTGGCAACTCGCGCCGGCATTGCCCGCTTTGACGGTGTGCGCACGACGGTCTTTGATCGGTCGCGCATACCCGGGCTCACCACCAATATCGTCACCAAGCTGTTAAGTGATGGGGCCAACGGCTTTTGGGCTGCGCCACTCGAGCCTGGACTGATCCATTTCGACGGGCAGCAGTGGCGGCGATTTGGCAAACAGGCGGGCTTGCCGGAGCGTGAGATTGCTGCTTTGCATGTGGGGCCTGAGAAGCGCCTTTGGGTCGCTCCGTATCGTGGTGGACTGCTCGAGCTGGATGGCAATGGGTTTCGCCCCCTCAGAACACCGCAGCCCCTGCCATCGTCAACTGTCTTGCGCGTGTTGATCGCCAGCGATGGCACGCGCTGGCTGGCCACCGCCGAGCATGGACTTATCGCCTGGCGCGGTGAGGAATGGCGCGTCTACGGCGTTGCAGAGGGTTTACCCTCGCTAGCCGTCTGGGCATTGATAGAGCCTCAGCCCGGCCGTGTGCTCGTCGGTACTTCGCGAGGCGTGGTGAAAGTAGAGCAGGGAAAGGTAAGTACACCCGCAGATCTCGGCGCACTGAAAGAGATCCCCATCGAGAACGCCGTCCCGGCAGGAAATGGCGCCGTTTGGTGGCTTGGGTATCGGAATGGAGTGTTCCGCGTTGGGCCGTATGGCATTGAGAACTTGACTGCCGAGCAGGGCCTTTACGACAACGAAGTGCGCGACCTGTTTCAGGATCGCGAGGGAGCAGTTTGGATCGCTACCCAATCCGGGCTTAACCGGCTTGCGCCACCGCGTGTCCTGACGTACTCGCAACGTGAAGGTATGGACGTCGCACAGTTTGGAAAGATCACTTTGCGACCGGATGGCGGTATCGTTTATGGCGACAAGGGTGGACGGCTTGTGAGCTATCGCGATGGCCTCATTGAGGAGATCGCGGTTCATCCGCAGCGTCTGGTGGATCAGGATGTGTTGGGCAGTTTGCCAGACGGCCGGATTCTGGTGCGCGACGGCGAGAACAAATTGTTCGCTGTTGGCCAGCGTAGCTACAAGCCTTTTGTTACCCCGGTTGCCGAGCCAATCACAGCTTTCACTCGCGGCACTGACGAACGCATATGGCTGGGGTCCCGCATGGGTACGTTGCTCGAAGGCACGATGAATCAACTGGCCGTGGTGAAGGATTTCCCATTGACCAGAGCCAATATCACCCTCGTGCGCCAGGCGCCGGATGGCAGCCTCTGGGTAGGTACACGCAATGGCCTGGCACGCCGCAAGAACGGTGTCTGGCAGACTTGGAATCGCAAGAACGGGATGCCAAGCTTGCTCGTGAGCGCCATGGCGATAAGTCCGCAGGGGACGGTATGGGTGGGCACCGCCGCTGGTCTGCTGCGCTTTGATGGCGACCGGCCCGTGTTGTTTAACCAGCAAAACGGATTGCCTGAGGAAACCGTAGCTTCTATCGGCTTTACCGGCGATGGAACGATGTGGCTTGGCACCAATGGGGGCATTATTCAGGTCGATAAGGCGACGCTTGCCGGCGCAAAGCTGGAAGCGAAGGTGTTTCGAGCCAGAGAGGGACTCTCGCGGCCCGAGAGTCGGCCTTTCGTCGATGCTCAGCCCGCTCCGGATGGTTCGCTCTGGATTTCACAGCTACGGGCATTTGCGCGTATTGTGCCTGAGCTGCTGCAACGCAACACGGTGGCGCCGTCCACCAGAATCGAAGCCGTTCTGGTTGATGGCAAACCGTTGCCTGACCCGCAGGCCATCCGCATTCCGAGCGGGGCCTCTCGTTTGGAGTTCCAGTTTACGGCGCTCAGCCTGCTGCGCCCGGAGCGCAATCAGTTTCGCTTTCGGCTGACGGGCTATGACCGTGACTGGCAGGACGGCGGTACCCGGCGCAATGCGGTTTACACCGGTCTGCCAGGGGGCGATTATCGATTTGAAGTGATGGGGAGTAACGGGGATGGAGTGGTGTCAGTCGCACCTGCGACGATCTCTTTTCGCAAGGACAAAGCGTTTCACGAGACGGTATGGTTCTATCTGCTCGTGGGCGTGGTCATCGTTGGTATTGCCTATGGTGGCTACCGGCTTCGCCTGAAACAGATTCGCAGTCGCCATGCCCTCGTTCTCGCGGAACGCCAGCGCATTGCGCGTGAGTTGCATGACGGTCTGCTCCAGGAGTTCCAGGGCGCAACGATGAAGCTTGCTGCTCTGCGCATGGAGGCTGGTGACACGCGAGTCGGCGCGGGGATGGATCGTGTCTTGAATGGTATCGAGGCAAGCCTCAAGCAATCACGTGAAGCGATTGTCGCGTTGCGGAGCCAACACTGGGACGGTGTTCCCCTCTTTGCGGCATTGAGCGAGTGTGCCCAGGGGCTCGCGGCTGACAGTGGAGTGACGATCAGATGCCGGGCACAGGGCCGCGCCGTTGAACCCTCACAGGAGGTGAAGGAAGTGTTGTGGCAGACGGCCCGCGAAGCCCTGCGCAACAGTGTGAAGCATTCCGGGGCTCGCGAGATCGAGCTTGAACTCACCAGCGACAGAAACGGCTTCCAATTGAGCGTTCGTGACAACGGCTGTGGCTTTGAGCGGTCCACGCTTCTGCAGAAGGCGGGGAATCATTTTGGTCTCGCCGGCATTCGGGAGCGTGCGCAAACCATCGGCGCGGAAGCGAATATTGAAAGCACGCCTGGCCTTGGCACCACGGTGTTGTTGAAGGTTCCAGCGAAGCAAGAGCCTTCAGGCGCGAGCAATGCCGCGTCCAGCTAGCAGCTTGCAGTCGATTGAAGTCACCCCGGGGCCAAGCAGATAAAGCGAGAAGCCGGCCAGGGCATAGAACCCGGCCGCCTCCCAACTGTGCCCGTGCGGATTGACGAATGATTCGCCGCGACCGATCAACTTTGTCACGGCCACCAACATGTTGGAACCGATTGTGAGGGCTGCCAGCGGCGTTGCCAGCCCCGCAATCAGGGCATAGGCGGCAACCACCTGACTGGCGGCGGCGACCGCCGCCAGCCACTGCGGAATCGAGAACTCCGCGGCAAACCCGGGAAGATCGTGCCATTTGCCAAGGCCGTGCTGGATGAATGCCAGGCCAACAAAAATGCGCAGGCCGAGTAGCGCGACGCCAGCAAAGCCGCTCTGAAATCCGGACGGGTACAGAAGAGTGCGAAACAGTTCGATTCTCGGGTTCATAGTCTTGACCTGCCCCAAGTCTGTTGGATTTCTTAAGGCCGCCGCATCGC
This sequence comes from uncultured Bryobacter sp., assembly GCA_964494515.1. Lineage (GTDB taxonomy): Bacteria > Acidobacteriota > Terriglobia > Bryobacterales > Bryobacteraceae > Bryobacter. The sequence continues at coordinate 7,859 of CAZBTA010000194.1, forward strand.
CCAAAAGAACTAGGTTCCGATCCGACAATTGCGTCTGTTTAATAGAGGAAGCGAACACTACGCTGGGAGTCATGAACGCGGAAACATTTTTCGACAACGCTTGTGATTCCCGGGATCTTGAGCTGATCCAGATGGTGCTGGGCGGAAATGTTGGCTCATTCGAAATGCTGGTGGCGCCCCATGAACCCGTCCTGCGCACCATCATTCGACGTTATCTGCAATGTGAAGAAGACATCCGGGACGTAGTGCAATCCACTTGGATGCAGGTCTGGCGCAACCTCTCGCGATTTCGCGGTCAGTCGCGCTTTCGCAGTTGGATCATTCGCATCGCGATCAATGAGGCCTTGCAGGTCTGCCGCCACCGCGGGCGCCGCAACACAACTTCCATCGACCAGCCGGTTCTCAGCCAGGAAGTTCATAAACGTGCTTCCGTCGCGCCTCCCTTTCTCGAGCCATTCCTGTTGCGCGCCGTGCGTGAGCTGCCTGCCCCCTACGGTCGCACACTCAGCTTCCATGCCCTTGAGGGATTGACCGATTCCGAGATTGCCTCACTGGAGAAGATCACTCTGTCAGCCGCCAAGTCGCGCCTGCATCGTGCCAAGGCCATGCTGCGGAGAAATTGGAATGTCGAGGTGGCCGCCTGAGCTGGGCTCAGGCCGCCACCTGGCGGTACTGACGTGGTGTGTAGCCGGTGAAGCGCCGGAAGATGGCGCCAAAGTGGGACTGGTTGGCAAACCCCGCTTCGAGCGCGACTTCAGCAAGGTCGAGACGCTCATCCACCAATAACGATTTGGCGCGCTCCACACGACGGCGCAATACGAACTGGTGCAGCGTTACACCGGTCGTCTTCTTGAAGATGCGGCAGAAGTAGTACGGGCTTAATCCCTGCTGCGCAGCGATTTCATCGAGGCACAGCGAACCGGCGAGGTTCTCATCGATGTATGTCAGGATCTTGCGCAACTTGCGCGGCGGAATCGACACCCAACGTCGCCGCGGCATAAACACATGCTGATGCCGGCATAAGTCCACTACCAGCAGCTTCACAAACGCCTCGCAAGCGACCTCCGCTCCCACCGCCTCACTCCGCGCTTCGGCGGCAATCCGCTTCACCCGATCCAGGATCTCTGGCTGATCAAACTCAACTCCCCCATGTGGCAATTCCAGAATCCAGCTTTGCAAGCCGCCCATCATCTCGGCGGGAATCAGGATTGCCACCTCAATTTCATCAGCCTTCACAGCGAGTTGGCCAAATCCACTCCCACGCACCACCAGCACGCTGTTCTCACTTCTGCCTTTGATGAGCACGAGGCCGCCTTCAAGGTCGGGCTCGAGCCAGTTCCATTCGCTCCCGGACTTGGAAAAGTAAACCTGTGTCCGTAATTCCGCTGTGGCGAACATGTTGCCATTGTTCACTCGCCACCCCGAGGCGGACATCCCGATTCTGGTTATGGTGCGGCTACGCCAATCAGGCAATGGCAATTCGTGCTCTGGTGTGGGTGTTCAGTAGTTCAAAGTAACTAGGCACGCAGAGCAAGATCCTGACAGGAAAACGGGTTTTCGAAGAGAGCCTTTTGGGTGATTCCCGCAGACTGGGATCACTCGGGCCGCAACATGCCTGAATAACAACGCTGTTGAAGGAGTATCTCTTGCCCACTTCCAACCCACTTGAAATGCTGAGCCCGGAGAACGCGGCTCTTGTACTGATTGATTTTCAGCCGGCAATGTACCAGGGCGTTCAGTCCCACGACCGTCTGAGCATTGTTCACAACGTTCAGATTCTCGCCAAGACCGCCAAGCTGTTCCAGTTGCCGGTCTTGATCTCAACGGTAGCGCAGCACTCCTTTTCGGGCCCGTTTATGCCCGAGGTTACCGACCTCTTCCCGGAGCTGCCTATCATTGATCGCACCAGCATCAATTCCTGGGTAGATGAGAACTTCCGCAAGGCCATTGCTGCTCTCGGTCG
>CAZBTA010000195.1:0-9816 GCA_964494515.1 uncultured Bryobacter sp.
CCGGGTCAAGCGCATCGGGCAGGTTGGTGGCGGCGATAACCATCACCTGATTGCGGCGCTTCAAGCCATCCATCAGGCTGAGCAGTTGGGCGACGACCCTTTTTTCGACCTCACCCTGCGCCTTGTCGCGCCGCGGGGCGATCGAGTCGATCTCATCGAGGAAGATAATGCCGGCGCCGGAGCGACCGGCTTCCTCAAAAATGCGGCGGAGCTGGGCTTCGCTTTCGCCATAGAACTTGTGAATGATCTCCGGGCCCGAGATGGAGTAGAAGCGTGCGCCGGCTTCTTGCGCAATCGCGCGGGCGATCAGTGTTTTGCCCGTGCCGGGAGGGCCGTACAGCAGAACGCCGCGCGGAGGATCGATGCCGAGGCGGGTGAACAACTCCGGGTGCTTGAGCGGCCACTCGATCATCTCGCGGATGCGCTGGAGTTGGGGCCTGAGACCGCCAATATCCTCATAGGTCAGCGCGGCCTTGTCATTTGGAGCATTGGCGGTTGGGGCCGTTGTTCCATTTCGGTTGGCGGGCAGGATTGTCAGTTTCGTTACGGGATGCAGAATGACATTGCCCTGGGGAACCGTGCTGGTAACCAGAAACTCAGCCGAGCGACCGGCAAAGACCGTGGCGCGGATCCGGGCGCCTTCGCGAACCACAAGGCCATCGAGAAGACGACCAATGAAATCGAAGTCGCGGCGGGTGGGCTCGACCCCGAGCGGGACCACCTCAACACGTTCAGCTACTTTGGCTTCAGACTTGCGGACCTCAACGGATTCATCAAGGCCCGCTTTGACCTGTTCGCGCGTGAGACCATCGAGCGCAATGCGGGCTTGCCCGCGAAGCAACGGATGGCAGGGCATGACCTTGGCGGCGGCCCGACCAGCGGCGCGCAATTCCACGATGTCGCCAGTCTCGAGGTGCAGCTTGCGCATGTCCTCGGGATCCATGCGGGCGAGGGCGCGTCCAACATCTTTGGTGGCGGCCTCGGCGACACGCAGGCGCAGCTCGCTCATGAGCGACCTCCTAGAGAGGGCAGTTGATTTCGACTACGCCATTGTTGGCCGTGGTGGTTGCCCGCGAGGGATCGATCGGAACGGGCAGTTGAATCTCTTTTTGGTAGCGGCGGTCGGCGCGACACGCGGTAATCGTGAGCAAGTCGCCTTCCAAACTCAATTTGACGTCTTCGGCGGTGACGCCGGGCATCTCGGCGACGATCAGAATACGACCGGTCTCTTCAAACAGATCGACGATGGGTTCGCGAAGTTCTTCGACGACGGCATCCTTACCCGGAGGTTGGGCGGCGCGACGCACGTGCCCGAATGGCTCGAACTCCATGTTTTTGCCACCAAGGCCCACCTTGACGTTCACCCCATAAATGCCCCGGACGCGACCGTCGCGACTGCGCCACTCGCCCTGCTGGGAACTGGTGGCCTCCTCGCCGCGCGCGAGTTTTTCTTCGACCTGAGCTTCCACCTCGGAGAGCTTGTCGACCAGATCGCCAAGGCCCTTGAGAATGTCACCGAGCCCTTTGCTACCGCGATTGCCTGTCTTCATCACCTTGGCTTATCGATCCAATGTGAGGCGAACTTGAAGCTTTCTTTGAGGGAGGTAACGAGATTTGGGATGGGGTGAGAATTTGTGGCGGCGGTGCTAATGGTTTGGCGCGCGGCATCCGAACCGAGAGTGGGTGATGACATGATTGGATCCCTGTTTACGTGGCCTTTTAGCGGGCTGTTGTGGGTAGTGAAAGAGCTCGAGCAAGCCGCTCGTGAAGACCGTGCGGCCGAAGGCGAGCAGATTCGCGAGGACTTGCGACTGCTCTACCTCCAGATTGAAAACGGGGAGATCTCCGAGGACGACTTTGCGGTGCGTGAGGGGGCGCTGCTGGACCGGCTGGAAGAGCTGGAGGCCAGCGAAGCAGAGGAAGAGGAAGAGGAAGAAGACGATGACGACGAAGACGGGGATGAGCTAGAGGACGAAGAGGAAGACGAAGACGCCGACGAGGGCGAAGAGGACGAAGCGTCGAACTCCTGATGCCGGCCCAGGCAGGCAGACGTTACCGGGTGCGAATACAACGGTATGCCAATTGCAAGGGATTCTTCTGACAACACCCCAAGGGAGCTGTCACGAGGAGCAATCACTTGAATCTCTGTACTCAAATGAAACCGGCGAGGACCCCGCGGTCCCGAAGTGGAACAGCGCACTCGTTGTGTGATGTTCTCGATCGCGTGCTGGCGCAGGGTGCTGTAGCCAGTGGCGAGGTGACGTTGTCGCTGGCGGGTGTTGACCTCGTGTATCTGAATCTGAAGCTGCTGGTGGCCTCCTCGGCGAAGTTGCTGGCCGTGGGTGAGGAGACAAGAAGGATGGTGCCGCCGTCATGCAACTGATCGAAACTCCGGCAAGCACGGTGCTGGCTGGCCTTGAACCCAAAAACCCGCAAGCCGGTATCGCCACGGGCGAGAACGGGTTATTGAAGCTGGTGCTGGCGCTGGCCGAATTCCTGCATGAGTTGATGGAACGGCAGGCATTGCGTCGGATGGATTCGGGCACCCTGACGGAAGACGAGATCGACCGGCTGGGCGCCGCCCTTGCCGCGCAGGCCGCGCAACTGGAGAAGCTGCGGGTGGAGCATGGGTTCAGCAAAGAAGACCTGAATCTGGACCTGGGACCAATCGGCTCTCTGTTTTAAAGAGCGCCACACGTGAGCTTGAGGAGAGCAGAGATGGCAAGCAATATTCAGCATGGCGTGAACTCGTCGACACTGGCCGATGTGCTCGAAAGAGTGCTGGACAAGGGAGTGGTCGTAGCGGGCGACATTCGGGTGCGAATCGCGGATATAGAACTGATCGCAATTCAGATCCGGCTGGTGGTGTGCTCGGTGGACAAGGCCAAGGAAATGGGGATGGACTGGTGGGTGAATCAGCCGCTCTATCAGGGGGGCGGCCGGGACGCGGACAAGCAGGTGGAAGGGCAGACGGCGGAGAGTCTGCTGCGGCTTGAGGAAACTCTGGCGCGCATGGAGCAGCGGCTCAATGTGCTTGAGACGCATGCCGTGCCGGTGGCGCAACAGTCGCGGTCAGACGGGATGTGAACCGTAGCCGAGGCGACGTCCGGTGTTTGCCAACAGGTGGTTGAGCCGACGGAAATCGTCGCGGAATCGTGAAGTGGAAAGGCCGAGGCGCAAGTGCGATTCGGCCTCTTTTACGGCCAGATCCAGGATTTCACAAAGTAAGGACTGCTCTTCCACGGTGGGGCGATTCGCCAGACACTCTCTGGCCTGCCGGAAGAGTTGATCGAGCTGCTCGATCGCCCTGGCTTCACGCAGATGCGACTCCACGAGGGACGAAACCTCATAGCTGAGCACGAGATAGTCGTATTCGAGATCACGACGTTCGCGCGGGCTGAGGAAGTTTGGGTCCTGGGACATGGATTCGCACTCCGGGCAGGACGGCGGATGCCGCAAGCCTTGCGGAACGTTCAGATCAACGCGACTGACCAGGCGTTAGCCGAGCTGTGAGCGCAGTTCCTGAATTTCGCTTTGCAGGCGGCTCAGGCGATCGGTCAGATGCGGCCGGCTATTGGGCGTGGCAAACCCGCTGGAAGCACCGTTCCACTGCAGCTTTTCACTCAGTTCATTCAACTGATTCTGCATGGCCTGAAACTCATAGCTGAGCGAGTAGGCCTGCGTCTTTTTCTGCAACAGATCCTGAATCTTGTAGGCTGTGGCGAGGTAATCGTACTCGAGATTGCGAGGATCATCGGCCGTCTCGATCTGACGGGCCAGTTGCGCGAGACGCGCGTGAGATTCCTCGATCTCCTGTTGCACACTGTAGGCTGCTGTTTTGCGCTGCAGCAGATCTTCGATCTGATAGGAGACGCTCAAGTAGTCGTATTCGTAATCGCGATGGGTCTTGGTCATGGAAATGAGAGTCCTTCGTCTGCTGGTTCGTATCGGAGGGGCGTTTACGGTCTTGAGTAGAAACTCAAAATCGGGGCGAGAAAATTCAACGTTAGTCAACTTTCATCAAATTCACCTCAACACCTGAAGGGTAAGCACGATAAGCGGTTCAGCGACGTGACAACGTAACGCGAGTCGTGAAGTGTGTCTGAAAGAGCCGGTTCAGCTCGGCGCACTCCGAACAGAGGATGAAGATGAATCTTCACCAAGAGTCCATTGCACGCATATTTCGGGATCTGGCGGCTGAAGAGCTGGCCCAGAGTCGGGGGGACCAGTATCTTCACGAAGCGAGCCAGGACTGGGAGTTGACCACGGCGATACGCGACCGGGATGACAGCGGTTGCGGATCTCTCGGGGTGGATTCCCTCGAGCTGCTCAATCTGGCCACCCGGACGAACGAATACTTTCATCTCAGCGACTTTGGCATGGCCGACAGCATCCTGCGCAGCAAGACACTCGGGGACTGGGCGCGGCTGATCGATGAAGCGATCCAGCCAGACTGGGAAGCGCTGACCGTGCGTTCTTCCGGTACGACAGGCCAGCCCAAAGCGTTTCGCTGTCTGCGCGAAGTGCTTGGAGTCGAGTGTGCGCATTGGGCCCAACTGCTGGGACCGGTGGGTCGGATCGTGTCGCTGGTGCCCGCTCACCATCTTTACGGATTAATATGGACAGCATTACTCCCTTCCGCCTGCTCTGGCGAAATGCCCGAGGTGATAGAGGCGCGTTGGCAGGCGGGCAATGGGTGGCTCGACGGCTTGCGGCCGGGAGATGTCGTGGTGGGATTTCCGTTCCGCTACCGGATGCTGTCCCAAAGCCGACCGCCGGGCAAAGTACCGGCTGGCGTCAGGGCCGTCAGTTCGGCGGGCGCACTGGGGACTCAAGAATGGGAGACGCTTGAGCAACTTGGTTTTGAGCAAGTGATTGAGGTGTACGGGGCATCGGAGCTGGGTGGAATCGGTTCGCGGCGGGGCCCTGATGAATGCTTTCAGCTAGCTCCTTACTGGCGCGAGCGCAAGAATGAGCTGAGTTCTCTGCCCGACCACATCGAATGGGTGGGCGAGGACCGGCTGCGGCTGGTGGGGCGCAAGGACGGGCTCGTCAAGGTAGGTGGCAAGCTGGTTGACCCGCTGGCAGTGGCCGCGCTGATTGCGCGACACGAGAAGGTGAGCGAGTGCGCGGTGTGGCGGGACGGGGTGGCCGAGGAGGAAGCCCGGCTGCATGCGTTTGTTGTGCCGGCAGAGAGCTCAGCCGATGATCGGGGCCGGCAGGAGCTGGCGAGGGAGATTCGCCGGTGGCTCACACCGCAACTTCCGGCGGCCGCGCGGCCGACGCGATTCAGCTTTGGCAACGAGATTCCGCGCAACGCACTGGGCAAACAACGTCTGGTGAACCCGCAGCATGCCGGCGAAGGGGTAAGGCAATGACGCTGACTGAGAGAATGCCCCTGATGGAAAGCGCGGCCGCAAGACCGGCATTGTGGCTTGATGCCGATGCGGATGTGACGCTTGAAGAGTTCTTTGCGGTGTGCGAGGGAGAACGTCAACTCGAATTGACCGCACGCAGCTGGGACGCAGTGGGGCGCAGCCGCGAGGTTCTGGATGAGTTGATTGCCGACCGACGGCGCATCTACGGCATCACGACCGGCTACGGGCCGCTGGCGACGCAACACATCTGCCCCGAGCAGGCGAGCCTGCTGCAGCGCAACCTTGTCTATCATCTGGCGAGCGGCGTGGGCCAATATCTGAGCGCGGAGGATACGCGAGCCCTGCTGGGAGCGCGGCTGATCGCACTGTCACGCGGACATTCCGCGATCCGGCCGGAGACGCTCGAGCTGCTGCTGAACTGTTTGCGGCATGACATTCTGCCGCTGGTGCCGGCGATGGGAACGGTGGGGGCGAGCGGAGATCTGACGCCATTGGCGCATCTGGCGCTGGGTTGGCTGGGGGAAGGTGAGGTGCGCTTTCGCGGGCGCATTTGTCCAGCGGCGGAAGCACTGGCCGCGTGCGGACTGAAGCCGTGGGTACCCGATGCCAAGGAAGGACTCGCGATGGTGAATGGCACCTCGGCGATGACGGGCATTGCGGCGCGCAACGCGGTGCGGGCGCGACGGGCGAGCCACTGGGCGCTGGCGTTGAGTGCGCTTCATGGGGAAGTGGCGGGAGTGCGCAGCGAGGCGTGGCATCCGCGGCTCGGCGGATTGCGGCCGCATCCGGGGCAGCTATATTGCCATGAGTTTCTGCATGGCTGGATAGAGAGCAGCGAGAGGGCCGTGGGGTGGGCGCCGCCGCCGCGGATTGCCGAACCGGAGCCGGGAGCAGGCGGCGTGGCGGCAAATCAGGAGATCCTGCAGGATCCGTATACGCTGCGGTGTGTGCCGCAGATTTTGGGTGCGGTTGTGGATGTGATCGATTTTCATCACCGCGTGGTCGAGACCGAACTGAACGCGGTGACGGATAACCCGGTGTTCTTCTCTGAGGATGCCAGCGTGTATCACGGAGGCAATTTCTACGGCCAGCACGTGGCCTTTGCTTCTGATGCGCTGCACAACGCCATCGTCAAGATGGCGATCCTCGCCGAGAGGACCATCGCGCGCGTGACCGATGTGAGCCTGAACCGTGGCTTGCCCGCATTCCTGCAAGGGGATCGCAGTGGCTTGCAGAGCGGCTACATGGGCGCACAGGTGACCGCAAGTGCGGTGCTGGCTGAAATGCGAAGTGAGGCGATGCCTGCTTCGATTCAGTCTGTACCCACCAACGCAAACAATCAGGATGTCAATCCAATGGGAACCATTGCCGCGCGAAAGGCCAGCCGCGCGCTTGACCATCTGGATCGAATTCTGGCAATCGAGGCCATGGTTCTTGTCTCCGCCATGGAGCTCCGGCAAGCCGAAGCTCAGGCGAGGGCCTTCAGTGGACGAGCAAGAGCCGTACAGCAGTATGTGCGGCAACGAGTCAGTCCACTTGGGGAGGATCGCCCTTTGGGGCAAGAGATCGAGAATCTCAGCCGGCAACTGTACCGGCAGAACTGGACTAGTTCATGACTTTATCGCTTGAGGGCGCCCAGCGCGTGGGCTCCCATTGGCTGGCCATCCTGTTGCATCGGAAGACCCAGTTTCGGATGGCGCTCGGCCTCTTTGTGGCCGGACTACCGACACTTGTTTACGGTTCAGCGACACAGCACTGGCTATGGGCCAGCATGTCTGGAGGATTGATTCTGGCCTCCGCGGGCTTGTTGTTCCGTCTGGAGCAGCAGGCAACGGCGGATGTAAAGCGCATTGCCGACAGTCTCAACCTCGGCATGGAAGAGCTGGTGAACTGGAGCCACCAGTGCGCCGACAAACTGAAGACATCGACGGCCGATGCCGGCTGGGCGGAAGAATGCTTGCGAGCGCACCATGAGGCGGAATCCGCCGTGATGGAGCTCGATGGAGCGTACACCGAAATTCGGGGTCAGATCGGCGAGCGGATGCAAGGGCTCGACGCACAGATATCGAGCACGAACGATACCGTGAACCAACTGCGTGACTCGATGCAGTCGATTACGACGGCGAGCAAGCAGATTGGTGAAGTGATCAAGCTGGTGGAATCGATTGCATTTCAAACCAAGCTGCTGAGCCTCAATGCGGCGATTGAGGCGGCACACGCGGGAGAGGCGGGCATTGGATTTCTCGTGATTGCCAACGAAGTCAAGCGGCTTTCTGATGAGGTGGACACTTCGGCCAAGCGCAGCACGGCGCTGATTGAAGAGTGTTTGATGCAGGTGGAAGTGGGCGAAATGATCCTCGAGGAGGCGGGCTCGTCGATCGGGACGATCCTTGATAGGTCTGCTGACTTGCGCGAAGTGATGGAGAAGCTTGAATCGTTACCGAAGATCGGTGAGAACCCGGAGATTCGTGGGTTGAACCAGACAGTGCAAGGGCTGGCGCAGCGATCGCAGAACTGGACAGGGGAACTTGTCGATTGTCTCGGTGCGCTCGAGCATGTGGAGGAATTCAGCCAGTTGATGCTGGATGTGAGCTATGAGCTACGCGCGTTTCTGCCGGTGGAAGAGTATCTTGAGGCATCAGAAGGAAAGGGCCTTTCGCGCTTTGCCGTGGCGGGAGCGCCCAGCCCGGAGATTGTGACGGCATTACCCTTGCCGACCGAAGCGCTGGCGGAGCCAGAAGTAGCGCAGACGATACCCGCGGAGACACCGGGCGAGGAGCAGCAGCATTGTGAGGTGACCGAGCAGGCGATGCAAATGCTCGAATCCTTGCAAGACGCAGCACAGAGCGCCAAGCAGGTGCTGGAAGCGCGACCGCAAATCATACCGCTGATCGAGCCCGCGCCGCGGGGCAGCAGTATCCAATCTGAGTCGATTTTCTAGCGATCGACACCACTAATCGTGGCGCAGGGCAACGAGCGGATCGATTGCCGCAGCGCGGCGAGCTGGCAGATAGCCCGCAAGCAAAGCCGTGGCGGCAAGCAGGATTGCCGCCACGGTGAGCGTTGCGGGGTCGTTTGGCTGCACGCCATAGAGCAAAGACTTCACATAACGGAAGGCGATGAGCGCGGCCGGGATGCTGAGAGCAAGCCCGATAGCGGTGATCACGACGACGCGTCGCATGACCATCCAGAGCACCGTGCGCCTGGCGGCGCCGAGCGCCATGCGGACGCCAATTTCGTTGACCTGACGGCTCACCATGTAGGACATGGTGCCGTACAAGCCGATGCAGGCGGTCAGTAGCGCCAGTAGCGCAAAGCCGGTGCAGAGACGAGCGAAGGTGATCTCACGGTTGATCGAGCGATCGATCTCGGTGGACTGCGTCACGATGTTGGTGAGGGCAAGCGACGGGTCGATGTTGCGGACGATTTCGCGGAGGCCGGCGACATAAGCGAGGGGATCGCCATTGGTGCGGAGGGCGTAAGTGACGGCTTCGAGTTTGGCCTGAGTGGCGGGGACGAGGACACTGAGCGAATTCGCTTGCTTGAGGCTGCCGTGGCGAAAATTGGCGGTGACGCCAACGATTTCGTATGTGCGATTTTCCCCAATGAAATTGAGGCGGCGGCCGATCGGGTTTGTGTCGGGGAAGTATGTGCGGGCCAGTTGCTCGGAGATCAGCGCGACGGGATTGGAAGTGGGTTGGTCGCGTTCGTCGAACTCGCGGCCGGCAAGCAGGGGGATCTGCATGGTGTGGAGAAAGCGCGGACCTGTTGTAAGCACCTGGGCGCCGTCGATCGTGATGGCGCCGTGTTTGATCGCGCCACGGTAGGTGCTGCCGGCCTGACCAGCCTTGAGGATGGAGGAGTGGGAAAGGGTGGCTGAGGCGACGCCGGGGAGCGACGCGAAGCGCTGGAGGAGATCGGCATAGAAGGTGGGGAGCTCGGCCTCGCGGTGGCCAGCTTGCAGCGCGTTGGTGGTGACGAGCAGAATGTTGTCGCGGGTGTAGCCGAGATTGAGCGTGTGGAGATGGTCGAGCGTGCGGACAAACAATCCTGCTGCGGCGAGGATCACGAACGACATGGCAACTTGCGCGATGACGAGCGCCTGCTGGAGCCGTGGCTGGGAGGAGGAACCACGCGTGTTTTTGAGCGTCAGCATCAGGTCGGGCCGGGTGGACTCAAGGGCTGGCACGAGGCCGAAGAGCAGGCCACAAAGGATGGAGAGCAGGGCCGTGGCGGCGAGGACAGGCCAGTTGAGCTCGGCGTGGAGCGTGAAGCCTTCCCTGCCCCGCGAGAACAGCCAGGTGAGCGAATTGATACCCCAGATTGCGAAAAGAATGCCGCAGGCGCCGCCCAGGGTGGAAAGCAGCACGCTCTCGGTGAGCAGTTGGCGGATGACACGAAAGCGACCGGCGCCGAGGCTGAGCCGGACGGCCATCTC
>CAZBTA010000196.1:0-9809 GCA_964494515.1 uncultured Bryobacter sp.
CAGGGCAGGAATTGCCGGAGGCGGTGCTGGCCAATCAGGTGGATGTGGCGCGGCGGCTGATCGCGGGCGGAGCGAATGTGCGAGCGGCCGATGCGCATGGGGTGACGCCGCTGAGCATTGCGGCGCTGAATGGCAATGCGGAGATGGTGGAGCTGTTGCTGGCCGGGGGAGCTGATGCGCGGGCGACACTGACCGGGGGCGAGACCGTACTGATGACGGCGGCGCGCAGTGGCAGCCTTGAGGCCGTCAAGGCGCTGGTGGAGGCCGGGGCGGATGTGAATGCGGCAGAGCCGCGGCGGGGGCAGACGGCGCTGCTGTGGGCCGCGGTAGAGGGGCATGCGGGCGTGGTGGAGTATCTGATCGGGCGGGGGGCGAATTTCAAGACGCGGTTGGGGTCTGGCTTTACGCCGTTTCTGCTGGCGGCGCGCGAGGGCAAGCGAGAAGTGCTGGCGGTGTTGCTGCGAGCGGGCGTGGATGTGAATGAGTTCACTGAGATCCCGCCAAAGGCGGCGCGCGTGCCCGGGGGGCCGAGGCCGGGGACGACAGCGCTGCATCTGGCCGTGACGGCGGGACACTTTGAGGTGGCGGCATGGCTGCTCGATCAGGGGGCCAATCCGAATGCGGATCTGAATGGGTGGACGGCGCTGCATGCGATTACGGGAGTGCGCAAGCCGGGTGGCGGGGATAACGACCCGGCGCCGTATGGGTCAGGCCGGATGACGAGTCTCGAGTTGGTGCGGAAGCTGAAGGAGAAGGGCGCCGATCTGAATGCGCGCATGACGCGCAAGGTGAATGTGGGGCTGACGAGCTTGAACACGTTGGGGGCGACGCCATTTCTGCTGGCGGCGCGCAGTGCGGATTTTGAACTGATGCGTGAGCTGGCGCGGCTGGGGGCGGATCCGCTGATTCCGAATCAGGATGGCGCGACACCGCTGATCGTGGCCGCCGGGCTGGGCACGCGCTCGCCGGGCGAGGATGCGGGGACGGAAGATGAAGTGGTGGAGGCGATGCGCGTGGCGCTCGAGTTGGGCAACGATATCAACGCCGTCGATGACAACGGGGAGACTGCGATGCATGGAGCGGCGTACAAGAACTATGGGGCGGCCGTGCGTTTTCTGGCTGAGCGGGGGATGAAGCCAAGCGTATGGAATCAGCGGAACAAGGCAGGCTGGACGCCGCTTGATATCGCGATGGGATACCGGTTTGGGAACTTCAAGCCATCGCCTCCGACGGAGGCCGCGATCCGCGAGATTGCGGCTAAGGTGGGCCTTAGTCCCCTGCAATCTACCCCCAAAAACAAAAGCGTGTACTGAAAAAGTCGATTTGACCGAGAAAAAACTGCCCCTCGGACAACTATTTCAGTTCCGGAATGGGCAATTGCATCAGTACTTTTGCTCAAAAGTACCATTCAATGAATCTGTTTATTTTCAGCGGCTTGGATTGCGTGATCCAGTACGAATCGGGCGCCAGGTGTGCGGTCTGCGGCGAAAAAGTTCTAGAACAAAGTGCCGTCAAAAACGCCTAAAGTCCCATTGTTCCATTCCCCTGCACCCCCCTACACTCAAGAGCGAAAGATAAGGCAAATCGCTTAGAGCTCCTCCGATAGAAGGATGGCCGGGCGGGTGCCAAAGTTCTTAGGAGGAAAAATATGAAAAAGCTTTCTTTGCTTGCTATGGCACTCTTCGGTGCGATGAGCATGTACGGTACGACGGTCAACATGGCCTGCACCCCTGCAGCCTTTGGCGCGGCTACCCCTGTACCCCAGACCCTGAACCTGCAGTGCGCTGGCTTTGGTTTGCTCCCGGGCAACATCACGATCACCAGCCTCAGCTTCACCCACAATCGTGACTACACCGAAGACACGGGCGCTCTGCCGGGTCAGGACGTGACGGGTCTCACCTACAACCTTGATGCTCCCGGCACCGGTTTCGACCTGACGGGCATCAACTTCACCCGCGTTGCTCCCTCGTCCACCACGGCCATCCCCTTCCCGGCCAGCGTGAATGACTACATCGCCCCGTTCGTCGTGCAGTTCACCGTTACGTCGGCTGCGGCCAACATCACCGGTGCTACCTTCAGCGGCAACTGGACCCTCGAGTATCAGGAACTGCCGGAACCCAGCACCTACGCCATGATCGGTGGCGCTCTGGTGGGCCTGGCTTACATCCGTCGCCGGAAGTAAACCTTCAAGAAGATTGGACTCTTCAAGAAACGGGCAAGCCTTCGGGCTTGTCCGTTTTGCGTTTCAGCGACAAGCCTTGGGGTCGTGCTTGAGGTAGTAATCGCGATACGACTTCGACTTCTTGTCCATGCAGCCGACGAGGTTCAACAACTCCACCTTGCGGAACTGCACCGGATGGCTCTCGCTCTGCAGTGAGATCGAGCCTGCTTCAAGCAGCTTGCCATCGGTCTTGACGGCCGCATCAAAGTTCGACACATTGCCGCCCCCGATCTGGGGGTGTTCGTATTTGAGCACCGATTGGCCGTTGATGAAGTGCTCCACCGATTCGGACCCCTTCACCAGCACTTCTGCGCGCACCCACTGGTCCCCATCAAAGGTGGGCGAGGTCGAGTTCACGCAGTGCGGCGTAAACAGCTTGCCGTCGCGCTCGACGTTGGTGCCAGGTGTGCAGAGGTTGCCCGTCGTGCGCGGGCCTTTGCCCAGGCCGCCCAGCAACTGCACTTCGATCGAGATCGGAAAATCCTGATCCTTCTGCATCGTGGCGACAGGCTGGCCGTGCACCATGATGCCGCTATTGCGCGTGGCCCAACCCGGGCCGCCCTTCACCTGATCGCCGATAAAGCGATACTCGACGGCGATGCGGTAGTAGCTGAACTTGTCCTTGTAGAAGAGATGGCCAAACTGCTCGCCAAACTCGTCGTAGCCGTCGTAGTTCACCGTGAGAAAACCATCCACCACGCGGAACGTGTTCTTGTAGTTTTCACCGACGGCATGGTGGGTGATCTTGGGCGTCCAGCCGGTGAGGTCGCGACCATTGAAGAGCTGGATCCAGTCCTGTTTCTGCTGCGCGAGCAGCATCAAGAGCAAAAGCGGTTTCACGGGACGCAGTATACATGATAGGAATGTGAGGCAAGTATGATCCGCCGTAGCTTTCTCGCCTCACCCCTGGCCGCCTTGGCCCAATCCTCCGATCCACTGCCGACTGCCCTGATCGGCACCGGCAATCGCGGCGGCTTTCTGCTGGGCAGCATTCTGAAACAACCGGGCGCGAAGCTCGCCATGCTGTGTGACCTCAAAGCTGACCGCCTTGACAAGGCCGCCACCACTGCCGCCCAGGCCAATCCCGCGACGACGAAGGACTGGCGCCAGGTGATCGAGCGCAAGGATATCGGCGCCGTCTTCATCGCCACCCCGCCCCATCTGCATGCGGAGATGGCGATTGCCGCGCTCAAGGCCGGCAAGCATGTCTACTGTGAAAAGCCCGTCGCCACCACGCCCGCTGATCTGCGCGCGCTGGTGGCCGCTGTCAAGGCATCCGGCAAGGTCTTCGTCTCAGGCCAGCAATTGCGATCCATGGTGCAACTCGGCACCGCCGTGCAGCGTATCCGCGAAGGCGCCATCGGCGAGATCCTCTTCGTCAAAGCCCAGCGCCATGCCACGGCGGACCTTGACTACAACGGATCCTCGGGCGACTGGTATTACAACTACGCGAAGTCGGGCGGCTATCTGGTCGAGCAAAGCGTGCATAACCTCGACGCCTGCAACTGGGTGATCGGCGAGCGCCCCGCGCGCTGTGCTGGATTTGGCGGCATCCAACTGCACAAGAACGAACCCGCCGGTCGCGACATCTACGACCACCAAAGCCTCACCTACGAATACCCAAGCGGCATCAAGCTCTCGTTCACGCAGATGGTCTTTCACCCTCGCTCTATGCCCGCCGGGGGCCAATACATCAACGTCTATGGCAGCAAGGGCGCCGTCGAACTGATGAGCACCTACTCGCTCTACACCACCGAAGGCAAGCAAAGCGTGATCGCCGAGAAGGTGCAGGAAGACCCGGATGCCCACACGCGCGCGTTCTTTGACGCCATCGCCAAAGGCGCCCGCAACCCCGCCGACATCACGATCGGCGCAACGGCGGCACTCACTGCCATGCTTGGCAACGAAGCCTGCCGGCAGGGCAGGGTAGTGAAGTGGGAAGACCTCGGCGTCGCGCTCTAGCGTTTGCCTTCGACGAGGTGGAGCGACCTGGTGGCATCAACGTTGAGCCGCGTCTCGACGAGGCCATTTGGCCAGCGCACGGTGAGCTTGTCGACGCGGGTGGCCGCGCCGAGGCCGAAGTACAACGCATCCTCATGCTGTGAGTAAAAGCTGGTGCCACTGGTCAGCTCGGCCATCTGCTTGCGCTTGCCGGTCTCGATGGTGACGCGGGCGCCATAGGCGGAGCGGTTCGACCTGGTGCCCTCGAGCGTGACGCGGAACATCGTGCCGTGGGGCCCGGTGCGCTCGAGCACGCTTGGCGCCTCGTTGCGATTGTTGATCACGATCTCGGGGTAGCCGTCGCCATTGAGGTCCCCGATCGCGAGGCCGCGCGACGCCTTGGGCTGCGAGATGCCAGTGCCACTGGTGGCACTCAGGTCCGCAAATTTCCGGTTGCCCAGATTGCGATACAGCAGCGTCGGTTGGCGGTAGCTCTCGCCCAGCTTCGCGCGGTCGACTTCAGGGTAGGTATGGCCATTGGCCAGCAGCAGGTCGAGCCACCCGTCGGCGTCCACATCAAGGAATGCCGCGCCCCAGCCGAGCAGCAGATGTTTGCCCAGCCCGGCCTGCGCCGCGATGTCGGTATAGAAGTTGCCGTCCTCGTTCAGATAGAGCGATGGCAGATCTCCGGAGAAGTTTGTCTTCGCAATATCGAGCGTGCCTGAGTTATCGAAGTCGCCCACGGCGATGCCCATGCCGGCTTGCTCGCGGCCACTGGCATCCAGCGCCACCCCTGCCTCGAGCGCGCGCTCGAGAAACGTGCCGTTGCGCTGATTCTCATAAAGCAGGCTGGGCGTCATGTCACAGGCGACGTAAAGATCCGGCCAACCATCATTGTTGAAATCCGCCGCCGTTACGCCGAGCCCATAACGGGGCCCGGGCTTCAGAATGCCCGCCTTCTCGCTGACATCGACAAACTTGCCACCCGGCACTTGGCGGTACAAGTAGTTGCGCGCCTTGGGCAAGCCGCGTGGCCCACAGGCCACGGCAACATCCTTCCACATGCACTCGGGGCGCGAGCCCGGCAGCGGGCTTTGCTCAATCGTGAGGTCGACGTAGTTCGATACAAAGATGTCGAGCAGGCCATCACGGTCGTAGTCGACAAACGTGCAGCCGGCGCCCCAGCGCACGCCCGTCACGGGCAGTCCGCTCGCGGCGGTGACATCGGTGAAGATGCCCTGCTGATTGCGGTACAGGCGATTGACGCCGTAGTAGGTGATCAACAGGTCGGGGGAGCCATCGTTGTTGAAGTCGCCGCTGCACGCCCCCTGGGCCCAACCGGTGGAATTCAGCCCGGAATTTTTCGCAATTTCTGTGAATCGATGCTGCTCATCGCTGCGGTACAGGTAAGGAGCCGGCGCGTTTGTCTCGCCCAGGCGAGCCCCATTCAGCACCAGAACCTCGTTGCGCCCGTCGCGGTCGAAGTCCGCGATCAAAACGCCGGCGCCTGTATTTTCAATCAGATAGCGTGTTACCTGAGAGCTGCCATAAGTGGTTGCCGCCCCCATGCCCCAGGCCTTCGCCCGATCCTCCCACCCGCCTTCAGGTGCAGAAAGCGCGACACATGCGGCCATTAAAGTTGCCTTAAGTACCTGAATTAACCCTTGACGCTGTTGCACGCTTCTGAAATATATACCAGAACCCAAACTGGGGCCCAAGTAGCTTCAGTACTCAAAGTCTGATTGAGGTAACTATGATCAAACGGCTGTCCATGTTGATGTTGTTTGCCCTTTTGATCGCGAATGCTCTGTTTGCGCAACGCGATCTTGGGGCCATTACTGGCACTGTCACCGACGGAACTGGCGCGGTGATTTCCGGTGCCAAAATCACCATTACGGAACAGGCGACGGGGGTGCGATTCACTGCGGAATCCGACACTAACGGCGTCTACATTCGTCCTCTCCTCAAAGCTGGCACGTACACGATTGAAGTCACCGCCACTGGCTTCCGTAAGTCGATCCAGAAAGATATCCCCCTCACTGGCGGCGATCGTATCGGCGTCAATATCCAACTCACGGTTGGTGAAATGACGCAGGCGATTGAAGTCACCTCCGCCGCGCCACTGCTGCAAACCGAAAACACCGCGCTGGGCAACACCATGCAGGCTCGCCAGGTGAGCGAGTTGCCGCTGGGTGGCCAGCGCAAGTTCACCTTCCTCGCCCCGCTGGCTCCTGGCGTTGTCCCCGCCGAACAGGGCGCGCGCGACGCTGCTGGCGGCGGCTTCTCGGCCAACGGCGTGCGTTCCAACGGCCAGAACAACTTCCTGCTCAATGGCGTCGACAACAACGTCAACGTCATCGACTTCATCAATCAGACTGCCTACGTCATCGGCCCCTCAGTGGAAGCCATTGGCGAAATGAAGGTCGTCACCAACGGTTACTCGGCCGAGTATGGCCGTGGCGCTGGTGGCGTCGTCAACGTCACGATCAAGTCGGGCACCAACGAAATCCACGGCGCTGTCTTCGAGTTCCTGCAGAACGACAAGTTCAACGCCAACAGCTGGGAACGCAATCGCGCCGGCGCGGTGCGTCCCTACGTCCGGCAGAATCAGTACGGCGCCGCCATCGGTGGCCCGGTGATCAAGAACCGCACGTTCTGGTTTGCCGACTGGCAGGGCACTCGTGTCCGCGCCTTGTCGGGCATCGTGCCGGGCCTTGGTGGCACCACGTCGCCGATCACGATTCCCAAACTGGCCTTCCGCAACGGTGACTACTCGAGCCTGCTCTCCGGCAGCTCGCTCGGCACCGATGCGCTGGGCCGCGCCATCCCCCAGGGCGGCATCTACGACATGAACACGCAGCGTGTTGCCCCCAATGGCGGCGTGGTGCGTGATCTGTTCCCCGGCAACATCATTCCGGCTTCGCGCTTCGACCCCGCGGCCAAGAAGCTGATGGATCTGTTCCCGGCTCCCAACCAGAATCTGGGCGATCGTCTGCCCGGCGCCAACTACCTGCCCACCACCGGCGCCAAGCAGGACAATGACCAGTTCGACATTCGCATCGACCATCGCCTGAGCGACAAGGATTCGCTGTTCGGCAGCGTCAGCTGGTCGACCGAAAACAAGTTCATCACTCCGCCACTGCCCGGCGCGCTCGATGCCGCCGGCTTCAACGGGTCTGAAGAGCAGAACCTCGGCCGCAACGCGATGATCTCCTGGACGCGTGTGTGGTCACCCACTTTCCTCACGGAAACTCGCGTGGCCTTCACCCGCCTCGTGACGCAGCGCTACCAGACCAACTCGACAGTGGACCAATACAAGGCCTTCGGCATCGGCGGCCTCAACCCCACCACTGGCGCGGATCGCAATGGCGGCCTGCCCCAGATCGACATGGGTGGCTACTCGGCCTTCGGTGGTTCCAACTGGCTGCCCACCAAGGAATACAACAACGTGTGGGACTTCATCCAGAACGTCTCCATCACCAAGGGCAAGCACTCGATCAAGTTCGGCTACGAGTACCGGCCGATCAAGTTCCCGTTCTTCCAGGTGCCGGCTTCGCGTGGTAACTTCGCGTTCCCGCAGAATCGCACCGGCATTCCGGAACAGCCCGGTCAGACGGGTGACGGCTCTGCTTCGTTCCTGCTCGGCTACCCCGGCAACTCGCGCCTGACGACGACCAACTTTGTGTCGAGCGAAAAGGTGGCGCATGCCTTCTACTGGCAGGACGACTGGAAGGCCACCTCCAAGCTCACGTTCAATCTCGGCGTGCGCTATGAGTTGTTCTCGCCGATCTCCGAACGCTTCGGCCGGCAGTCGAACTACATCCCGCAGACGGCCACGCTCGTCATCCCCGCCGGCCGGAATCAGAACGATCCGCTGCCGGTCAACTTCGGTTCGGCCTTCCCCACCATCAAGGTCGACCGTGGCACAGCCGACAAGTACCTCATCCCGTGGGACAAGACGAACATCGGCCCCCGCATCGGTATCGCCTACCAGATCTTCCAGAAGACGGTGCTACGCGGCGGCTATGGCCTGTTCTATGGCGGTGAAGAGAATCAGGGCGGCAGCCCCAATCGCGGCCTTGGCGTGCCGTTCAACCAGATCATGGATTTGAACCTCGACAGCGCCTTCCAGCAGGGGCATCCCTTCCTGGGTCGCTTCTCCGATGGTTGGCCGCTCAACACGTTCAACCTCCCGGCGAACATCAGCTTCCGCGGTGTCGATACCAACTTCCGCAACCCGCTCGTGCAGAAGTGGAACTTCAGCATCCAGCAGGACCTCGGCTGGAACTCGGCTCTCGAAGTAAGCTACATCGGCTCGAAGGGTTCGCGGCAGTTGATCAACTGGGATCCCAACACCCCGATCAACAGCAGCATCCCCAACGCCGACGTCAACTCGCGTCGCGCCTATCCGTTCCTCCGTGGTGGTCTCTCGCAGACCTCGACGTTCGGCCTCTCCAACTACAACGCCCTCACGGCCAAGTTTGAGAAGCGCATGAGCGACGGCTTGATGATGGTCTCGAGCTACACCTGGGGCCACACCTTCGCCAATACGGGCACGACGTTGTCGGGCTCCTCGGGCGCGGGCCTGTATGACATCACCTGCGGCTTCCGTTGCGAATACGGCGCCGCCGCCTGGGACATCCGCCATCGTTGGGCCACCAACTTCAACTACGAGTTGCCCTTTGGCCGTGGCAAGAAGTACGGCGGCAACATCAACCGCATGGCTGATGCCTTCCTCGGTGGCTGGCAGACCAACGGCATTCTGACGTTCTCAAGCGGACAGCCGTTCACGTTCCGCTCGCAGAACTGCGTGTCGTCGTTCAACAACTGCCGTCCCGACGCCGTTTCCGGCAAGGACCCGATGCAGGCCCCGTCGAGCGGCCGTACGCCTGACCAGTGGTTTGACGTCACCGCCACCGCCAGCCCTGCTGTCGGCACCGGCGGTAACATCGGGCCGCAGACCGGCGTTGGCCCCGGCATCGCTGCTCTGGATATGTCTCTGTTCAAGAGCTTCCGGATCAACGAACGCTTCAAGGTGCAGTTCCGCAGTGAATGGCTGAACCTGTCGAACACGCCCCGCTTCGCGGTGGGCTCGCTCGGCAACACGCAGGGCTCGGGCAACTATGGCCGTCTCTCGGCTACCTTGCCTGGCACGGCGCGTAACGTTCAGTTCGCTCTGCGTCTGCAGTTCTAAGTTGTTACGATGGCTGCCGTGAGCTTGCTTAGCATCTGGTTTCTGGCAGCCCAGCTTTCTGGTGACCCGGCCCGGGTTGTCGCCGATCTACAGGCGGCAATCCGGGCTGAACCTTCAAAGGAGAGCAACTACACCGATCTCGGTAACCTGCTGCTGGGCACGCAGAATTTTGCCGAGGCGATCCTGGTTCTCGAGCATGCGCGCCAGCGCTTTCCCTCGAGTGCGCAGGCGGCTCTCTCCCTGGGGGTGGCCTATTATGGTTCCCGGCGTTTTTCCGACGCTGTTGATGCCTTTATCGCCACGAGCAAGCTGGCGCCCGACATCGAGCAGCCGGTTATGTTTCTGTGGCGCGTCTGGGAACATGTGGGCCCTCGCGAGGCCGAAGCCATTGAGTGTTTTCGCGCCTTCGTGAAGGTCAAGCCGCAAAGCCCGCTGGGCCACTTTGTGCTTGGC
>CAZBTA010000197.1:0-9665 GCA_964494515.1 uncultured Bryobacter sp.
GGCATGTGGCTGTCGCTAAAGGTGCCCAGCGTCAGTTTCGACTTATCTGCGCTCGCCAGATCCGCCTTGGTCTTGAGTACCTGGTAGCCAGCCTTGGCAAACTCGCCATAGCCGTCGAGCTTGTCCTTGCGCTTGGCCCCATCAAAGAACTTCATCCCCCCGCCCAGCACATAATCCACGCGGCTCTTGTACTGCAGCCCGATCAGATGCTCGTCATCGCGCCGCTCCTGCGAGGAGGCAAACCCGGCCGGCGTCGCATGCGTCACCGTCGCCGTCGTCACCAGCGCCGTCCGCCGTCCAGCCTCTTTCGCCAATGCCATGATCGGCGTCAGCTTCGTGCCATCCGGCAGAATGTTCACCTGCGCATTGTTGATGCGGCTACCGGAACCCCACGCCGAGGACGAACTCGAAGAATCTGTAACCGGCGAATTCAGCGACGCCACATCCTGCACGCCGCGCGACGCCGTCATATCGTTCATCATTGCCGCCCAGCGGGTCCCCTTCCCCCGGGCGATCTTCGAAAAATACTCGGCCAGCATCAACACGCTCGGGCTCATCCCGTCGCTGACGCAGAAAATGATGTTCTTGGGCTTACCGCCCTTGGCTTTTACCTGTGCCGGGCTCAGTGCCGCGGCAAAACCCATACCGATAGGGATCGAAAAAATCTGACGGCGATTCATGTCTCTTCATTTGTATCAACACTCTCGCCGCCCCGTGCTTCATCCGGCCCCTTCCACCGCTTGGCCTCGCGCAGATTTCGCTTGAGCAGAAACTCAATCTGCCCGTTCAGACTGCGCAAATCATCGTCCGCCCACCGCTTGAGCAACTCAAGCGTGTGGGCGTCGATGCGCAATAGAAAGGACTTCTTTTCAGCCATTGCCTTACTGCTCTATTGATAAATCGTCCCCGTGTTCACCACCGGCTGCGTTGCGCGTTCACCACACAACACCACCAGCAGATTCGACACCATCGCGGCCTTGCGCTCGCTGTCGAGTTCCACAATGCCCTTGGTGCTCAGCATGTCGAGCGCCATCTCGACCATGCCCACGGCGCCTTCGACGATCTTCGCCCGTGCGGCGACAATGGCCGAAGCCTGCTGGCGCTGCAGCATCGCGGTCGCGATCTCGGGCGCATAAGCAAGGTGCGAGATACGGCTTTCGATCACCTCAATGCCGGCCTTCGCCACGCGCTCTTCGATCTCGATCTTCAACTGCGTCGCCACATCGGCGGCGTTGGCACGCAGTGACTTTTCGCCATCCTGGTGCGCGTCGTACGGAAAGGCCGCCGCCAGATTTCGTAGCGCGCTTTCGCACTGCACTTTCACATATTCCTCATAGTGGTCCACCTCGAACGTCGCCTCTGCCGAATCCACCACCTTCCACACCACCACGGCGCCGATCTCGATCGGGTTGCCGTCGTGGTCGTTCACCTTGAGCCGCTGCGTCTCAAAGTTGCGTACGCGCAGGCTCACCTTCGCCTTGGACATAAACGGATTGGCCCAGTGCAGGCCCGGCTTGCGAACCGTCCCCTTGTACCGACCAAACAGGGTCATCACCGCGCTGGTATTCGGGCTGACGGTAAAGAACCCCGCCAGCAGGATCATCTCCACCACAATCAATCCCACGGCCGCAATCACGATGGACTTCGGCCCATGCTGCGAGATCGTGTCCA
The DNA here is from genome assembly GCA_964494515.1 of uncultured Bryobacter sp. Taxonomy (GTDB): domain Bacteria; phylum Acidobacteriota; class Terriglobia; order Bryobacterales; family Bryobacteraceae; genus Bryobacter. Next base: position 1,672 of record CAZBTA010000197.1, read on the forward strand.
TCATCAGGTAAAACGTTGCGCCGATTGCCCCCAGAATTGCCACGAGCATCACCATCCCGGGTACGGTCTGGAAATCAAACTCCTTGATCATTAGCTGCTATCAGCCTCCTATCAAAATGATATCACTTTGCTAGCCCTTTGCAAGGGATTTCGTCTAACGCCAAAAATCGTGGTATATTTAAGGCTTATGCAAGCTGGAATCCACCCCAACTACCACGAAGTCAAGGTGATGTGTGCTTGTGGGGCATCATGGAATACTCGCTCCACGACCAAGGGCGATGAGCTCCGTATCGAAATCTGCTCGAACTGCCATCCCTTCTTCACCGGCCGCCAGAAGCTGGTCGACACCGAAGGCCGCGTTTCGCTGTTCGAACGCAAGGCTGCCAAGTCCAAGGCGCTGCAGGAAAAGGTTGCCGCTCGCAAGGCCACCAAGACCGACGCCAACTAGTAGTCGTTCAAACTTTTCTCATACAATCAGAGGGCCCATCTTCGGATCGGGCCCTTTGTCATGTTTACGCTCACCCTTCTTCTGCTCGCCCAGATGCGCCCGGCCCCGCTGCCGGATATCCCCGCCCTTGAGATCCACCGCGCCACCACGCGCCCCGTCATCGATGGCCGTCTCGATGATGCCGCCTGGTCACAGGCCCAACCCGTTACCTTCCAGTTCCCCTGGCCCAACCAGACCGGCGCCAAACAGAAGACCACCGCCCGCCTGCTCTGGGACGATCAGTATCTCTACATCGCCTACGAGTGCGAAGACGCCGACATCACCGCCCAGTACACCAACCGTGACGACCCCACCTACAAGGACGACGCCGTCGAGGCCTTCATCAATCCCCGCCCCAGCCAGCAGGAGCTCTATATTGGCTTTGAGATGAACGCCCGCGCCGTCATGTACGACTACGCCATGGTCTTGGGCCGCGCCAATTTCAAGCGCTTCGACACCCAGCGCTTCGAGCTCGCCACCCACATCAATGGCACCCTCAACACCACCGGCGACACCGACAAAGGCTGGTCGCTTGAGGTCGCGATTCCCTTCACTGAATTCGATCCCCTCGGCAAAACACCCGCCCCCGGTGAGACCTGGGCCATCAACCTCAACCGCTGGGACGGCACCGAGCCCAACCGCCGCCTCAGCCAGTGGAGCGACTCCGGGCTGGTCGCGCCCAACCCGCACAACCCCGCGCGCTTCGGTCGCGCCACGTTCGTCAACGCCCCGTCGCGCAACCCCAATCCTTAAGCCTCTCCTCTTCGCCCAGTCGCCGCGCAATCTGCGCAATCTCGTTACGTTGGGCGCAGCGATCAGTCTGCTTCAGCCGCAGCTCAAACAGCCGCCGCAGCGCCGGCTCATGAAACTGATTGAGCTGCATCGCCCGCTCATAGCTCGTGCGCGCCTGTGCGGCGGCGCCCAGCTCTTCGGCAATCTCTCCGGCTAGCACATGATAGTTGGGACTCGCGGCCAGCGTCTGCCGCGCCAGATCCGCCGCCGCGCGTGCCCGCTCCAGACTCGCCTCACGCCGCTTCGGCTCCCCGGCCTGCGCATAGACCCGCGCCACCTCCACTCCCAGTCGCATCTCTGTCATCGCGCTTACTCGCCCCGCCGCTCGCATCGCCTGGGCCACCTGCTCATACTCGGCCAGCGCCGCCCGGTCTCCCGTCCCGGCCAGTCGCAGCAGCGCCTCCATGCGTAGTGCCTCATGCCGGCCATCTTCAAACGGGCTTTCTTTCTCCCGCCGGGCAATCGCCTCCACCGCCGCCCGCAGGCTCGCTGCCCCCTCGATCTCCCCGCGCTTCAGATCAATCAGGCTCAGATACATCCAGTCGCGGCTGCGCGGCTCCGGCAAGGCAATCGCCCGCCGCACATGCTGCTCCATCTCACGCAGTGCCGCCAATGCCGCCTCGCGGCGTCCCCGTTCACGTTCCCGCTGCGCCACATACTGCAATCCACTCGCCAGCAGGCGGTGATAGCTACCCGAATCTGGCCGCTCCACCACCAGGCGCCGCGCCATGCCCACGGCATGATCGAGCAACGCATCGGCACGCTTGCGGTCCCCGCCGTTCAGGATCAGCAACTCCGCCAGCCGCTCTTCGGCGCTCGCAATGTCAAACCGCAGCCCCGCATCCGGGTCGCGTGTCTGCGCTAGCGCCTCCAGCACCTGCTGGCTCGATTCGACAATGCGCTCCACCACCTCAGGCGGCGGGTTCAGATATTGAATGCCCTCATAGACGTCAAACACCATGATCCGGGCCGCCCGCTTGAGCTCGTTGAAGTGCTGTTCGGCCTGGATCTTCTGCTCCACCGCATAACCGGCAAACGCCACCACCAGCGCCGCCGCCGACACGGCAAACCAGTGCCGCACGACATATTTCTTGACGCGATACACGGGCGCCTTGCCCATCGCCTCCACGGCTCTTCCGTCGGCCAGCCGTTCCAGCTCGCGCCCCAACGCCTCGACGGTTGCATACCGCTCAGCCGCGCTATCACGCGTCGCCCGGTCGGCGATCGCGCGCAGCTCTTCATCCTCGCGCCCCATCACCTCTCCCAGCAGCACGCCCAACCCATAGACATCGCTCGCCACCGTGGGCCGCTCACCTCGCTTCTGCTCCGGGCTCGCATACTGCGCGCTCATGCCCCGCGCCGCCTCAAATCCCTCCCGCTCCACCCAGGCAATCCCAAAATCCACCAGCTTCACAATCCCGTCCCGCCGCACCATCACATTCGACGGCTTCAGATCCGCATGCACCACCAGATTGCGATGCGCATCCTCAACAGCTGCCACCACATCGCGCATCACGCGCAATCGCTCCCGCCGCGCCATCCCCTCGATCGCCTTGCCGAGCGCCACCCCATCCACCAGTTCCATCACCAGATACGGCTGGCCCTCTTCGCTAATGCCCCCATCGAGCAGCCGCGCAATGTAGGGATGATCGAGCGTCGCCAGAATCTGCCGCTCCTCGAGAAATCGCTTTCGCTCGGCCTCCGATCCCAGCCCCGCCCCCAGCAGCTTCAGCGCCACCTGCATCTCAAACTGGCCATCGGCCCGCGACGCCAGATACACGTCGCCCATGCCACCCATGCCGATCCGCCGTTCGGCGCGCCACGGCCCAAACATCCGGCCTTCCTGTCCGCGCGGGGCATCCACTTCAAGAAATTTCTCGGCCTCATCGAGGTGCCGCAACATCGCTTCGAGCTCCGCCCGTAGTTCCGGTCGCCCCGCGGTCCATTCCGCAATGGCCCGCTCCCGCTCGCCCACTGGTAACTCCAGCAGCTTGGCAAACAACCCCTCGAGCACACTCAAACTCGCCATCACTCACCAACGCGGCCAATGCTCCCAAACCTGATCATGCGCCCACCAGTTCCTTGTGCAGCCACACCCGCGCAAACGTCCAGTACCGCACCACCGTCGGCACGCTCATGCCCATCACCGCCGCCGTCTCCTCATTCGTCAGGCCGCCAAAGAACCGGTATTCCACCACCCGCGCATGCTCGGGTAACTCGCTCTCGAGCTTCTCGATCGCCGCATTGAGATCAAGCACATCCACGCTTGCCATCGCCCCGCCTGGTACCTCAATTCCCACCCCGCGCAGCATCTCGAGGCTCACCGTCTCGCGCCCCTCCCCTCGCTTCAGCGCCAGATGCTCCCGGGCATGGTCCACCAGCACCCGCCGCATGAGTTGGCCCGCCACCCCACAGAAGTGCTGCCGGCTCAAGAACTCGCGCCGCTGCCCCCGCAATCGCAAGTAAGCCTCGTTCACCAGCGCCGTCGGCTGCAACGTGTGCTCGGGATTCTCGTGCCGCATCATTGCTCCGGCCGTCTGCCTGAGCTCGCGGTAGACCAGCGGAAACAACTCCTCGGCCGCCCGGGCATCCCCCGCGCCCCACTGCCGCAGCAATTCGGTGATCTCCCCCATCGCTAACTTTCCATGATAAGAATTTCCGCGCTCCTACGCGTTAGGTCCCGGAGGAACCTCATGCGTCTGATTCTGCTGCTTCTCGCCGCCTTGCCTGTTCTGAGCCAAAACCGTGTCTTCAGGGATGAAGACTTTTCCACCGCATGGACCGCGCAACGGATTGGCCGGCAGGAGGGCACCGCAAACGCCCGCCTGACACGCAGCCCGGCAGGCGGCAGAGATGGCGCATGGGGCATTGTCACGATATCGCTCGTCACCTCAAGCCCTGGTTATTCCTACTCGCCCGGCTATTACTATGGCGAGCCAGCCCCCACCACGCCGGGCACCGCCTGGTTCTTCTTCACCCGGCCGGACTTCACCATCCCCGCCAGTGAGTTCGCGCGACTCGAGTCATTCCGGGCCACCGAATCCTTCCTCCACGTATCCCACTCGTGCTTCACCTGCACCGATAGCGTCACCTACTACATCGCCATTCGGCAGGGCAGCAGCACCTTTGTCGCCGCCCGCAGAGATTGGACTCCCACCACCGGCTGGATCCGCCATTCGTTGACCAACCTCAGGCTTACCGACTTCGTTGAATTTGGCACCAACCTCGGCAACCGCCTCAACCTAACCCCCACTGGCGCGCCCCTGCAGATCGGCATCGTCCGCGGCTTTGAGGCCAACACGAGCACCGAAATTGTCACGGGTATCGACGACTTCATCTTCCAGCCGCTGTACACCCCACTTCCTCCCGACATCTCTGCAGTCGATGACACCTACAACATGGGCGCAACCAGCCCGGCCACCTTCAGCGTGCCCGCCGAAGAGGGCGTGCTGGCAAACGACGAACCCTATGAGAATCGCCGCGCCGCGATCGTCACTCCACCTCGCGGGACGGTTGCGTTGCGCCCCGACGGATCTTTCACCTACACCCCTCCCCCTACCGGTGACACCGACACCTTTACCTATCGATTTACGGCGGACGCTGGAACATCTTCCACTGCCGTAGCGCGAATCAACCTGATACGCGACGCGAGCTTGAGCTGCACAATCAAAGTGGAACCGTATCGCGTCTACAGCGAGGGCATAACGTACTACAGAGATGTACCGGGCGCCTTCCGTATTCTCTTCACCCCCTGGAAAACCAACCTGCCCTTCACGATTTCAATCCTTGGCGAAGGCGGGCAAACCCTTGGCGCCCCACGCCAGTTCTCGACCCCGCCAGGATTCATCAATCACTTGGACATTCCCTTTTTCTCGGCGACCGGAGCAAAGGTAGCGAAACTCGAGGTCACCGGCACCGCTACCAACTGCACGAGCTCTATACCAACTCCTGAGCCTTTCGCCACTGAGTCGAAACAGCCCTCTGATGGTAGTTGCGCGCTTACCAGCCTCTTCGCCTACCTCTCGGGTCACGGCGTGCCAGATCTGAATTTTCTGCGAGGGTTGCGCAATAGCCGGATGCCCAATCACCCCACGCTGAGCCGCTGGCGTGAGCTTTACTATCGCTTCAGCCCCGAGCTCATCGCACTATTCGCCAAACAACCTTCGCTCATCACCACGGCAGCAGACATCCTGAAAGAAGTTGGCCCGGACAAGCCGCTCACCCCATCGCTACTGGCCCATGCCGGGGATTACGCCCGAGAATTGCTGCCCCTCGCCTCTCCCGCTCTCCGCGCCGAACTCGAACAATTCCTCAAGGACATTGACCGGCCCGACATTCACGCCGCCATCGGCGTCTCCACCGAAATGGTCACCGCCTCAACGAAAGACGCCCAGGGCAATACCTGGCTCGTCGGTGGCAACGGTCGCGACGCCTTTGTGCGCAAGCTCGACTCGACCGGCAAGCTCCTCTTCTCCCGCACCTTCGGCGGCGCCAGTGAAGACATGGCCCTCGGTCTTGCCGTTATGCCCTCCGGCAACATCGCGATCACCGGCTTCACCAACTCCACCAACTTCCCCGTGCTGACACCTCTGCAAGCCAACAACGGCGGCGCCACCGACGCCTTCCTCACCATCGTCGACCCGCGCGAAGGCGCAACGGTTCTCTCTACCTATCTCGGCGGTTCGCTCCGCGACTTTGCGCGCGGCATTGCCGTCGACCGCACCAACAACATCTACATCGCCGGCGTGACACAAAGCACCAACTTCCCCACGCTCAACCCCATTCAGGCCAGCTTGCGCGGCACCGAAGACGGCTTCGTGCTCAAGTTCAACCCCACCACCCGTGCCCTGCTCTGGTCCACGTTCTATGGCGGCAATAGCAGTGACGCCATCGCCCAGATTGCCCTCGATACGGACACAAGCGTCGTATTCACCGGCGTCACCAACAGCGTGCGTCAGTTCCCGCTCGTAAACGCCACCCAGCCCAACATGGCGGGCATGGTGGACGCCTTCCTCGCCCGTATCAACCCGACAGGCACAGCACTCACGTTTTCCACCTATTACGGTGGAGACTCGGCCGACACCGCCACGTCCATTACGATTGCTCCCAATGGCGAGCTCGTCGTCAGCGGCATCAGTCAGAACATCACCGGCGAGGCTGGCTGGCTCGCGCGTTTCCGTGCGAACGGCACACCTCTCGCGAGTACCCTTCTCAGCGGCATGCCGGTCGATCTGGTTTCCAGTGGTAACAACCTTGAACTAACCGGCTTCCGCACCACCGAGAACTTCCGCCTCGAGCCCTACATCGCCACGCAGCCAGCGGACCTCACGCAGCCCGCCATCGCGCTCCCCATCCCCGTCGCCGGCCCCGCCATCGCCACTGCACGCACCACCGGCAATACGATCCACGGCATCCTGCTCGACGACCCACTTGCGGGCTTCACGCTCACTGTGCCCGATTCGACACTGCGTCTGCGCTACGCCACCACCCGCAGCATCGCCGCCACAATTGCCCCCGGCGCGCTGATGGTGTTGAGCGGATTCAACCTGCCCGCGCTCGCTCCAACACAAGCCAGCGATGGCGCAAACCCACCCACCACCCTTGCCAATCTGCAACTGCGCCTGGGCACGGACATCCTTGCCCCGCTGCACGCCGCGAGCCCCACCGAGCTCATCTTCGTCGTCCCCGCGGATGTCCCCGCCGGCCTCACCACGCTCACGCTGCTCGAGGGCGACAAGACAATCGCCGCCCTCACCACGCTGATCGAGCCCGCGGTGCCACAGTTGTTCTCCAACCTCGGCCAGCTCGTCACCGGCGAAGACACGCGCCTGTCGCTCGTCGCCAGTGGCCTGGGCGCCGCCACGCTGGAATACTCCGTTGAGGTGCTCACCGGCACGAGCATCATCTCAATCCCGGTAGCCACCCGCGAACCAATCGCCGGCTACCTCGGCCTTGAGCAGATTCTGACGGCATCTCTCCCGCCCGATCTGCTCAAGGCATCACTGCTGTACCTGCGTGTGCGCGGGGCCGACAGCGCGTCGGCCATTGCCACCTTCACCATGCCGGTCGCCCCATAAAGCCAGAAAGCGGTTAGTCTTGTAAGCACTATGCTTCGCGTGGTTCTTTGTCTCTTGCTGCTCAGTCAAATTCTCGCCAGTGCCGATCTGCTTGCCGATCTCGAAAAACGCATCGCCGTCGGCCCTGGCAAGGTCTTTCTCGCCGCCAAAAATCTTCGCACCGGCAAGTCAATCCAGATCCGTGGTGATGAAAAAGTCCGTACCGCCAGCACCATCAAATTGCCAGTGCTGGTGGATGTCTACGCCCTCGCCGCCGAGGGCAAGCTGAAGCTCGATGAGAAGATCGTCATGCGCGAGCAGGACATGGTTTCCGGCTCCGGGGTCATCCGCGAGTTCCCCGCCGGCACCGTGCTACCGCTCTCCGGCATCGCCCACCTCATGATTGTCGTCAGCGACAACACGGCTACGAACTTGCTGATCGAGCGGGTCACTGCCGACTCGGTCAACGCCCGCATGGATTCACTCGGTCTGCCCGCCACTCGGCTGATGCGCAAGGTGCGCGGCGACGGCAATCAGCTGAAGGCCGCGCAGGGCTGGTCCAAAGATGGCTTAAAGGAAGAGAACAGGAAGTATGGGCTCGGCTCCAGCACCTCAAACGAAATGGTGCGCCTGCTCGAACTCATCGAGACGGGCAAGCT
>CAZBTA010000198.1:0-9655 GCA_964494515.1 uncultured Bryobacter sp.
CAGCGGCGGCTCACCAGTGGCCGATGCTCTGCCCGGGCAGTTGAACAATCTGCTCGCCAAAGTGAACGGCAAGGGCGGCTGTGAAGGTGACCTCAGCGATGGCTTCAAGAGCCTTTCGGTGGATGCACGCCGGCAGTTTCTCGCGCAGTATCCGCGCCCGTTTGTGCCAACGTTCTCCATCCCGGCGGTGGCGGATCAGGACAAAGTTTCAAAGGCGATGGTGCAAAGCTGGTCGCTGATGAACAGCTTCTCGGCGCGCAATGATGCGCAGTTGACCGAACAGTCGGCAATTATCCCCGGGTCGATGAATCTGGGCGCTGCCCGCAGCGATCACTTCGCGCTCGCCCTGCCGCTCGAGAATATGAAGGGTGGCATTCTCAAGTCGTTCCTCGACAAGAACAGCTATCCCCGTTCGGCGCTGCTTGAGGCGATTGTGCGCTTTGTCCAGCAGGAACTGAAAGCGCCTGCTGGCGGGACCAATCAGCCCCAGCAGCAGGCGCCACAAAAAACGAAATCGATTTTCCAGCCCTAGGTGGTCAGCAGTGATGCTGCGCCAAGACTGGACTGATGCCGGCTCAGACGCTGGCGTAACTCCATGCGGGCACGCAACAGACGACTCTTCGCGGCGGCAACACTGATGCCGAGCGTTTCAGCCACTGCTTCCATCGGCAGTTGCTTGACATCGCGCAGCACAAACACATTGCGAAGCAGCGGCGGAATGCGCTCAATTTCCTTGTGAACTACTTCCGCAACTTCCGCTTTGCCCAGCTCCTGTTCGGGAGTGGGGTTATCGTCGGGCAGCTCGAGGGTCACCACTTCATCGCCAACCTGCGTGTCGTCCATGTAGAACAACTTGGCGCGCTTGGCCTGGCGCAGGCGCATCAGGCACTGGTTAACGACAATACGGGTCAACCAGGTTGAGAATTTCGCTTCGCGGTTGAATTGGGCGAGGTGCTCAAAAGCCTTCCAGCAGGCATTTTGCACTTCGTCTTCCGCATCGGATTTGTCGCGGAGAATGGACAGAGCCAGCTTGATGCAGCTGTTATAGTGACGCTCGACCAGTTCCGCAAAGGCCTGGTCATTCCCCTTTTGTGCCATGTCAACGAGGGCTTCATCGAGGATCCCAACGAAGGCTTGCCGGTGATTTTGAACCATGATAAAATCCTTGCAGATTTTGAATTAACGCTTCATGAACGAATATAACAACAATTCGACGGGGTTGCCACAGCAAACTGAAAGCAATTTCAGTCTGCCAGAAGAAATGGCCTCAGATAGCACCGAGTCGAAAGACTTGTTAAAAAGTGCTGAAAATTCGGAAGCCACAATACGCCGAGTGCTTTCGTCTTACGACCTTGGCAACAAGCTACGTCAACTCAGACTGAAAAAGAAAATAGCATTGGTGGATCTTGGCAAGCACACCGGATTATCGGCCTCGATGATCTCGCAGCTCGAAAACGGCAAGCTGGTGCCTACCTTGCCGACGCTTGCCCGCATTGCCATGGTTTTCGATGTCGGCCTCGACTATTTCTTCACCGACAAGCGTCGCAAGCGCCTGTTCAGCGTGGTGCGCGCCAACGAGCGGATGAAGTTTCCCGAGCGTAGCGATTCGCCAACGCCTGGATACTTTTTCGAATGCCTTGCGTTCAGCGCCCAGGACAAGAGCCTGCAGGCCTATCTGGCCGAGTTCCCGCTGCGTTCTCCCAACGAAGCCACCGAACACATGCACGAAGGCGCGGAATTCTTCCACGTCATCGAAGGCTCCGTGGCCATTCGCTATCAGGATGAGGAATACATCATGGAGACGGGCGATAGCGTTTACTTCGATTCGTCGGCGCCACATGCTTACCGCGGAGTGGGAACAGCGTCCGCTAAAGCTATCGTCATCACCACGCCCCCGCGGGTCTAGGATCGCCGCTCACTGGCCAAATCCGCCCGTTCATGAGAAGAATTTAGCGATTTGCCGGTCTTGGCCCTACCCTAGGGTCTAATGTTGCGTGTTTTAACAGTCTTTCTTCTCGCGTTGCAGTTCATGGCAGCGCAATCTCCCAAAGCCAGTATCGAAGGGGTCGTCATGGACACCCAGCGGTTGGCGATTCCCCAGGCGACCGTGGTAGTGGAAACGCCGCAAGGCGCCGTGGTGCGCCGCACCGTCAGCGATACCTCCGGCCGTTATGCCATTGCGCCGCTCGAGGCCGGCACCTACCAGCTCAAGTTCAGCGCCTCAGGCTTTGAGGCGTTCACTGAAGGTCCTCTTTCCCTCACCGCCGGCCAGAAGCTGACGCTCGACTCGATGCTGAAGCCGGCCAACATGGCCCAGAACGTCACCGTCGTCGCCGACAATGACCGTCTGGTGGCCTCGCGCACCGAAATTCCGCTTCGTGAGCTGCCTGTGACCGTCCAGACCGTCAGCAGCGAAACAATCGCACAGCAGGGTGTTACCGACCTCGTGCGGGCCCTTTACAACATCCCCAACACCAATTCGTTCACCCTCTACGGCATGTATGAGTACTACGTGTTCCGCGGGTTTGGCTTTGACAACATTGTCGGATCCTCGGTGCTGCTCGATGGCTTGCGCCTTGAGGGCAACCGCGTCAATTCCCAGCTCAACTCCATCCAGAACGTCGAAGTGCTGAAGGGCCCCGGCTCAATGCTGTACGGTACGGAAGCAACTGGCGGCACCATCAATCTCGTCCGTAAGAAGCCCGTTTCCACTCCGAATTACGAGGGCGTGGTGCGTGGCGGCCGCTTTGGCCGCTTTGGCGCCGAGTTTGGCGCCACCGGCCCCTGGATCGGCGACAAGCTGCTGTACCGCGCCGACGTGGCGATCGATCGCGCCGATGGTTGGCGTGGCGCCGGGTGGCGTCGCTTTAACCTGACGCCGAGCATCAGCTACCGCATCACCAATCGCGATCAGCTCAACCTGACGGTCGGCTACACGCAGGATCGCTACAACGGCGACGCCGGCATTCCGCTGCTGCGGCCGGCCAATGAGCCCAATCCGTTCAAGGCCAGCATTCTGCCCAACATCCCGATGAGCACGCGTTACACGCCGAATGCGGATTTCCAAAGCACCCGCGATATCCTGCCGCAGGCTTTCTACACGCATTCCTTCTCCGACACGTTCCGCTTCCGCAACGCATTCACCTACCGGTACTTTGATGACCAATACCTGGTGACGGAAACGCTCAGCGTCAACCCGGCCGTGACGCCGTACAAGGTAGACCGCGAGTTTTTCTACTTCTTCCACCATCGCCGCCCGCTGCAGAACCAGATGGACGTTGTCGGCACCGTCAAAACGGGCAAAATCGAGCACCAGCTTGTGGCCGGGTATGACTACCTGCGCTATGCCAACTTGACCGAGCGCAGCTCTTCCGTGTTTGGCATTGCCCTGCCCTCCCTCGATTACTTCAACCCGGTGGACACCTTCACCCGCAAGGTGACGAACTTTCCGCCGAGCCGCTTTGACTACTTCACCAACAAGGTGCACTCGCCGTACTTCCAGGATTTCATCCGCTTTCACCCCAAGCTGACGGCGCTGATCAGCGGCCGCTATGATGGCTTCCGCCGCGTGGCCTTCCGCAATCCGTTCGTCAACGGGGTCGAAACCCAGGGTGCGGTGACCAACATCTCGCAAAACCCGTTCACCTACCGCGCCGCGCTCAACGCCCAGGTGCTGCCCATGCTTGGCCTTTATGCAAGCTATGGCACCAGCTTCCGCGCGCAGACCTCGCTGTCGAATGACGGCCGCCAGCTCAATCCCGAAACGGGCAACCAGTACGAGTTTGGCCAGCGGCTCGACCTCATGCAGGGCCGGTTGACGCTCAACACCGCGCTGTTCCGCATCGAGAAGGAGAACGTAACGGTTTCGCGCGCCAATGGCGTGTTCGACCAGGCCGGACGCATGATCTCCAAGGGCTTTGAAGCCGATCTGCGCGGTCGTCTCACCCGCAAGCTCACCATCAAGACCAGCTATGGCTTCACGCAGGCGCAGTTTGCCGATTTTGAACTTGAGGATGGCGACGGGGTGACGCGTAATCTGCGAGGGCGTACGCCGGCCTTTGTACCGCGCCACACGTTCAGCTTCTGGGGCGTCTATGACTTCACCTCAAGCCTGCAGGTGGCCATCGGCAATCGTTATCTGGGCCGCTCTCCGGTCAACAATTTCAACTACTTCTTCATGGGTGGCTACACGTTGTGGGATGCCGCGGTGTTCTACCGGAAGTCGAAGTGGGAATACTCCGTCAACCTCAACAACGCCCTCAACAAAGAGCGCTACCTCGTCGCCTCGATCAACGACTTTCTGGTTTACCCCGGCAAGCCGTTTGACGTGACGGGCACGATTCGCTTCCGCTTCTAACGTTTTCAAGGCAGACGACCGATTTCTCCAATGTGAGAATCGCCGTCTGCCTTTTCGTTTTTGCCGGCTTCATGCTGGTCGCGCCGCCCGCCGTCGAGGCCAGGAAACAGAATCCCGGCATCGCCAAGCCGGCGAGCAAGCCGCCGGTTTACAAAAAGTTCGACAACCGCAAGAAGAAATCCAAACTGGTAATTGGGCCGAAGAGCAGGAATTAGGTGGGGGTTGGGGTGCCCAACGGGACTTGAACCCGTGACATCTGGAATCACAATCCAGCGCTCTACCGACTGAGCTATGGGCACCACGAGGTGGGTACTTTTTGAGTTTACCAAAAAGCACCCGCAAACGGCTATCGCAGCTTGGGCATTCCGGCCTTTTCCCACAGCTGATCGACGCGCGATTTCACATCCGGGCTCATGGTGATCACCGGAGGCCAGCGCCGGGTAAATCCTTCACTCGCCCACTTCTTCGTCCCGTCAATCCCCATCTTTGAGCCATAGTTCGGCAGCCGGCTCGCGTGATCGAGCGAGTCAATTGGCCCCATGACAAACTCGATGTCTCGCTGCGGATCGATGTTGTTAAACACCTTCCAGGCCACCTCCGAGTAGTTCTTGACGTCCACGTCTTCGTCCACCACCACGATGCACTTGGTAAACATCGCCTGCCCAAGGCCCCAGATGGCGTGCATCACCTTGCGCGCGTGGCCGGGGTAAGACTTGCGAATGCTCACGAGCATCAGGTTATGGAATACGCCTTCGGCCGGCATTGCCATGTCCACCACCTCAGGGATCTGCATGCGCAGCAGCGGCATGAAGATGCTCTCGATGGCCTTGCCCATCCAGTAGTCTTCCATCGGGGGCGGGCCGACGATGGTGGCCGTGTAGATGGGCTTCTTGCGGCGGGTGATTGCCGTCAGATGGAATACCGGGTAATCATCCTCAAGCGAGTAGTAGCCGGTGTGATCGCCAAAAGGCCCTTCCGTCCGCAACTCGCCGAGCTCGATATAGCCCTCGAGTACGATCTCTGCCTGCGCGGGCACTTCGAGATCCACCGTCTCGCACTTCACCATCTCCACCGGCTTGTTGCGCAAAAAGCCCGCGATCATCATCTCGTCGATCTCGGGCGGCAGCGGCAGAATCGAGCTGTAGAGCGTTGCGGGATCAGCACCGATCGCCACCGCTACGTCCATGCGCTTGACGTTGCCCTCCTTGAGCAGCCGGCGGTAATGCTCCGCGCCCTGCTTGTGCAACTGCCAGTGCATGCCGGTGGTCTTTGAGTCGTAAACCTGCATGCGATACATGCCGCAGTTGCGTTTGCCGGTGGTGGGGTTCTTTGAGAACACAAGCGGCAGTGTGATGTAGCGGCCACCATCATCAGGCCAGCAGTGCAGGATGGGAAGTTCGTCGAGCGAGAAGTTCTCTTTCTGGACCACTTCTTTACAGGGGCCACTGGAAACTTCTTTGGGGAAGAAGTTGCCCATCTCCGCCAGCTTGGGCAGCATTTTCAATTTGCCCATCAGCCCGGTCGGCATCTTCATGCCCATGCCGAGGTAATCATTGATGCGGTCGGCGATCTCGCTGAGCGAATCCACGCCGAGCGCGATCTGCATACGACGGTCGCTGGCGAAGAGGTTGATGGCCAGGGGAATGTTTGAGCCTTTGGGTTTCTCAAACAGCAGAGCCGGCGCGCCTGATTTGACAGCGCGGTCGGCGAATTCGGTGATCTCGAGGTGCGGGTCGACCTCAAAGGGGATACGTTTCAGTTCGCCGGCCTTTTCGAGCGCGGCGATGAACTCGGACAAGTCCTGATAAGACATCTACTCTTATTATGAAAGGGTGACGAAGAGAACAGCACTCGTAACCGGCGCAAGCCGTGGAATTGGACTCGCCTGCGCCAAAGCGCTGGCCGCCGCGGGGCACAAAGTCGTGCTTGCCGCCCGCAATCTGGAGAAGCTCGAAGAAGCCGCCGCCGAGATCCGCGCCGCTGGTGGTGAAGCGCTGGTGGTGCAGATCGACCTCGCTTCGCCCGAGTCGATTCAGGCCGCCATCAAGCAGGCTATCGCCGATGCCGGACCGATCCACATTCTGGTCAACAACGCCGGCGTAACCAAGGATGGTCTTTCGATGCGCATGAAGCTCGAAGACTTTACCAGCGTCATCCAGACCAATCTCACCGGCGCTTTCCTGTGTGCCCAGGGCGTGATGTCCGGCATGATGAAGGAACGCTGGGGCCGCATCATCAACATCGCCAGCGTTGTCGGCGAGATGGGTAACGCCGGCCAGGCAAACTATGTGTCCTCAAAAGCTGGCCTGATCGGCCTGACGAAATCACTGGCGCAGGAACTGGCATCCCGCGGCATTACCGTCAACGCCATCACACCGGGCTTTATCGAAACCGACATGACCGCCGTGCTGAGCGACGAAGTGAAAGAGAAGATGCTGAACGTGATTCCGCTCAAGCGTTTTGGCAAGGCCGAAGACATTGCCGAAGCCGTGAAGTTCCTCGCGAGCGAAGGCGCCGGCTACATCACCGGCCATGCGCTCAAGGTCAACGGCGGCATGTACATGTAATCAGGCCGACTTCGGCTTGCCGCCCCAGAGTTCAGGAATCATCGCCTCGCCTCCCACAATCGTCGGCCGTTCGGCGCGTCCATTGTGCATGTAGGTGAGGCGTTTGTGATCCAGCCCCATCAGCCACAGCATTGAGGCATGGATGTCGTGGACATGCGAAGGGCGCTCAACGGCGCGCAAGCCGATCTCGTCGGTGCTGCCAATCACCTGCCCGCCCTTTACCCCGCCACCGGCGAACCACATCGTAAAGCCCCAGGGATTGTGATCCCGCCCCGTGCCCTTCTCGTTAAACGGCGTCCGGCCGAATTCCCCGCCCCAGACAATCAACGTCGAATCAAGCAGCCCGCGGCGCTTGAGATCCGTGAGCAGCCCGGCAATCGGCTTGTCCGACACCTTGCACCACTTGCCGTGGTTGCCTTCCATATCGCTGTGCGCATCCCAGCCGCTGCCTGAGCCGCAGTACAACTCCACAAAGCGCACCCCACGCTCCACCAATCGCCGCGCCAGCAGGCAGTTGCGCCCAAAGGTCGCGGTCATCGGCTCATCAAGGCCGTACAGCGACTTGGTCTCGTCAGTTTCCTTCGAAAGGTCCACCGCCTCGGGCCCGGCGGCCTGCATGCGATACGCCAACTCGTAGCTGCGCAAGCGGGCATCGAGTTCTGAGTCTTCCGGCTTGTCGGCGCTCCAGCCGCGATTGAGTTCGGCGAGATATTCGAGCTTGCCGCGCTGCCGGTCGTTCGTCTGGCCGGGGGCAAGCCGCGTGTTCAGAATCGGCGTCTCTCCCTGGCGGAACAACGTGCCCTGCACGACAGCCGGCAGAAAGCCGGAGCTCCAGTTCTTCGTGTTGCCGAGGGGGTCCTTGTCATCGATCAAAACGCAAAACGTCGGCAGGTCCTTGTTCGCCGTGCCAAGCCCGTAGGTAACCCACGCGCCCATGCTGGGCCTCCCGGCGAGGATGTCGCCAGTGTTCATTTGGCAAACGCTACCAACGTGATTCAACCCATCGGCGACACAACTGCGCACAATCGCCATGTCGTCCACATGCTGGGCGATGTGCGGGTACCAGTCGCTGACCCACGTGCCACTCTGGCCGTACTGCTTCCAACTGCGTGGCGAGCCGAGCAGCGAGTTATTGCCGGTGCCCATTGCCGTGATCAGCTTGCCAAAACTCTTCGGCATGGGCTGGCCATGCATCTCGTTGAGCTTCGGCTTGGGGTCAAACAGATCGATATGGCTGGGGCCACCTTCCATGAACAGGAAGATCACGGATTTGGCCTTGGGCTCATGGTGCGGCTTCGGATTACGCTCGGCGGCGAGCATCGACGAGAAAGCGAGCGCGCCGAGTCCGCTTCCACCCTGGGCAAGAAATCGTCTGCGGCTTTGGAGGTTCATTGGTGGCTCACTTCTAGTTGATGTAGAGGAATTCGTTCGAGCTCAGCAGCGCATGGCAAAGGTCTTCAAGCGCGCCAGTTGGCGAGCCAGCGACGGCAGCTTGCCGCTCGAGAAAACTCGCGGCCTTGGCAATCTCATCCGCTTGCGGGGCGCGATTGTAGGCGAGCCGCAAGGCCCGTTCCGCGCGCGCTCTGAGATCGAGCCCCCGATCGTTATCCACGCGGCGCGCCATGGCGGCCGCCCATTGCTGCACGAGCTTGCCGTTCATCAGCTCCAGGGCCTGATCGGGCGTTACAGTCGCCTGCCGCCGGGCACAGCTCTCATGCGTGTCGGGCATGTCAAAGCTCTGGAACATCGGGTAGCGCAGATTGCGTCGCACAAAGATGTAGATGCTGCGACGGTTGTTCTCGGCGGAATCGGGCTGCGACTTCCACAGCTGATATCCCTTGGGCAGCGCGCCATCAGGCAATGGCGGAAAGATGCCGGGCCCGCCCATCTTCAGGTTCAACTCGCCACTGGTGGCGAGCATGGCGTCGCGGATCGCTTCGCCCTCGAGACGGCGGCGGGTGAACTTCCAAAGCAGCTTGTTCTCGGGGTCAAGCTTCTCGCCATCGGCGCGCGTCGTCGAGCTCTGCTGGTAGGTGGCGCTTGTCAGAATGCGGCGGTGCAGTTTCTTCAGGCTCCAGCCATCCTCGGTGGTGAACTTCGCGGTCAGCCAGTCAAGCAATTCACGATTGGCGGGCCGATCCCCCATCACGCCAAAGTCGCTCGGGGTACCCACAATGCCGCGGCCGAAGTGATAATGCCAAACGCGATTGACAATCACGCGCGTGCTGAGCGGATTGCTCGCGCTCGCCAGCCAGTTCGCCAGCGCCGTACGTCGCCCCGTCGAATTCTCCAGTGGCTTGACGGCAATATTCGTGGGATCAAGAATGCTCAGAAATCCCGGCTCCACCTGCTCCATCTGCCCGTCCCAGGCTCCCCCGCGCAACACGTGCGTCGCGGGCGCGGTGCTTGAGCCATCGGCAATCGTCTGCGCCACATTGAGCGGCGCGGGCTTGAGTGAGTCAAACTGCGCCAGCTCTGTTTCAAGCTTGCGGTAGCGATCGAGATTGGCGCCGCGCAGTTTGCCGCGCAGTTCCTGATCCGTAAACGTCACCTGCCCAACGGCCTTGTGATAAAGCATCCACTGCTCGGCGTTGCGGTCGGCGGGCTTCATCGTCAGGATTGCCTGAATGTCTTCGGGGAATCGTTCGAGCCGCTCCTTGTAGAAGCTCTCGCGGGCCGGCGTCAGCAGTTGTTGCATCTCACCGCGGATCGCTGCCGTAGCCTCCTCCCA
>CAZBTA010000199.1:0-9614 GCA_964494515.1 uncultured Bryobacter sp.
CCGGCCGCGCCACTCAGCGCGTTCGCCACGCCACCACTGGCCACCGAAGGACCAGCCGCAGCTGCCGTCTGGAATGCCGCGCCCATCGTGATCGATGCCGTGTAGCCCGCGTCCACCGATCCGCTCGCCGACGCCAGCATCCGCGTGTTGCCGCCATAGATATTGTCCGAAGCATTCGTCGTATCGCGCGAGGACGTCCGCGAGTAGTTTGTCGAAGCGAGCACCGTGTTGTTCGTCGCCTCGTCAAAGAAGATCTGCGACACAAAGTTGCTCAGCACCGTTGTGCCGTTGTACGAACGAACCCGAATGTGAATGTGGATCGTCCTCCCCGAGTACCAGCCGGGGAAGATCGTCGTAAACTTCACCTGCCCGTTATCGTCGGTGATCTGATAGCCGCGCAAGAACTTCTTACCCGCTGTGTTCACCGTTCCCGTTCCACCGCCAGGGTTGTACGATTGCGACACGTCGCTGTAGATGCCCTTCGCGTCACAGTGCCAGATGTCGACATAGGCGCCAACCAGCGGGGTACAGCTGCTGCCAGACAGATTCTGGATGTTGATCGTCAACGTCAACGGCACGCCCGTCTTCGTTGTGCCATCGGTCGGGTCTGTCCGGATGTCTTGCCGGAACAGCTTCTCGTCCACCCAATAGGGTCCTTCGGTCGTCGTCGGCGTGGTGAGCACGCAAGTCAGTGTGTCTGCAGCTTCAACAGTTTCGTTCCAGGCCGGGATAAACACCCCGGCCAACCCCGTTGTCGCTAGCGCTTTTCTACGTGTAATTGGCATAGCTGGACTTGTGACTTCGATTATCGGTATCCGGTTCCGCGCCTTGAGTAAAGAGGAAGTAAAAAACTTTGCATCACCCCTTGGTTATCTACAATCATTGTAGATAATCATAGTATGAGCAAACCCTCCGACCTGATCCAGGGCACCCTCGATGTCCTCATCCTCAAGACCATCTCTCTTGAGCCGGTCCACGGCTGGGCCATCGCCAAACGCATCCAGCAGATCTCCGGTGATGTCCTCCTCGTCCAGCAGGGTTCTCTCTATCCCGCCCTCCACCGCCTCGAGCAGCAGGGCTGGATCACCTCCGAACAAAAGCCCACCGATTCCGGCCGCGTCGCCAAGTTCTACGCCCTTACCCGCGAGGGCAAAAAACAGCTCGCCCACGAGCTCTCCCAGTGGGACCGTCTCTCCTCTGCCATCTCACTTGTACTAAGGCACGTCTGACCATGCTCTTCCTCAATCGCCTCCTGCTCCGCCTCCGCTCCATCCTGAACCGGGATCAGCTCGACGATCAACTCAGCGACGAAGTCGCCTTCCACCTCGCCGAACAAAAGGCCGAGCTCATGGCTCAGGGCATGTCCGAGCACGAGGCCACCATCGAGGCCCGCCGCCTCTTTGGCTCCATCACCGCGCTCCGCGAAGAGTGCCGCGATACCCGCCGCACGCTCTGGCTTTCCGACTTCATCGCCGACGTCTCCTACACGCTCACCTCCCTGCGCAAGGCTCCCTCCTTCGCCGTCATCGCCATCCTCACGCTTGCCCTCGGCTTTGGCGCCAACACTGCTTTCTTCTCAATCGCCTATGGCATCCTCGCCCGCCCGCTGCCTTATCCTGACCCCACCCGTCTTGTCGAGCTCCACGACGGCGTCTCCGGCATCGGCCCCGTCACCACCCTCCGCAAGCTCTCCACCACGGTCGACTACGCCGGCTATTTCCCCGCCGCCGATGCCACTGTCCAACTCGCCGGTCAGGCCCACCGCCTCAAGCTCGCCGTCACCACTCATAACCTCAGCCGCGTCCTCGGCGTCCAGCCCGCTCAGGGCCGCTGGTTCCAGCCCGCTGAAGAACTGCGCCCCAACCCCATCCCCGTCGTCGTCTCCCATCGCTTCTGGCAGACGCGCCTCGGCGCCTCCCCGGACGTGCTTTCCACCCGCCTCCTCATCGATGAGAAGCAACACCAGATCGTCGGCGTTATGCCCGCGAGCTTCGCCTTCCCCACACCCCAGACAGACCTCTGGGTGCCCAGCGATACCGATCCGCGCAACAGCGGCTACGTCTGGGGCTTCGGTGGTTTCTGGGCCATCGGTCGGCTGCTTCCGGGTGCCACGATGGCCGCCGCCCAGGCCGAGATCCGCCCCCTGAGCGCCACCATCCGCAAGATGTTCCCCTGGCCCATGCCTGATCTCTATGCTGCGAATGCCGTCGTCACCCGTCACGATCAGGCCCTCGCCCGCCTCGTCCGCCCCAAGCTCATCGTCCTCTCGATTGCCGCTGGCCTGTTGCTGCTCATCGCTTGCGCCAACGTCGGCAATCTGCTGCTGGCCCGCGGCATTGCGCGCCGCCGTGAGTTCACCCTCCGCGAGGCACTTGGTGCCTCCGCCGCCCGCCTCATCCGGCAGCTGCTCACTGAGAATTTCGTCCTCGTCCTGATCGGCTCCTCGCTCGGCTTCCTCGTCGCCGTGCTCATTCAGGATGCGCTGCCGCTTCTGTTCCCCGGCGATACGCCCCGCCTCAATGAGCTCGCCTCCACCAGTACGCTCCTGCTCGGCGCGGGCGCCACCCTGCTGTTCACCGTGCTGCTGTTTACCGCCACGCCGCTTATCGCTGCTCGCTTCCGCCCCGCCTTCTCCGGCTCACTGTTCCTCATCGGTGGCGAGGTCGCCATCGCCACCACGCTCCTCATCGGCGCGAGTCTCATGGGCCATACGCTCTGGCGCCTCGCCACTGCCGATACCGGCGTCCGGGCCTCACAGCTCGTCACCGCTCGCGTGAATGGCGGCCCCAGCCGCTGCCCCAACTCCGAGCGCTGCCTCGCCCTCGTCGAAGACCTCACCAACACCCTGCGCAACACGCCCGGCATCCGCTCCGTCGCCTGGGCCAATGCCGCGCCCCTCGATAAGGACTTCCTCGCCGCTGCCTCCGAGCTTGAAGATCACCCCCGTGCCCCGCGCGATCCCGCCTCGGTCCTCTGGCGTGTCGCCGCTTCTCCCGGCTACTTCAGCTCCTTGGGCATCCCGCTCATCGAAGGCCGCTACTTCGCTACTTCTGACAGTGCGACGAGTCCGCTCGTCACCATCATCAGCCAGTCCACCGCGCGCCGCTTCTGGCCGGGGCAAAGCCCCATCGGCAAGAAGATCCGCTCCCTCAGCGACCTCCAGTGGCGCACCGTCGTCGGCGTCGTTGCCGACGTGGCCCAGAGCTCCATCGCCGGCTTCCCTTCATGGATCGACGGCATGCAGTATCTCCCCCTGTCTCAGGCCATGTTTACCGACAAGGGGCTCAACGTCGCTGTCCTGCTCGATACCGCTAACGACAATTGGCCCGCCACTCTGGCCGCACGTTATCCCGACCTCGTCATCTCGCGCACCACCACCATCGCCGGCCTCCGCGCGGAAAGTGTCGCCGACCAGCGCTCCACCGCTACTTTGCTGGGCTTGTTTGCCACTCTCGGCCTCATCCTCGGCGTGGCCGGTGTCCATGGCGTCATCTCCCACCGCGCCGCCCAGCGCACCCGCGAGATCGGCATCCGCATCGCCCTCGGCGCCACCGGGGGTTCGGTCGTCCGCATGGTCACTGCTGAGGCGTTCTGGGTCTCCACCCTCGGTGTACTCTGCGGCGTCATGGCCGCCGCCGCGCTCAGCAAATACCTGCGCAGCTTTCTCTACGGCGTCACCATCCACGATCCGCTGTCCTTCGCCTTGAGCCCACTGGCTCTGCTGCTAACGGCCACACTTGCGGCCGCTCTGCCGGCCTGGCGCGCCAGCCGCACCGATCCCTCCGTTACTTTGCGCCAGCAGTAGGCAAAGGGTCATGCACACACAGCGCGCGGTTCAACCCCGCATCGCCCGCGGCCACTGAGGCGCGCGCTCCATCCCCAAAGTCCAGTGTCCAGTTCTCCGCCGGCTCATTGCCCTGCGTGTTCGACCACGCCCACCCGCTTACCTTCAGCGGCGCGACCAACCGGAATCCCCGCTCATCCGCCACACCCCCAAACAGCGGCTGCAGTTCATCAATCTCCGGCAAGCGCCATCCCGCGATGCCCCCTCCGCGAAACGTCTTGCAGTAATGCCTCGCCTGGCTCACCGTCACCCCCGAGCCGTTGTCCGCCGCCGCCCACAGTAGCCCTGTGCGCTTGTCTTCCCAGTAGCCCCGCTCTTTCACGAGGCTCCTTTCGTTCTCCGGTTGTGCTGGCGCGCCAGCTTGCCATCCCAACAAAACCAACGCTACCAGCACAATCATGGAGCTCTCCTTTTACCGCAGCGCCGCCGACGTCACGGTGCCGTTTTCACCATTCGGGCTTTCCTTGAGCAGCTTCTCGATGATCGAGGTGAACTCCTCCTTCAGCGCCACATGGAACGGCCCACTCGCCGGAGCCGCAAATCCCGAGTGCACTGCCTTCACCTTGCCATCACGACCCACAAAGAAAGTCGCCGGCCACGTGTTCAGATTCACCGCCTGCGGAATCTTGTCCCACATCTCCTGCGGCGTCCCCGCAATCAGGTACGGATACGGCACACCATACTTCTTGATGAAGGCCTTGACACGTGTGAGAGACTGTAGCTGGTCTTCCTCCTCGAAGTCGAGGGCGATCACCTGCAGGCCGCGATCCGCATATTTCTTTTGCAGTTGCACCAGAAATTGCGCTTCATCGTGGCAGTTCGGGCACCAGGTGCCGGTCACCACCGCCACCACCACTTTGCCCTTCACCACCGGGTCGTCATTTGAAATCAGTTTGCCGTTGACGTCCGGAAAGTTGTAAGCAAAAACTTCGTTCGGATCACGCACTGTCGTGTGCGTCAAGAAGTTCGACGGCTCGGGCAAGCCCTTGGCCCGCGCCACTTCCGGACGATATGCCGTCAGTTCCACCACGCGCGGCACCGCATTCAATTTCACGTTCAGGCTGCCATCAGCCTGCGGCGTCAACACAACCAGGCCGGGGCGAGCGCCATCATAGTGACTCGCGACAAATTTGCCGTCCTGCCACTCACCGGTCAACCCACCGGTATCGCCGTCAATGCGCAGAATCGTCGCGAGAATTTCCGCGCCCTTCTGCTCAACAATCAACCGCCAGGCCTTTTCACCCTTCGGGGTTTCCTGCGCCACTTCCCACACCCCGTTGATGTTGGGAGCCGTGGCCGCCGCCTTCGCCGTCGGCGCCACATAATGCTTGGCCGCAAACAGCGTTTCGTTCTGCGTCTGGTACACCCGATCCCGACGCTCCGATCCCGCGTAGGCCTGATTGCCCAGCGGCCCTGTCGGCGCCTTCGTCTTGCGCAACGACACGATCTTGCCCTTCAGCTCGCCGTCCACGAGCTCGGCCTGGATCGACGTCAGGTAATGCTCGAAGTTCAGCTCGAGCTTGCCATCGACAAACTTTGCGCTCGTCGTGGTCTTCGGCTCACGCCCGTTCCAGAGCGTTCCGACCAGTTGGCCATCCTTTTTGCCGATGTCCAGCCGGAACGGAATTTCCGTCGGGTTGGCCGTCGATTTCAGTGTCGCCGCCCAGCGGCCTTCAACGGGTTCGCCGGCGAACAGGCTTGCTGTCGTAACCAGCGCGAGAGAGATTGCGAGGTGCTTCATGTATTACTCCCAATTCAGCCCTGGCTTGGTTTCCGCCAGGATTTCGATGATGTCTTGTTTACCGGTCGCAACCAGCGCCTGATACAGCTTTTTGAGAATGTAACGGCGTGGTTCCTCCGGCAGGGCGTCAAAAGCGTCGGAATAGATCAGGTAACTCAGCGGATAGCGGAACAATCGCGTCTTGAGGTCAAACTCGCGCAGCGATCTCCCCTTGCTGTCCTTGGGCCCCATGGCGACGAATTGTTGTTGGTATTCGGAGGAAGCTTGTATCCCCTCCGGTAACTTCGCTTCATTGGCAAACAGCAGATAATCCACCGTGGCGTCCGCGGCCGGGTGGTAATCCTGCCCGAGACGAAAACGGTAGTTGGTCTCGGTGATCAGGTTGTGCATCTGTGTCTGGTGCGCCAGTACAAGGTGCGCCACGATGTCGCTTGTGTTCGTCAGGTAGCGTGACAGGTCAATCTTCGGTTCAAACCCGGGCAACCCCGTCACATACCAGCCGCCAAAGCGATTCTCAAACGGCGTCTCGTGCCCCATGGTGTGCACCGGCGCGCCGGGCTTCGCGCTCGAGCGCACCATCACGCCGGGGATGCGCCGCGTCGCCTGCGCGATGTGGCACTGCATGCAGTCCAGTTGGGCGCGTTCAAAGCGTGGCTCGTCCACCTCCTGCTCGCCCAGCACGTAGAACACCGCGCCCTGTTGCGCGTCAAAGGCAATCAGCTCGAGAGATTTCGCCCCGAGCACTTGCCCCACATACACGTTGTCGTTGAAGTACAGCGCCCGCGGCGACGTCTTGTCGATATGGCGAAACTGCAAGCTCGTCTTTGAGTGCACCAGCGTCTGCGACGACGCCGGTATGCCCAGCAGCTCGAGCACCGACCGCAGATAGCCGTTCTTCGGCTCGTAGGCCAGCTTTGCTTTACCCGCCTCCAGTTGACGGTTGAGCACCGTGATCTGGTCGCCGAGGTTCTTCGATGTCCGGTAGTGAATCGGAGCATCGGCAAAAGGCAGAAACCCCTGATTCTTGATGACCGGTTTCGGCTCGGCGGCCAATAAGGCGACTAATCCGATCGACAATAGCGTCACGAAGACAAGGATACATAATTGTCGATAGATTTACTAGAGAAAAAATCTACTGTACGCGAATTTCGTCTACTGCGCCCTCAAAGTCCTTTAGAATCAGCGTCGAATTCTCTACTGTCAATTGCTCCCAACGCCGGGTCTCGACCGGCCAGACCCAACAGGTCACTTTGAACTTCTTGCGCCGGGTTGTCACCTCGACCCGTCCGCCCGACAGGTACATCGCCCGCCCCTGGTGGCCGGGGATGCCGTAGGCGCGCAAACCCTCGATCTTTAAACCCGCCGGGGCCGACAGGTCCTCGAGCGGCCAGTAATCCTCGGCTGGCCTCGCTGGCTTGCGGTTGGCCCGCAGTTGGCCGAGCATGCCCGTATAGATCGCCACCATCTTGGCTTCGGTGCTGGTGGCAAGGCTCGCTGTTTTGGCCGGCCAGGTCGTATAGCCGCCAAAGGGGTGCAACTCCTCCGGCGGAATGTACCCTTCCGCCCCGTTAGCGAGGGTGATGTTCATCAGTTGCGGAAACCCCGTCCGTTCCCGCAGCTTCAGCCCCGAGATCGAAAACACCTCGTTCGGCCAGGCCACAATGCCAAGCTCGCCGATCTGCATCACCTGCAGCTTGAGCTGCCTGACCGGGTCAGTCTCGATCTGCAGAACCTCCCGGGCATACACCTCGGGCTGGTTCTTTGGCGATTCGGTGTAGAGCTGGCGCGCCCAGGCGATCCGCTCGGGGGTGGCGCGGCGGCGCTCAAACGTCGCCTCGCGCTCGATCATCCGCAGCGCGGGCTTGTTGTCATAGCGCACCTGCCGGTAAGCGCGCTCGGCGGCGTCCACCACGCCGCGGGTGTAGTCTTCCACCGTGAAGTTCTTCCGGGCGGGGTTGGCGTAATCCATCCACATCAGGTCACCGCTCACGCCCTGGCTCATGGCGATCACATAGTCGTCCGGGGCGCCGATGCGCGCGGCCAGTTGCTTCGCGAAGATGCCGAAGTAGCTGGCCGACACGGGCTTGGTGTCGAAGTAATGCATCGCAAAGTTGGCGAGCATGCCCATCGGCTTGCCGTCGGTGCTCTCGATGGCGAGCACGGTCAGCGCCGCGTCCTTCGGGCCGGTGGGTAAGGTCATGTCCGGGTTCTGATAGCCGGGATGCATGTTCGCCTGCACACTGCGCTCGCCAAATGGGTCGAGCTGCTTTTTGTCGCTGCGATAGAAGAATTGGCGGACGAAGGTCTGTTCGCTTGCCACAACGGAAGATGCGCCCACGCGGGCGGGCTTCAGCCGCTGGTTGGCCACCACGATCGCCTCGGCGATCTTGCCGGGCAGCCAGGCGGCATACTTCTCGTCCACCCGTGAGCCCAGACAACTCATGGCCGCCGGCGCCATGTGGGTATGCGTGGCCGAGATCAGCTGCCGGTTTACCGGGATGCCGGTCTTCTCAAACGCGATCTGCTTGGCCTTGTCGATCAGGTCGCGCGGCATCATGCACGAGTCCACTGTGACGATGGCCGTCTTCTCCTTGCCCTGGGAGAAGACAAAGGCTTTGGCGTAAATGGGCGATTCAGCGATACTCGTCTGTCGTTCGAGCATGTAGCAGTTCACAATCACCGGCCACCAGGTGGGCGTGATGTCGATCTGCGAAACCCCAACCAACAACACCGCAAGGAGAGGATGCATAGTGAGAAGAATATACTGCTTAACAATGCCGTTTGTTTTGGTTCTGCTCGCTCTGGTGCTTGCTTCCTGTTCGAAGCAGGAGGAGTCGGCATATGTCAATCCCCGCACCTGCGAAGGCTGCCACGCGCAGATCGCGCTGTCCTACCGCCAGACCGGTATGGCGCAGGCCTTCCACAAGATCAGCCCTGACGAGGTGCCCACCAGCAGCTACACGCATCCCAAGTCGGGCTTCACCTACACGTTCCTCCAGAAGGACGGCAAGGTCTACCTGCGGCGCACCGAGGGCAACAACGAGAACCCGCTCGAAAAGGAGATCCAGTATGTCCTCGGCTCGGGCAACCACGCGCGCTCCTTCATCCACCGCACGCCCGAGGGGCGGCTGCTTGAGATGCCGGTGAACTGGTATCCCGAAAACGGCGGCACCGTCGCCATGAGCCCCGGCTACGACCGGCCCGACCATATGGATATGCGCCGCGCCATCGGCTACCAGTGCGCGTTCTGCCACAACGGCTACATGAAGGCCAAGGGCACTTCGCTGCTCGATGATCCGGTGTTTGAGGGCGAGCTGCCGGAGGGCATCGACTGCCAGCGCTGTCACGGCCCGGGGCGTGAGCATGTCTCGCAGGGCGGTCGTGGCAAGATCCTCAACCCCAAGAAGCTCTCCGGCGCCCGCCAGATGGAAGTCTGCATGCAGTGCCACCTTGAGACGACCAGCTTTCCGCTGCCGAACTCCATCGTCCGCTACGACCGCAACATCTTCAGCTACTCGCCCACCGAACTGCTTGGCGACTACATCCAGCACTTCGATAACGACCGCAAGGACAAGTTCGAGATTGCCGGGTCGGCTTACCGCCTGCGGCAGTCGAAGTGCTTCCTCAACTCGGGCGACAAGCTCACCTGCACCACCTGCCACGACCCGCACAAGAAGACGGCGAGCGTCGACGCCTCCTGCCAGTCGTGTCATGCCTCGGGGCCGCACCCGGAGCGCGCCAACTGCGCCTCCTGCCACATGCCCAAGCGCCGCACGGAAGATGTCATCCACGTCGCCGTTACCGATCACAAGATCCAGCGGCCCGACCCGAAGGCCAACCTGATGGCCGCCCGCGAAGAGCGCCATGAGGTGATGGGTAAGGATAGCTTCCAGGGCGAGGTCAAGCCCTACTACCCGGCCACACCCGAAAACGACCTCTATCCGGCCCTG
Source organism: uncultured Bryobacter sp. (assembly GCA_964494515.1). Classification (GTDB taxonomy): domain Bacteria; phylum Acidobacteriota; class Terriglobia; order Bryobacterales; family Bryobacteraceae; genus Bryobacter. Next base: position 9,536 of record CAZBTA010000199.1, read on the forward strand.
GCGCAGGTGCTGCACCAGTCGAATCTGAAGGCCGGCATTCCACGGCTTGAGAAAGCGATCGAGTCAAACCAGCCGAAGC
>CAZBTA010000200.1:0-9543 GCA_964494515.1 uncultured Bryobacter sp.
GCTGCACCGCCCGCGGATTGTTCTGATTCTGAATCGGCTTGAAAAACCGCACCTGAAATTCCTTCTGCCCGCCCAGCAGCCCCGGGTTCAAAAACTCCATCAGCGAGAACAGATCGCCCACATGGTTCTCCACCGGCGTCCCCGTCAGCGCCACCCGGTAGCCCCCCGGCAATGTCCGCGCCGCCCGCGATTGCTTCGTCTCGTAGTTCTTGATGTTCTGCGCTTCATCGAGCACAATGCCATCCCAGTCCACATCGCTCAGCGTCTCGTGATCGCGGTGCAACAGGCTGTAGCTGGTCACCACCAGATCATGCTGCTCGGCCAGTTGGCGAAACTCATCGCCCTTCGTCCGCGCCACCCCGTGATGCACCATCAGCCGCATCGCCGGGAAGAACTTCATCACCTCGCGCTCCCAGTTGCCGATCACCGACGTCGGACACACCAGCAGCGACGGCCGCCCCACGCCCTGTCGCGACGCGAGCATCGCCAGCATCTGCAGCGACTTGCCAAGGCCCATATCATCCGCCAGACAGGCCCCCAGCCCAAACCCCGTCACAAACTGCATCCACGAGAATCCGCGCCGCTGATACGGCCGCATCTCTCCGCGCAATCCCTCCGGCACCGGCAATTCCTTGATCTCGCCTGGCTCCTTCAGCCGCCGCAGCAACTCCCCAATCCACCCCTCCGTCGACAGCTCGCGCACCTCCAGCGCCCTGCCGGCCCCGCCCATGCCCAACACCTCGCGCAGCGCCTCGCGCGCCGTCAACACGCGCTTCTGCCCTGCCTTCAAAAACTTCATCGCATCCCGCACGCTCACCGGGTCAATGCGCATCCACTTGCCGTCGATCTGCTGCATCTCGCCGTTGTGCTTGGCCAGCTCCGCCAGCTCCGCCATCGTCACCGGCCGGTCCCCCAGCAGCGCCGCCCAGTCCAGCCTTACCTTCGAGCCCATCGCCGTGCGCGCTTCCGCCGGCGCCTCATCGCTCTTCAGATGCCCGCTCAACTCCACCTTCGCCCCGTCGCCCTCGCGCCACCAGTCGGGCCGCTCCACGGCAAACCCCGCCTGCTCGAGCAACGGCGCAAACCGCGCCAGAAACTCGATCACCCGCTCACCCGGCAGATACAGTCCATCGCTCTTCTGCTCTTCGTAGTTCTGCAGTGCCGGATAGAGCTGCGAGGCCAGCTCAAAGTTCCGCCACGCCGCCTCGGCCGCCAGTTTGCCCCCGCGCAATTCGAGATCTTCCACGCCACGCAGCGCATACTCACGCCCCGCCTCGAGCAGGTCTTCAATCACCGGCACCACCATCCACCCCTCACGCATCCCCTCCGGCGGCGGCGCCACGCGGAACACCAGCCTGTACCCACACACGCCCTCGAGGTCCACCCCGCGCTGCCAGCCCAGGATCCCGCTATGGAATCGCTCAATCGTTCCCTTCTCGCCCTGCACCACGGCGATCGGCGCGCTCAGCGCCATCTGCCACTTGGCAAACACCGGCGGCACTGGCATCCGCTGCCCCGCCTTGCCCGCCACGCGCCTCACCTGCGCATCCACCACCCACCCCATCACCTGCTCGATCACCACGCGCCGCTCCACGCCCGCCCTCTTGCCGGGCTCGAGCACGAGCGCCCGCGCCACATCGGGCATCCGCTCCACAAATTCTTCAAACGTCCGTCGTTGTTCCCCTACAAATCGCGGCGCCCACCGCGCCTCGTAGCCGTCGCGCCCCTTGGCAAGCAACGGCAGGTAGCCCCACATCTCCATCACCTGCCAGGCAAACAAAGTCACATGCGCCCAGTACACCGCGCTCGGTTGCAGCAGCTCTCCGCCCTGCAACCATTCCGGCCACAGCCGCCCCCAGGTATCCACCCCAAGCGCCACCACATCACGCTCGCTCACCTCACCGCCCGGTAGACACACGTATCCCCGATCCAGTTTTACGTTTCCGAGTCCGATACCGGCAAGCTGCCGCCGCAGATCCTCAGCGCCGCAATTGGCCCATAAATACAAGCGCCCATCGTGGGCCGAACATTCAAACCCCAATGCTTGCATGGTACCGCCGATTGCTCTCGAACCAGTGAAGAATTGTTAATATGTAAACAGTATGAAGAAAATTCTTCTATCGCTTGTCTTCTCGCTGGCCGCGTTTGCCCAGGAGAAACTCACTGTCTATGTCGACAAAATGGACGGCCTTGAGCCCGTAGTGGAAAAGGCCCTCAAGGACGCCGAACTCCCCTTCACCTTCATCGAAGAGCTCGAAAAGCCCGACCTCAAGGTCCAGCTCGCCAAGATGCACTCGGGCGCCTACGCCGAGATCCTCTACAAGAAGGTCACCGGTCGCAACGAAGATCATCGTCTGGAGATGGTCGACGTCAAGACCGGCAAGACCATCGCCAGCTACCAGTTCCGTCTCGACGCCTCCCCGGAAGTCCGCGCCAAAATCGCCGCCGACTTCGCCGCCCGCGTCAAAGCCAAAGTCAAGAAGTAACCCCTCAGAGACCCTTGCCCGCCTCCCTCCGGGCAGGGGTCTCCCCAAACCCGGCGTAAAATCGAAACACTGATCGATGTCCGACAACACCACAGCAGCGCTTCGCAAAGAAATCGCCATTGGCATCGCCGAAGCTGACCGCGGCGAGTTCATTGAAGGCGAGCAAGCCTTCGCCGAAATCCGCCAACGCAGCGCCAAACGCAAAGAAGCTCCCCTGCGACAATCGCAAGACCAGTCTTAGCTCTTAACCCCAGAGTCTCAGCCACCCATCACCCGAAGAGACTGGAACCATTGCGGGATCTGCCGCTCAAAGGACTTCGTCGCCCGGCATACGCAGAGTCTTGATTCCCCAATGATCAAGAGCCAGTCCTCAAGCAGTATCTACTCAATTAACCGTGTTGAGCGATTTCGCTAACTTCATAGAGGCCTCCGCGCAAGATTGTCATGTTCGACGTGCAGAGAATTACCCGTGAGGCGATTTCATGCACACAAAACATAACTCTCGAAAGTCGCCCCAATCCAGTCGCTTTAGGGGAAGCTGAACAGAAATCGCTACGTCATCTCCGTCTTTGGATTCGCCAATCAAAAATCCTCCACCTTGGCTCTGGCACCTGCAACAAAATTCGGGGCAAGGTATTGGCCTCCCCTAAGGCAAAATCACCGCCTTCCCCGCCTCCAGCCTCCTCACCGTATCCAGCGCCACCGCCGCCTCATCCAGCCGGAACCGGTGCGTCACCTGCCGCTCAAACAACTCCCGCCACTTCTTGCTCCGCGCCAAAAACTCCACCGCCCCCCACACATGCCGCGCCTCAAACGCCCAACTCCCCATCATCGTCAATTGCTTGCGCGTAATCACATGCGGATTCAACTCCACATTCCCCGCATTCGCATACTGCCCCATCACCAGATACTTCCCCCCATCCCGCGCCAACTCCATCCCCTCGGGCACCGCCGACGGATGCCCCACACACTCCAGCACCACATCCGCCCCATATTCGCCCACCGCGTCATACACGGCCTTCCGCCGCGCCTCCACGGTCTTGTACTCATCCAGGCTCACCACCACATCGGCCCCAAACTCTTTCGCCATCTTCAGCCGGTGCTCGGGCCCACCCACCACCACTGTCTTCGCCGCCCCGCTCTCAATTGCCACCGCCAGCGCCGCCAGCCCCACCGGCCCCGCCCCCTGCACCACAACCGTATCGCCCATCTCCACCCCAATCCGCTCCACACTATGCAGCGCCGTATTCAGCGCACACCCCGCCCCCACAATCGCCTCAAAGCTCACCTCCTCCGGCAGCTTGAAAATCGACGATCCCTTGCGCAGCAGAATCCACTCGCTATAGCCACCGCGCAGATGTGGCGCTTCATCACAGCAATAAGAGATTCCATACGCCTTCCGCTTCAGACACCGCGTTGGCGTCCGCTTGATGCGGCAGTAATAACACTCCCCACACACAATGCTGCTCGCCCACACCACCCTGTCGCCCACCGCCAGCTTCTGCCCCGTCCAGTCCACCTCAAGCCCCGGCCCCATGCGTTCAATCCGCCCCGCGCTCTCATGCCCCAGAATCACCGGGATCGGAATCGGCAACTCGCCCTTCCACAAATGCACGTCGGTGCCACAGATGCCCGCCATCTCCACGCGCGCCAGCGCCTCTCCCTCCGCAAGCGTGTCATCCACCTCATACTCACGCACTTCAAGGGGTTGCTGGTAGGCCGCCAGCACGGCCACTTTGCTCTTCAACATGGTCCTTCTATTCAATCACTAGAACTGCAGCCCGTACGTCCGCACCACCCTCGCCACCCGGTCATTCAAATGCGGCAAAAACACCTGCTCCATCCCGCCCGGCCGGTCAAACAACGCCGACGCCTTGCCCACCCACGCAAACACATCTTCCTTCAGCTCAATCTCCGCCACCGATAGCTGCACCTTCCCATTCGGCAACGCCAACCCCTCGGCTATCAGATTCCGCAGCAGCGGCCCACTGCCATGCGTCGCCTGATTGTTCACCGCCCGCAATTGCGCAAACACATCCTCCGGCATCCACCACACCCCATCCCAATACATCCCCGCCGCCAGCCGCATCAGCCGGAACAGTCGCGTCCCCTTGCTGAGCCGCGTCTTCTGCGGCGCGCCGAGAAAGGAGATGCGTGAGTCATAGCTCGTCCGCCGCAGCGTCGCCCACCGCACCTCATCAAAGCCCAGGTCTTGATTCAGGATCGGTCCCATACCCCAGACAGCGTCACAACTACCTGCCCCCGGGCCAACTCATGTAAGTTTTACTCCTCCCCGGCAACCTTTACCCGCCTCCCCTCTCCCCGCCCCGAAACCATTCCCTATTCAAATCAACAACATACCGTCCTTTGGCGGTTTGGCACGCCACTTGCCTATTGAGTAGATGCAATGACTTCGCTTCACATCACGCTCGGAGGCAGCAACCGGCTCTCAACAACCGGTAGCGTGGGTGAGGCCTTTGGTGGCGGCGACCATTCACCCGCCGCCACCAAAGCATTTGACGGAACTCAACGCGCCATTTCCCCAAGGAGAAACACAACCATGTTCACTATGATTCGCTCCACTTCAATTGCGGCTCTCGCACTGGCGCCGTTCATCACGGGCTGCGCCACCAAGAAGTTCGTCAAAACCACCGTCGCCCCCATCGAGCAGAAGGTGGGTGATCTCGACAGCACCACCAAGGCTCAAGCCAAGTCCATCGAAGAACTCGAACGTGGCGTGGCTCGCGCCGACGAACGCGCCCAGGGCGCTCAGGGTCGCGCCGACCAGGCCAACACCGCCGCCGAGCTCGCTCGCAAGGAAGCCGCCGAAGGCCGCACCATTGCCGAACAGGGCCTCAACGCCGCCAACCAGACCAGCAAGGATCTCACTGCTTCCACCAAGCAGCTCAACACCCGCATTGAAAATCTTCAGAACATGACTCTCGTCTCAACCGAGAACGTTCTGTTCAAGTTCGGGGCCCACACGCTCGACGCCGACGCCACTGCCGCTCTCGACCAGATGGTGGCCAAGGCTGGTAGCTTGAAGAACTTCGTCGTCGAAGTTCAGGGCTTCACCGACAAGTCCGGCTCGAAGGCCTACAACCTCGAGCTCAGCAAGAAGCGTGCTGACGCGGTCGTTCGCTACCTGACGCTCAAGCACAGCATCCCGCTGCACCGCATCTACATGGCCGGCTTTGGTATGGAATCGCAGATCGCCGAAGGCGCCAACCGCCGCGAGGTCAGCAAGAACAACCGCCGTGTCGAACTCAAGCTCTACGTCAACGGTGATCAGGCGACAACCTCGCAGATCTCCGCCATTCCCACCACCTCGAACGACTAACCTCGTTCTCCTCTCATTCCCCACGCCAGTCGCCCCGTGCGGCTGGCGTTTTTTATTTCACCCGCGCAAACACATACTCATGCTGCGCATCGCGCGTCACGATGGTCGGCTCCTCTTTCGTGCCGCCACGCACAAACTCAAACCCCAACAGCTCCGGCCTCGTTACCGCAAAACCAACCGTCCCATCCGCGTTCTTCCGCGACGCCATCGGGCTCTTCCACTCTCCAAAATCAAAGACCAGATCCCCCCCTTCCCGGCTCACCACCAGCGTGCCGAGTGCCGCATTTTGATACTTGCCCGTTAGCCCCGCGGCCGACCCTGCCTCCGCCGGCACCGTGTAGATCTCCTTGAACTTCGCCAGTCCCTTCTTCGAGTTCTGCACCGCCAGCTCCAGGCTCTTGCGCGCCTCTGGCCGCCCGTCAAACAACACTTCCTGAAACTTCCGCAAGAACGGCCCAATCAACATCGGCCCGTTATCCGAATTCGTCAGAATCACCGCCCCCACCCCGTACTCTGGCAAAAACCTGAGATCACTCTTGTAGCCGAACAACGATCCCCCGTGGCTCACCACCTCAATTCCGTTGCTCTTGCTTACGCTCAATCCCATCGCGTAAAAGATGTCCTCCCCAACGGCAATCTGCGGCTTGCGCCGCTCCAGCAGATTCGCCTCCGACACCACCCGCTTGCCATCGAGCACCCCTTTGTTCAACTCATTCAGCACATACCGCGCCAGATCATGCGCACTCGTCCACACCCCACCCGCCGGCCGGTGCGGCACCACCGCGTAATTGAGATCCATCGGCACCACCACCATCTCGCCATTCAGATTCTCCGCATGTGGCTTGGCGTAATTGCCGGCCAGCGCCTTGCTCATGCTGAACGTCGTCGACTTCATCCCCAGCGGCCCAAACACATACTGCTCCATCGCCGCGTCATAAGCCGCCCCCATCTCCTTGCCCGGGCTCACCAGATGCGCCGCCGCGTAACCCGCCGCCGAAACCATCAGATTGCTGTACTGAAACACCTCGCCAAACTTGCTCGTCGGCCTCATCGCCCCCAGCATCTCCATCGACGACTGCGCCGTCTGCCCCTGATACTCAAAGATCCAGTCATAATCCTGCCGCGGCATCCCCGTGCAGGCACACACCAGATGCCGCACTTGCACCTGCTTCGTGATCTCCGCATCACCCAACTGGAAAGCCGGAAACAAACTCTTTACCTGCTGGTTCCACGCAAGCTTCTTCTGGTCCGCCAGCATCGCCAGCAACAGCGTCGTCATCCCCTTCGTATTCGACGCCGCCATGAACAACGTGTTCGCATCTACCGCAGCCTTCGTGTTCACATCCTTCACGCCCAGCCCGGCCTCGTACACAACCTTCCCGCCCTCAATCACCGCCACGCCCACTCCCGGCACATCCGCCAGCTTCATCCCGCTCAGCAAAAACTCTTTCAACTCCGCAATCCGCTCCGGCGTCAGCTTCGACGCCTTGCGGCCCGCAAACGACTCGGTTTTCTCCCCTGCCTGCCGCAGCGATCCAATCAACAGATTCATCTGCGAGCTCCGCTTCTCCGCCGTCCCCATGTCGCCATCAATCAGCACCACCACCGCCGTCTTGCCCCGCAACAGCAACGCCTGCACCGCTCGCTTCTCATTGGCAGGCGCATCATATCCCACGCTCAAAGTGCTTTCCCACCCGTTCCGCCCCACGCCTTCATTCTGCGTCAGCACTTTCCACCCCATCCCCGCATTCACGCGCCGCCACGCCCCCGCCACCGCCTCTGTCGCATTCGCGCCATCCACCGCCAACACCCACACATTCAGGTCGCCCTCCGGTGCGGTCCACTTTACCCCACCCTCAACCTCCACACTCCTCCACCCCTCAGGCGACTTATACGTCACGCCATTCGACAAAGTGAATTGGGTTTGGGCTCGCGCGACAACAGCAAGCACAATGAGCAGCACACAGCATCTGAGGCGATTCATAGCCCGCGATGCTAGCACGCACGATCACGCGCGGCAACGCTGACGAACTACTGCTCCAGCCCCCGCGACAACACTTCCGCCCGCTCCGCCAGATTCTCCGCCCGCGCCAGATCCACCTTCCGCGCCTCTTCCGCTTGCTGCAGAAAAGTCCGCACCTGCGCGATCAACTCCTTGCGCCGCGCATCCGGATTACTCCGCTCCGCCTTCAACACCACCAGCCGCGCCTTATCCAGATACCTCTGGATCCGCGCGCTCCGCTCCTGCGCTTCCTTCGGCCCGAGAATCGGCTGCAGACTCGGCCCGGCAGGCGGCGCCACAGGCGGTACAGTCGCGGGCTGCTCCGGCGTCGGCGTCTGCTCTCCCGTCGTCGGCTGCGGCGGCTGCGCCACCGGCGTTGGTCGCCTCACGGTCTTCCGCGCCGGCTTCTTCGGCTCAACAGGCGGCGGCAATTGCGGCATCTGCGATACCTTCTCCGCGGCCTTCGCGGGCGGCTCCCCAGCCGGCAACTGTGGCGGTGTCGGCAGCGGCTTCGGCGGCTCAGGCGTCGGCGCCGGCGGTATCACGATCGAAGCCTTCGGCGGGCTCTTCTTGAAAAAACATCCTTGCTCCACCGCCATCGCGGCGAGCGCTACCACCAGGCCGTGCCAGTTCCACCGCCGCATCAATCCACCTCCAGGACAGGAAAGCGCAGCTCAAACTCTGTGCCTTCCCCCGGCTCGCTTTCAAACCGGATACTCCCATTGTGCAACTGCACCACCCGATAAGTCACGGCCAGCCCAATCCCCGTCCCCTTCGTCTTCGTCGTAAAGTACAGCTGGAAGATCTTCCCCCGGCTCTCCGGCGCAATGCCCGTCCCCCGGTCCTTGATCTTCACCACCACCTCCGCCCCGTCCCGCTCCATCAGCACCTCAAGCGGCCCACCCTCCGGCATCGCCTCCATTCCATTGCGCAGCAGATTCAGCATCGCCTGCTTCAGCAGATCCGCATCCCCCCGGATCTCCACCGGCACGCCAAACAGCTTCAGATCCACCTGCTTCATCTGCGCCTCGGGCGCAAGAAACTGCACCAACCCGCCCACCAGCTCATCCAGTCGCAACGGCTTGAGCTTCAACTCCACCGGCTTCGTAAAGTCGAGAAACGTCTTCACCACCCGGTCCAGCCGCCGCGTCTCCTCCCTCAGAATCCGCAACTCCTCATCCGCCACCTCATCATTGCCCCCCACCCGCTCCTTCAGGATCTCCAGATGCAGCCCGATCGAGTTCAGCGGGTTCTTGATCTCATGCGCCACCCCGCTCGTCAGCTTGTTCAACGCGCTCAACCGCTGCGACACATCCAGCTGCCTCGTAATGCTCAGCTTCGCCTCCGCATCACGAATCGTCACAAAGAATCCCTTCTCATCCAGCACATCCACATCCACCAGCACCTGCCGCCCATCCAGCATCACCTCGGCATTCACCACCGGCTGCCGCAGCGCCATCGCGCTCTGGATCACATGCGCCGCGTCCCCTGGCGGAAACACCTCCGCCACATGCGCCCCCGTCATCTCCCACCGCCCTCTACCCAGAAACCGGTCCATCGCCCGCCCCGCATTCACCAGCCGCTCCTGCTCATCAAACAACAACACCGCGTCCTCAATCCGCTCGAGCAACTGCTGCACGCTACCCCGCATCTGCTCAAGGCCCTGCCTCGCCCCGCGCACCTGCTCGCCCAGCAGACTCAGCGTCGAGTCCACC
>CAZBTA010000201.1:0-9489 GCA_964494515.1 uncultured Bryobacter sp.
AGTTTGTGGGCGCGGATGTATATGCGCGCATGCTGCAGCAGAGCGGCCTGACGGTGGCGCAGTTTGAAGACGGGATTCGCAAGGATCTCGAAACGCAGCGGCTGCGCATGCTGCTGATGATGAGCTCGGTGGCGACGCCGGCGGAAGTAGAGAAGGCATTCCGTGAGAGCGAAGAGAAAATCAAGGTTGATTTTGTGGCTCTCGACCAGGCTGAGCAGGGCAAGTTTATTCGGGTTACCGATGAAGAGTTGAAGGCCGACTACGAAAAGAACAAGGCCTCGTTCAAGACGCGGGAGACGCGCGATGTCGCGATTTACCGCATTGATCAGAGCAAGGCTGAAGTTGGGATGCAGATCAGCGAGAACGAGCTGAAGCAGCTGTATCAGGAGAACATCGACAATTACCGTTCGCCGGAGCGCGTGCGGTCACGTCACATTCTGTTCAAGACGAGCGAAAAGCCGGAATCGGAAGACAAGAAGATGAAGGACCTCGCCGATCAGGTGTACAAGCAGCTGAAGGCGGGCGCGAAGTTTGAAGACCTGGTGAAGAAGTATTCGGAAGATCCGGGGTCGAAGGATCGCGGGGGCGATATTGGGTTTGTGGTGCGCGGACAGACGACGAAGAACTTTGACGAGTATCTGTTTACGGCGCCGGTCAACCAGCTGAGCACCCCGATCAAGACCGAGTTTGGTTATCACATCATTGAGAACCTCGAGAAGGCACCGGCGGGTTTGCGTTCCTTTGATGAAGTGAAGGGATCGCTTGAAGCGGAACTGCGGGCCTCCAAGGCGTCAGACCTGTTGAGCCGCACGGTTGACGCCGTGCGTCGCGAACTGGAAAAGAGTGGCGGGAAGTCCTCGGCAACGGCCACGCAGTTGGGCATCACGCCAATCCAGATGAACTACAAGGACGAAAACACGCAATTGCCGGGACTGGGACCGAAGTCTGATGTTTGGGCGGCGATTCGGACGGCGAAAGTGGGAGAAGTGTCCCAAGGCGTGACGGTAGCCGATAAAACGCAGGTGGTTGTGGTGACCGAGCGCATTAACCCGGCGTTGCCTGCCACGTTTGAGCAAGCGCGGGAAGAGATTTTGTCGCGCCTGTTCATCGACAAGAACACGGCCCAGATCAACAAGAAGAAGGATATCGGCGCGGCGATGCTGAAGAGCGGAAACACCGATTTTGCAGCACTGGCCAAGGAACTTGGCACGACGGTGAAGAGCAGCCAGGAGTTCAACCGGCAGGGCTTTGCCGATGGACTGGGACCGGCCTCGGCGATCGCGGATGCGTTCAAGAAGAAGGTGGGCGAAGCGATTGGCCCGATCTCGCTCGACGGCAAGTGGTTCTTTGTCAAGGTGACGGGCCGCGTGGAAGCGGACCTGAATCAGTTGCCGGCACGCCGGGCTGAGATCGTGACCATGGTGAAGAATCGCAAGGCATCAGAGCGCGCGGACATCTTTGAAGAAACGCTGGTGAAGAAGATGATCAAGGACGGCAAGATCAGCGTGTTTGACGAAGCCAAGAAGCGCATCGCGCAGAGCTACGGCGGCTAAGCCGTAGCGCGAGGATCAGGCGATTCGATCGAGTCGCAAAAATTCCTGAAGTTGTTCATGGTCGCATGTTTCGAGCCCTTCAACGGGACCGAAATATGCGACTTTTCCTTCTGAGAGGAAGACAACGCGATCGGCGACCTTGCGCATGAGCTCGAGATCGTGGGTGACGACGACGCTGGTGAGCTGGAGCTGCATCTTGAGGCGCAGCATGAGGTTGCCGAGGTGGTTGGCCATGATGGGGTCGACCATGGTGGTGGGCTCGTCGTAGAGGACGCACTCGGGCTGGGCGGCGAGAGCGCGGGCGATGGCGACGGCGCGGCGATGGCCGGTGGAGAGGTCGGCGGGGTAGCTGTCTTTGAAAGGCAGGAGGTCGACGAGGTCGAGCAGGCCGTCGACGACGTCTTCTTTGTTCTGCTCGTCGTAGTCATCGCGGAGCTCGAGGGAGAACAGGATGTTTTCGCCGACGGTGAGGGAATCGAACAGGGCGCCGGACTGAAAGACCATGGTGACCTTTTTGCGGACGGTGCGGAGTTCGGCTTCGTTGAAAAAGGTGATGTCGCGGTTGCCGACGATGACACGGCCTTCGTCGGGCTTGATGAACCCCATGATGTGGCCAAGTGACACACTTTTGCCCACGCCGGAGCGGCCGATGACGGCTACGGTTTCTCCCGCAGGAACATAAAAATTTGTGTCGACTAAAATCGGCCTGTCGAACGTCTTAGAAACGTGCCGGAACTCGATGTAGTAGGGAAAACCTTCAACCGCCACGATTTGCCTTTCTTTCGCCAGAAGATGGGGGTAAATCTTCCGGACGATTCCAGTTTGCCAAGATTCCGGGGTCGGGTGGAATGAGATTTTCGCTTTTGAGCGTGGCAACGACGCTGCGCACGCGGAATTGGCCGCTATCGAGGGCGGCGGAGACGGCGGGCAGAGCGGAGACGTTCCAGAGGGCGCAAAGCGGGTTATCCCCCGAGGTGATGACGTCGAGGCCCGGACGAGCGTGTGAAGCCAGTGTGACAAGCCAGTCGGGCGTGACATGGGCGAGATCGCAGGCGAGGATGAGCGCCCAGCAATGGCGGGTATGGCGGAGAGCGGTCTCGACGCCGGAGAGTGGCCCGCAATTTGCAAGACGATCGGGAAGGACTTTGTACCCGAAGGATTCGTATCGTCCGGAGGGCGCGAGAATGGCGACCTCGCCGGCCAGATTTTGGAGCATTGAGGCGAGTCGTACTAGTAAGGGATTGCCCTCAATTTCGATTAATGCTTTATCCCGACCCATGCGCGAACTGGCGCCGCCGGCGAGCAGGAAAGCACTCAGTGGAGCATAATTCATTGATTCAAAAAGAGTTTTCAGATATGATGGTTTGGAACAGAATGGTTCGCTTTTGTTTTAGCGTAACGTGCTTTTGTGTGGCGAGTGTCGCAGCTATGGCTGCCGACGCGCCAGAGGTAGTACGCACGACAGTACGCGTGGATAAAGGCACCGGAAGACTGGTACGGACGCAGGTGATTCTGCCGAAGGAAGTGCCGCCGATTGAAGTGATGGGGAAGACGGTTTCGGCGCCGAAGCCAGTGTCGGCTGCGAAGGCGGAAGTGAACGAGATTGTGGAGCAGACGGCCGCGACGCATGGGGTGGACCCGTTGCTGGTGCGCAGTGTGCTTGAGGTGGAGAGCAACTACAATCCGCTCGCCGTATCGCCGAAGGGCGCGATGGGGCTGATGCAACTGATGCCGTCGACGGCGCGCCAACTGGGCGTGACGAACGCATTTGATGTGCGGCAGAACATTGAAGGTGGCGTGAAGTTTTTGCGTTATCTGAAGACGAAGTTTAGCGATGACCGCCTGGTGCTGGCCGCCTATAACGCGGGTGAAGCAGCGGTGAAGAAGCATGGTTGGATACCGCCGTATCCGGAGACGATCGATTACGTCTACAAGGTGGGGCGGAAGTATGGCGACGCGAAGCGTCAGCAGCCGGTTGTGGCTGCCAAACCGGCAGAGCCGGTGCAACCGAGGATCCAGCAAACAGTGGATGCCGAGGGGAAAATTCATATCTGGATGCAATAACCAGGGATGCGCTTGCGCTCGAGTCTCGCGGCAACGGGGTGGGTAAACACGACCTGCCTGGGAGTGGTGTTGTGTGTGGGGCTATTGGGGCAGGAAGCAGCAGCGCCGCTGGGAGCGATTCGGGAAATCAAGATCAGCGCGCAGGATGATCTGACGCGGGTAACGGTGGTCGCCGAAGGGGTGATCGATATCAAGGCCGACCGCGCGGACAACCCGGCGCGCATTTTCTTTGACTTTGCGGGGATGAAGCCGCGGCTTGAGGGTGTGGTGGCCAAGGGTGGGATCCGGACGATTGAAGCCAGCGGCAAGCTGCTCAAGCAGGTGCGGGTGGCCGAAAACCAGAAGGGTGTGACGCGGCTGGTGTTTGACCTCACGGTGGCCAATGGCAGCGAGGTAGAGTATCGCTCGATGGTGATGAGCGGCCCGAACCGGCTGGTGGTGGAACTGAAGCCGAAGGCGGGGGTGTGGAAGAATCCGCTGGCGCCGCCGGTGAGTGCAATTCCCGCCAACCCGGCGCCGCCGCCAAGCCGGAGCATCATGCCTGTGGTGACGGCAACGGCCAGTGCGCCGAGCGCGCCTGCCGGCAAAGTGATACCGCGCAAGTTTGTGCCAGATCCGCAGGTGGGCCGGCGAGTGACGAAATCGAATTTCAAGTTGCCTGAGCCGCCGGTGCTGGTTGGGGAAGTGCGGCTGCCGAAGGCGGAGCCGAGTGCCCTGCCCTACCGGTTGGCCGGGTTTGCGTATCGGGATTTTCGCGTGAAGCTGCCGCCGTCGAACATCAGCCGGCGAGCCGAGCAAACTTCGACGCCCGCGGTGGCCGCGACGCGCATGGCAGGCAAGCAGCAATCGCTGACGCGCGTACTGGGACTCAAGATCGGCAAGGTGGTGATCGACCCGGGCCATGGTGGCCATGATGCGGGATCGATCGGGACGACGGGGCTGGTGGAGAAAGAAGTCACACTCGACGTGGCCAAGCGGCTGGCGGAGCTGATCGAGGCAAATCTGGGCAGCGAAGTGGTTTTGACGCGGACGGATGACACCTACATCTCGCCGGAAGCGCGGACGCTGATTGCCAACAGCCAGAAGGCGGATCTGTTTATCTCGGTGCACGCGAACTCGTCGCGCCTGAATACGGCGAGCGGGGTGGAGACGTACTACCTGAACTTTACGTCGTCGGCCGAAGCGCTAGAAGTAGCAGCACGCGAGAATGCCTCGAGCGAGCGCAGCGTTGGTGATCTGCAGGACCTGATCAAGAAGATCGCACTCAAGGACAAGATTGATGAGTCGCGAGAGTTTGCCACGCGCGTGCAGCAAACGCTGTATGCGGGTAGCGTGAAGGCGGGCAACCGGACGAAGGACCGCGGGGTAAGGAAGGCGCCGTTTATTGTGCTGATTGGCGCGGGGATGCCCTGCATTCTGACGGAGATCGGATTCTTGAGTAACCCGAAGGAAGAGGCGCTGCTCAAGAAGCCGGAATACCGGCAGAAGATCGCCGAGGCCCTGTACAAGGGTGTGGCGCAGTATGCGAATACGCTGAGCCACTTTAACGTCGCCCAGGTGGGCGCAAGCGGCGGCAACGACTAACCCTGCATCACTAAGTGACGCCTTAGTTCGCGTCAGGAAAACACCGATTGTGGGCCATGGTGTGGAGGCTGACAATCGAACCTGAGACGAACCTCATGAATCGTTTTATTAAGCTGATTTTAATTACTTTTGCAACAGGAAGCGTGGGGCTTGAAGCATTTCAGGACTCGCAAAATGAGAGGTTGGCGAAGGATGTCTGGCGTAAGCCACGGCTGAAGGGAAGTTGTCAGGGTTGTCATGGGCCGGACTGGTTTGATCTGGCGCGGATGGGGTCATCGGACGCGACGGTGGTGCGGCGGGCGATTGACGATGGAGCCACGGCGGCGGAGGCGACAATTCTGCTGGGGCAAGTGAAGGCGATGCGGGTGAAGATGAGATTGCCGGGGACGGTGGCAACGAGTTTTCGGCCGCTGCAGCCGGGTGGAGCGGCAATCAGCGGGGCCTCGCCATTGGAGCGGGACATTGCCTTTGGGCGCCAGCTCGAGCGCCTGTTGCCGACCTTGATGGGTGCAAGAATCAATTCGCTGGAGCAGGCACAGAAGGCGAAGGATGAGCTGTTGGCCATTGATGTGCGCAAACTGCCGGTGGGAATCGATTATCCCCTTTGGTCGAGTGATGCGTTCAACGGGCCGGTGGCGGCGACGCTGAATGACTGGGTGGCGGATATTGCACGGGAGCCGACTGCGGAGGTGCCGAGCAGGTGGTTTGCGGCACAGGACGCGTATCTGGCGAACCCGACGGATCAGGGGCTGGTGGGGCTGCTCGCGCTGGTGGATACGAGTACGCGGCTGCTCGATGGGCAGAAGCTGGATGGATCGTTTCTCGAGTTTGAGTTGCACAAGTACAAGTCGCAGCTGATCGTCTCGCACGTGTTGCGGATGCAGGCGCTGGGACAACCGAGTTTGCTCGAGCAAAGCCGCACGGCATTCAGCAAGCTCTCGACGCGCGAAGTTCTGCCGGGGGCTTCGCTATGGGAAGTGGGCGACAAGATGCGCGCGGTGCGCAGCGCGGCGCACAACATGGGGCTGGGCTTTGACCAGCAGCCGCCGGGCAATGGCCTGATGGCGCTGGGGGCGCCGGCGTTTGTGGCCGACAGCATCAGCAAGGACCGGAACATGTTTGAGTTTCAGCATGAGTTGCGGCTGCCGTGGCTGTGGATTGGATTCACGATGGACCCGGGCCTGCAGCGGACGTCGGGATCGAACTCGACCAAGAGCGCTGAATATCTGATCGAGACGCTGATCCGGAACCGGATGTTTGTGCACAACAGTTTTCTGAACCAGTACCGGCTGGTGGCCAAGGGATTCCTCGAGGATGCGTGGACGCCAAACAAGCGGACGGCCTTCCAGATGGATTATGGCTACTTTGTGGGCTACGGGCGCGAGATTCTGAAGTGGAACGAAAGCCGGACGGTTACGTTCCCGACAGAGCTCAAGAGGGCGCAGGCGGAGTTGTTCCACCGGTTGACGGCGAATGGATTCCGCATGTCGATGTACCTTTACATGGACGCGCTGCGCAAGGGCGGCAAAAAGATGAACGGTACGCCGGCCTATGGGCCGATGGAGTCGCACTTTTTGAATTACCAGCCGGCAAGCTATGCGGCGGACAAGCTGTTGATGGATGAGCTGAAGAAGCTGCACCCCTGAGGGGAGTTAGCTGGCGACGGCTTGTTTGCGGCTGGCCTCAATGATGGATCGGAAGACGACCTGATTGCGGCCAGCCCGCTTGGCTTCGTAGAGGCATTCGTCAGCGAGCTTAAGCAGGGCCTGGGTATTGAAGTTCTGCCCGGGAAGAGCCGTGGTGGCGCCGAAGCTTGCCGTAAGAGCAAGCGAGACGTCGGAGTGGGAATCCTCGTGGATGGGCATGGGCTCGGCAGCGAGGCTGCGGCGGATGCGCTCGGCCTGTGAACGAGTGCAGGCCTCGTCACAGCCGGGGAGAATGATCAGGAACTCTTCGCCACCGTAGCGACCGAGGGAATCGTAGGAACGAATCGAAGACTTGATGCGGCGGGCGGCTTCGCACAGGACAGCATCGCCGGCGATGTGGCCGTAGGTATCGTTGACCTGCTTGAAATAGTCGATGTCGAGCAGGGCGACGCCGACAGGGAGATTCTCGCGTTCGGCACGAACGAGCTCGCGATCGAGCACTTCGAAGATCGAATGACGGTTGTAGACCTTGGTGAGGGAATCGTGAGTGGCCTGCTGGCGGAGAGCGGCCTGGGTGACGAGGAGCTCGCTCTGGAGGTCGACGATGCGGCGGCCAGCGCGGAGACGCACCTGGAGCTCATGGTGATTGAAGGGCTTGGTGACGTAATCGTCGGCGCCGGAATCCATGCCTTCGATCAGATCTTCACGCTGATTCTTGCTGGTGAGCAGCAGGATATAGGTATAGCGATTGTCCTGTTGTTGGCGGACAAGACGGCAAATTTCCGGGCCAGTGAGCTGAGGCATCACCCAATCCAGAATGGCGAGTTGAGGCGCGTTGTCTTTCTGGAGAATGTCCCAGGCTTCCTGACCGTCACAAGCCACGACGGGCTCGTAACCCCATTTACGAACTGTAGCCTCCAGCATGTGCCGACTGACAATGCTGTCGTCAGCAATCAGAACTTTCATTCCTCTGCTTTCTCCCTGCAAGCCTTACCGTGACTCACAGGACCATGCCTATCTATTGTTTGCGTTCGAGCGGCGATACGCAAGGGGGGGTGCCCCTCAAGCAAACATATCGACACGAACCAGGAAAATCCGGTATGTTTTACGAGATGTTTCTGATCCTGATAGTGTTCCTTGCGTTCACAGAAAAAGTTGCGGCCAATGAGCTTGCCCTACGACCGTATATGCAGGTATACAACCGACTTATCCCTGCGGGTGAGGGAAAACCGGGTACGGCGCTAGAGCTGAAAACCAGTGATGGCGCGGTATGGAAAGCCGGGGAAAGGGGGGTATGGCGGGACAAGCGATTGTTCCACAGCAAAAGATTTTTGCCTTGTGACCAGGTGACGGGGATCTCGGAGCCGACCAAGGGGCGCGTGCGCATTGATACGAGCTGCGGGGCGAGCGAGATCTGGTTTGAGAGCAAGCGGCTGGCCGATAAGGCGGTGCACTATGAGGGGATCGCGGCGCGGCATGACCGGCATGGATTTATCGCGGATACGCACAAGGACAAGACGTTCTCGAATGATAACGACGGGTTGTGGTCGGCGATGTATGCGGCGGCGAAGCTGTACGAATACAAGGCAACGGGCAGCAAGGCGGCGCTCGAGCGGGCGGAGAGGGTGATCCGGGCGGTGCTGTTTCTCGAGGAGATTACGGGGACGCCGGGTTATCCCGCGCGGTCGTACATTGACCCGACCGAGGAAAAGCCGAAAGACGGGTTCTGGTATTGGACGGCGGATCGGAAGTTTGAGTTCAAGTCGGACACGAGCTCGGATGAGACGGTGGGGCACTTCTATCTGTTCGGGCTGGCGTGGGACATCTTGCCGGCTGGAGAGCTGCGTAACCAGGTGCGCGAGGATTGCCGCCGGCAGATGGATTATCTGCTGAAGCACGATTTTTATCTGATCGACCCGAAGACGGGCAAGCCGACGCGGTGGGGCAAGTGGCATCTGGATTACTTCAACGGCGAAGGTAAAGAGGACGCGCCGCTCAATGCGCTGGAGTGGATGAGCTTTTTGCGGACGACGGCGCACGTGACGGGCGATGCGAAGTATGAGCGCGAGCTGAAGCGGGCGGCCGAGGACCTGGGATATCTGAAGATTGCGCAGCGGCTGAAGGAGCAGCGCGAGGAACTGAACTACAGCGATGAAGAACTGGCGATGCTGAGTTTTTATCCGCTGCTGCGCTATGAGAAGAACGCGGAGTACCGCAAGGGGATCCTGAAGGCGCTTGATGACTGGTTTGAGAACATGCGGCCGGAGCGCAACCCGCTATGGAACCTGATCTATGAGTTGGGCCGGGGGGAGAACCTGGAGTTGCGCAAGCAGGGCGTGGAGACGCTCGAGCGGCTACCGCTTGATTTGCGCAAGTGGCGCGTGGAGAACAGCTGGCGCAAGGACTTGCCGGTCAGAGAGACGGCGGATCGCTTCAAGAAGAAGCAGACGACCGTGTTTCTGCAGCCGGATGAGCGCGCGGTGATGAAGTGGAACGGGAACCCGTTTGTGCTCGATGGAGGGGGCGACCCGTCAAGCGAGGATGATGGGACGATCTTCCTGTTGCCCTACTGGATGGGCCGCTATCACAAGCTCTGGGGCGAGCGCTGAATCCGGAGCACCCAGAGGACAAAGCCGGCAATG
>CAZBTA010000202.1:0-9477 GCA_964494515.1 uncultured Bryobacter sp.
CAAGCAACTGGCGGAATCCATAGCGCCCGTATTCATGCTCACCGGTGGCAATGCGGGTGGATTTGACCTGTGCCTTCAGCCGGCCAAAGCCCGCGTAATCGTGGGGCTGCAGTACTTCTTCCATCCAGTAGATACGATACGGCGCCATCATTTCGGCCATCTCGATGGTGTAGCGCTCCGTCCACGCCATCCAGCAATCGAGCATAATGTCGCCATCAGGGCCAAGCGCCTTGCGGGCGCGCTTGACGAGTTCGAGATTCTTCGCCATTCCCTCGCGACCATCAGCCGGGCCATGCGGGATGGCAAGCTTGAGCCGCTTGTATCCAAACTCGACGTGCTGCTCGATGTCGTTACCGGTGCAGTAGGCGGGAATGCGATCCTTGGTTTCACCACCCAGCAGGCGATAGACGGGCACGTTCAGCGCCTTGCCGACGATGTCCCACAGAGCAAGATCGACGCCTGAGATCGCGTTCATCGTGACGCCCATGCGTCCGTAATGCATTGTGGAACGCCAGCAGATATCCCAGTTGCGCTCGATATCGAAAGGATCGCGCCCAACCAGCAGCTTGGCGAGGTGATCCGTAACGATGGGCCCGCCACCGGGGCCACCACTGCCGTAGCCCTTGATGCCTTTGTCGGTGGTGATCTCAACGGTAAAGCTTGGCACCTTGCCGGCATCCGGGAAGAACAGCTCGCGACGAGGCTTGAATTCCGGGTAGATCGACATCGGGTTGGCCACTTCGACAAACTGGGTGGACCAGGCGCCCGGCGCCGGCTGAAACGCCGGATAGGGCTTGCGCGGTTGCGCATTGACGAGCCGCATGCCGGTGATCTTGAGCTTCGACTTTTCCTGAGCCCAGGCAAGAGCCGGCAGAACAAGGCCGGCGAGCAGTTCCCTTCTTCGCATGCGGCAAGTATATGCCCATTTGGCGCTACCCTGAAACATGTGAAATTGCCTCTTTTCCTCTTGAGCGTCGTGATGGCTTCTGCCCAGACATGGACGGGGTCCTGGGCCGGAACACTCGAGAACATTCCCGCGCGCCCCAACGCCAAAATGGTGCAGGTGGAACTTGAGATCGGCCCCCTGCCGGAGGCAGCCAACGCCTGCACTCCGTGGAAGACGACCTACATGGAAAACGGCAAGGTAATGCAAGTCAAAGATTACAAACTCTGTCGTGGGACGGAGCCCAACTCGTGGTTCATGGATGAAGGCAACGGGATCCGGCTTGCCATGAAGCTACTCGGGGATACGTTCGTCAGTCCTTTCAAGTACGACAAAACCCTGCTGCTCACGGTAACGCGCCTCCGGGGAGACACCATCGAGGAAGACATCTACACCGCAATCGACCAGCCGGCTAACGGTGGTGTTCTTCCGCTCGAGGCGCGTGGTGTGCAGCGCCTAAGGTTTCAGCGCAAATTGTCGAAGTAAGGATTTAGCCCTATGCCACTCTCAGCCGTCATCACTGCCGCGGCCCCCAGTCAACGCCATCTGATGCATCAAACACTGGCGCGCGAAGACGCGAGGCTTGAAACCATTGCCCAGTTCTGCCTCAACCTCCTGTTGCCCGAAGGTCGGGAGCCACTGGTGGATCGCGTGGCGATCATCATTCCGCAGGGAGATCGTGACCGCTTTGCCTCACTCGTGGATGCACGCCAGCAAAACATCACGCTGATCGAGCAGCAGCCGCCACTCGGCTATGTACAGGCGCTATACCAGGCCCGTGAATTCGTGGGCAATGCGCCGTTTCTGCATTTGGTCGGTGACCATTTCTACCTCGCCAAAGAAGGCCCCGCCCATACGCTGGTGGAGGCGTTGATTGAAACGTACCGGCAGGAAGGCACTTCCGTTTCCGCCGTGCAGCCCACGCGTGAAGCGCTGTTGCCCTACTACGGCGTGGTGAGCGGCGCCCCCCGGCCCACCAAAGGCGCCCATCCGCTCTACACGGTGGAAACCGTGATAGAAAAGCCGACCCCCACCGAGGCGGAACAAAAGCTGATCGTGCCCAGCCTGCGCGCCGGCCATTACCTTTGCTTCTTTGGCATGCACATCTTCACGCCCGCCCTCATGCAGGTGCTCGAAGAAGGCTTTAGCCGCGGGCAAGCGCCGCGACACCTTTCAGAGGCAATCCAGACGCTGGCCCGTCGCGAACCCGTGCTCGCCACGATTCTGCCGGGCACGCGCTTTGACCTTGGCGCCCGTTACGGCATTTTGCAGGCGCAGTTGGCGCTGGCCATGCAGGGTCCTGATCGCGAAGAGATTCTGGCGATGATGCTGGAGCTGCTGGCGAAATGACACTACTCGACATTCTGGAACGCCCCGAGCTGCGGGATTGTCCCTTTGAGCTGGCTGTAGCCGGAAAGTCGCTGGCGGAATTGCTTGAAGAGGCAAACACGCTCGATGTGTTCCGCACGCAGACCACCAATCTTTATGACAAGGTGCGCGCGTTGCTGTTTCTGAGCAACCTGCATCAATACCACATCGTGCCACTCGCAACGGATGCGGCATTGCTGCCCTACAACGCGGTTGAAGAAATTCGGAGTCGTCACTTCGAGCGCGCGATTGCCGAACTGCGCTCGACCAGCGGATTGAGCCCGGCGATCTCGAGCGCCCTGGCAGCGGCTTACCGCGGGCTCGCTTTTCAAACACTGGCCGAACAGGTGCGCCGCAGCGTGCGGTCCTTCCCCGGCAACCAGTGGATGTTCCGCACCGGTCATCATCGGGATTATCCGCTGCGTCTCGATGCGGCACTGCTTGCGCCCAACCCCTATCCGGTGCTGCACGAGCAGACGCCCGTGCGCATGGACCTGAGCCACAGCGCTTGGAGCGATATCTTTTTCCTCGCCATGGACTTCCCCGAAGGCGCGCGAGTCATCAACATTTCCGTGGACCTGGCAAATCGTGGCTCGGGTCAGCAGCCCAAGCCACCGGTTGAAGCATTCCTGCGAGTGATCGACGAGCCGGTGTTGCGTCTGGCCAGCGTGGATCTGGAAGCCCGGGCCGACATCACCACCATCGATGAGGTTTTCGACTTTGCGGCGGATTACCTCGGCTTGTTGAAGGCCGCCGTGATTGCCAGTGGCTTGATCCCGTCGGGGTTTGAAGGCACCCGCCAACCGCTTGGCGAATTGCTCTACCGCCTCACCGGCAGTCGCAATCTCGGCATCGAACTGGTCAGCCAGGTGAACGATATTCCGAAAGGCAGCCGCCTCGCGGTTTCCACCAACCTGCTGGCTTCACTGATCGCGGTGTTGATGCGTGCCACTGGTCAGATTCGGAACCTGACCGGCCCGCTGAGCGAAGCTGACCGGCGGCAGGTTGCCGCCCGCGCGATCCTTGGTGAATGGCTGGGTGGCTCGGGTGGTGGCTGGCAGGATTCTGGTGGCGTCTGGCCGGCGATCAAGCTGATCGAAGGCGTTCTTGAAACCGAAGCGAGCGGCAATCGCGGACAGTTGCTGCCCCGCCACTCGCTGCTGGAGAATGCGATCCCCGATCTTGAAAAGTCGCTCGTGCTGGTGCATGGCGGCATGAGCCAGGACGTCGGCCCCATCCTCGAGATGTGCACCGAGCGTTATCTGCTGCGCAGTGAACGCGAGTGGGAAGGCCGCAAGGAAGCGATCCGTATCTTTGACGAATTGCTCGCCACCTTGCGGGCCGGCGACGTCAAAAAGCTCGCCAGCCTGACCCAGGCCAACTATGACGGGCCGATCCAGACGATCATCCCTTGGGCGGCCAATGCGTACACCGAAGCGTTGATCCTTGCTTGCCGGGAGAAGTTTGGCGAACAGTTCTGGGGCTTCTGGATGCTCGGCGGCATGAGTGGCGGCGGCATGGGTTTCGTGTTTGACCCGGCCATCCGCGACGCCGCGGCAGCAGCCATGGTGGAGATTCTCGCCGCCACCAAGCAGCGCTTTGAGAGCGCGGTGCCGTTTGCCATTACGCCCGTCGTCTATGAATTTGCGATCAATCAGAACGGCACCAGCGCACGGCTCAAGCAGGGCGCTGAGGCGCTGGTCAGCCGCAAGTATCACCTGTTTACCGTGCCGCCACTGCTGCGAGTGCCGGCCGCACAGTTGCCCGAGGAGCGGCGTGGCGAACTCAGCCGCGTGGCGGAAAGCTACCCGGATATCACTGGCGGCTTGTTTGAGCGCCTCTTCCCCCGCACGGCTAACACGGCGGCTGAAAGTGAAGATCTCGACAGCCTGCTCGCTTCGTTGGGCTTTGACCCGCAGCACCACGAGCGATTGCGCGCGGATTATCTGACGGGTCGCATCGGCCTTGCCAAGAACATCTTGCCGCCCACGGCCGTGGTTGAAAACGTCCGTCCCGGTGACCTTTTGGCGCTCGAGCGCAAGCATGAAGTGCTCGGCGAGCAGGCGCTGCGCAACGGCGAGATCGGCGTCGTCACCCTGGCCGGTGGCGTAGGCAGCCGTTGGACCAAAGGCGCCGGCACCGTAAAGGCGCTCATCCCGTTCCACCGCTTTGGTGGACGCTACTACAACTTCCTCGATGTGCATCTCGAGAAGACTCGCGTGGCGCGCGATCGTCATGGCGCCGCAATCCCGCACATCATCACCACCAGCTATCTCACGGGCCCGCCCATCGAGGCCTCCCTTGCCGGACGGGCTGATGTTCATGTCTCGCGCGGTCGCAGCATCGGGCTGCGCTTTATCCCCACGTTGGCCGATCTGCATTACTTGTGGGAAGTACTGCCGCAACAGCAACTAGATGAGCAGAAGCAAAAGGTTCGCGCCAGTGGTCGTGCGGGGCTGATGCGCTGGGTGGAGGGCATGGGCGAGGCCCACGACTACCGCGCCAATCTGCCGCATCAGTGCATCCATCCGGTGGGTCACTGGTATGAAATCCCCAACATGCTGCGCAACGGCCTGCTGCACCGGTTGCTCACCGCACAGCCGGGGCTCAAATACCTGCTCATGCACAATGTGGATACGCTGGGCGCGACGCTCGATGCGACGCTGCTGGGCAATCACATTGCCAGCCAGGCGGCGTTCACGGTTGAAGTGGTCAGCAAGCAGTTTGGCGACCATGGCGGTAGCCTCGGCCGCGTGGATGGCCGCCCCCGCCTGATTGAGGGCCTTGCGATGCCAAGCGAGGAAGCCGAGTTCCAGCTGAGCTACTACAACTCAAGCACCTACTGGATCACGATCGACCATATGCTTGCCGCCTTTGGTCTCGATCGGGCAGCGCTGGCCGATGCGACGCGTGTTGATGATGCCGTCCGCCGCACCAGCCAGCGCGTGCCAAGCTACATCACCATCAAGGACGTCAAGAAGCGCTGGGGCCGCGGACAAGAGGACATCTATCCTGTCGCCCAGTTTGAAAAGTTGTGGGGTGACATGACGGCGCTCGAGGGCATCGAATGTCGCTATGTAGAAGTGCCACGACGTCGTGGACAGCAGCTCAAAGAAGTGGCGCAACTCGACACCTGGCTGCGTGACGGCTCGGCGGCCGACATTGAGGCCACCCTGCGCTGATAAAATTCGAGGAACCTCATGCGTTCCTCGATCCTCTTCTTCGCAGCCCTGGCTTGCTCTCTCGCCCAGGAAACGCCTTCTGCTACGCCCCCGATCGGTCGTGAACAACACCGCTCGATGATCGTCTCCAAATTCGGCATCGTGGCGGCGCCGCAGTTTCTCGCCTCGCAGGCCGGAGTGCGCATCCTCGAAGCCGGTGGCAATGCCATCGACGCCGCAATTGCCGCCAATGCCATGACGGGTCTGACGCAACCCTACGTCAACGGCATCGGGGGCGACCTGTTCGCGATCTACTACGAAGCCAAGACCGGCAAGGTCTATGGGCTTAATGCCAGCGGTTGGACGCCCAAGGCCCTCACCGTTGAATGGCTCAAGGCCAAGGGTGTTGAGAAGATCGACCCGATTGGCGTGCACGCCATCACGGTTCCTGGCGCGGTGGCTGGCTGGGATGCCCTCCAGAAGCGCTTTGCCACCATGCCTCTGGCCAAGCTGCTGGCCCCGGCCATCTGGTATGCGGAGAATGGCTTCCCCATGCCGGAATGGGGCGCCCGCAGTTGGGTGAACCAACGGCTGATGAAGCAGCCCGGCTACGCTGACACTTATGCCCCGGGCGGCAAGAAGCCCGAGATCGGCGATACGTTCAAGAACCCCGCACTCGCCGAGAGCCTGCGCCAGATTGCCACCAACGGCCGCGATGCCTACTACAAGGGCAAGATCGGCCAGACGCTCGTCAAGTTTTTGCAGGAACAGGGAGGCGCGCACACCGCCGAAGATTTCGCCAACTATCAGCCCGAATGGGTGGAGCCGATCTCCACCACTTATCGCGGCTGGAAGGTTTACGAGTTGCCTCCGAACGGCCAGGGCATCGCCGCCCTCGCGATGCTGAACATCATGGAGAACTTCCCCATCAGCGACTATGGCCACAACTCCGCCGCCGCGCTGCACGTAATGGTCGAGGCCAAGAAGCTCGCCTATGCCGACATGGCCCGCTACGTCGGCGACCCGCGCTTTGGCCCCATCCCGGTCAACGAAATGCTGTCGAAAGATCTGGCCGCCAAGCGCGCCCAGTTGATCGACATGAAGAAGGCATCCTGCAAAGTGCTGCCGAGTGAGCTCAGCCAGGCGCTGAACGCCCGCGGTCGCGAGACAATTTATCTCTCCACCGTCGACAAGGATGGCAACATCGTCTCGCTCATTCAGAGCAACTACGCCGGCTACGGCACCGGCATGGTGGCGCCGGGCACGGGCTTCTCACTGCACAATCGCGGCGCCGGCTTTGATCTCAAGCCCAACCTGCCCAACACCCTGATGGGCAACAAGCGTCCGCTACACACGATCATCCCCGCGCTGATGCAGAAGGACGAGCTCACGATCGGCTTCGGCATCATGGGCGGGTGGAACCAGTCTCAGGCCCACGCACAATTCGTGGCGAACGTGGTCGATTTCGGAATGACGCTACAGCGCGCCATGGAAGTTCCACGATTCACCAAGAGTACGTTTGAAGGTTGTGACGTGCAGATGGAAGACGGCATTGCCGACGCCGTGCGCCTTGAATTGCAAAAGCGCGGCCATGTCATCACCCCGCTGCATGGCTACTCAAGCGCCATGGGCAATGGTGAAGCCGTGATGCACGATGCCAAGCGCAAGGTCAACTTCGCCGGCGCCGATCCGCGCACCGATAGTGGCGCGATGCCGCAGAATCCGCCCATCCCCTAACGGCGGCGGACGAGTTGCAGCGCCTTCATGCGTTTATGCAGGTTGGTGCGCTCCAACCCCAGCGAGCGCGCCGCCTGCGAGACGTTCCAACCCGTTTCCTCGAGCGCCTTGAGCAAGGCCTCGCGCTCGGCTGATTCGCGGGCCTCATGTAGCGAGTTCTTCGAGGCGTTGGACACCTCGCGGGCAATCGTGATCTCCACCGGCACGGCATCCTCAACAATCACATCGCCGGGCGACAGGATCGCCATGCGCTCCACGATATTGCGCAATTCGCGCGCGTTGCCCGGCCAGTGGTAGGATTCGAGCGCCTCGATCGCCTGGGGATGCATCGTCTTCGGCTTGAACTGATTCCGCCGGCAAAACTCATCGAGGAAGTACTCCGCCATCGGGCGAATATCACTCGTGCGCTCACGCAGGCTCGGCACACGGATCGGCACCACGCTCAGGCGATAGTAAAGATCCTCGCGAAACTGCTGGCGCTGCGCCATGACCGCCAGGTCCTTGTTGGTGGCGCTCACCACTCGCACCTGCACCCGGATCGACTGCTCGCCGCCCACGCGGTGAAACTCGCCCTCCTGCAACACACGCAGCAGCTTCGCCTGGCTTGCGGCAGCCAGGTCGCCAATCTCATCGAGAAACAACGTGCCGCCATCGGCGAGTTCAAACTTGCCCCGACGCATCGCGGTGGCGCCGGTAAACGCGCCCTTCTCATGGCCAAACAGTTCGCTCTCGATCAGCTCGTTGGGGATCGCGGCGCAATTCACCTTGACGAAGGGCCCGCTGGCGAACGGGCTCGACTCATGAATATGCGCGGCAAGCAATTCCTTGCCGGTGCCAGATTCACCAATCAGCAGGATGCGCGCATCCGAGCGGGCGGCCAGCGTTGCCTGTTCCATCACCCGCGCGAAGGCGGGCGAATTGCCGATCATCCGGGACGCCCCGCCGAGTTGCTCGCGCAACCGAGTGTTCTCCTCACGCAGTTTGCGTTGCTCAAATGCGCGGGCGATCGCGAGCAACACGCGCTCGCGCGACAGCGGCTTCTCGAGAAAATCAAACGCCCCGGCCTTCACCGCATCCACCGCATCGGTGATCGTGGCGTGGCCGGAAATCATCAACACCAACGCATCGGGTTGTTGCGAAAGCACGCGTCGCAACAGCTCAATGCCATTGCCATCGGGCAACCGCACATCAAACAGGTACAGGTCTGCCCGTGGCGCCGCCTGCATGAACGCACTCGCCGACAGCAGCGTCGAGACAGCGTAGCCTTCGCGCTCCAGGATCAAGCGTAGGGAGCGGCCGATGTTTTCTTCGTCGTCGACGATGACGATTCTTCTTGCCATGGTTTTTCTGCCTTCTTCAATCGGATTCGGAATGCGGCTCCACCAAGGGAGCTTTTGACGAGTTCGAGGTCTCCACCCATTACGATCGCGCTGCGTTTGGCGATCGACAAGCCAAGCCCCATACCCGTGCGCTTGAACGAGATCGTTGGCTGAAACAATGTCTCCTGCGCCAGCAGGCTGAGGCCGGGGCCGGAATCTTCCACCACCACCCGCGCCTGATCCCCATCTCCTTCGGTCACGATGCGGATCACTCCACCACGCCCTACCGCATCCGCCGCGTTCTCAAGCAGGTTCGTCAGGATGCCGCGCAGCAGATCAGGATCAGCATTGGCCCAGAGGTCTGTGGCCAACTGCCGGCGGTAAATCACCTCGGGATGCGCGTTACGAAGAAAGGTAATCCGCTCCTCGATCAGGGCGTTCACATCAAGATCCATCAACTGCAGCGGCGGCTCGCTCGACAACTCGCTGAACGCGCGCACGCGGCGCTCCAGACTTTGCACCT
The DNA here is from genome assembly GCA_964494515.1 of uncultured Bryobacter sp. Lineage (GTDB taxonomy): Bacteria > Acidobacteriota > Terriglobia > Bryobacterales > Bryobacteraceae > Bryobacter. The sequence continues at coordinate 9,052 of CAZBTA010000202.1, forward strand.
CTTCCGCCACAATCTGTGAAGCCTGTTCGAGAAACGGTCGCTCGCGCGGATCACTGCGCGCCACCATCTCTTCGACGGTCAGGCGAATCGGCGTCAGCGAGTTCTTTACCTCATGCGCCATCTTGCGCGCCAGCGTTTGCCAGCTCTCCAATCGTGTGAAGTAAAGCAATCGCTCGCGGCTGCGCTCCATCTGCTCGGTCATCTCGTTGAAGCTCGACATCGCGATCGCCACTTCATCGTGGCCCTTCACCTCAAGCTCGGTACGCCGACCAAATCCATACTCTCGCAGTGCCGCTGTAAGCGCCTGGATGGGGCGCGTCAGCCGCCGCGTCATCCACCACAAGGCCAGCAACGCCGCACACCAGATGCCACCGGCCAGTGTGGCGAGCGTCCAGAAGAACCCGCGCTTCAGGTCGCGACTGTGAT
>CAZBTA010000203.1:0-9439 GCA_964494515.1 uncultured Bryobacter sp.
CGCCGAGATCTGGCAGCCGGACATCAACTGGTGCGGCGGCCTGACCGAAATGCGTCGGATTGCCGCGCTTGCCGCCGCCTACGATATCCCCGTGATTCCGCATGGCGGCGGCCTGAACGGCTCAAGCCATTTCATCATCGCCACGACAAACGCCCCGTGGGCAGAGCTCTTCCTGCCTTCGCCCGGCGGACCCAAGGCGGTTTATGACCTGTTTGAGGAGAACTACAACATCACCCGCGGCCCCGAGGGCATTTACATGCGGCCCCCGGAAAAGCCCGGCTTCGGTTGGGATTACGTGATCTCCTAATCGCGCGGGTTGGTGGCGAACACGGTCAACTCCGTCGTGAAGCCCCGGTCGTTCATCTCGAGCACCGACTTGACGGCGTGGGCGATGTCTTCGGCCTGCAGCTTGGTTTCGTTGGCGTGCTGCGTCATGCCGGCGGTCTCAAAGAAGTTGGTCACCACCTCGCTCGGGTTGACGAGCATCACGCGGACATTGTGCTTGCGCAATTCGGCGCGCCAGCATTCTGTCATGCCGCGCAACGCAAACTTGCTTGCGTAGTATGCCGTGCCGCGGGGGGCGCCGCGCAAGGCGGCCGTAGAAGCGATGTTGATGATGTTGCCACTGTTGCGGGTGACAAAGTGCCGGGCTGCCTCACGCCCCATCAGCATGGCGCCCGTGACATTGGTGGCCATTACGGCTTCAAAGCTTGCGAGGTCCTGATCCACAAGGTCATGGAATACTCCTACGCCCGCGTTGTTGACGAGGATGTCGAGGTGGCCAAATTCGGCGAGCACGAGCTCCATTGTGTGCTTCACCTGTTCTTCGCTGGCGACATCGGCATGCACGGGAAACACGCCCAATTCCTTCTCGACCTCGGCCAGACGATCACGATGCCGTCCCGTGACGGCAACGCGCGCCCCGCTATCCACCAGAGCTTTTGCGATCGCGCGGCCAATACCGGAGGTGCCGCCCGTAATGAGTGCAGTTGCGTTTTGGAGGTTCATGTCACCTCCATCTTCTCAATACGTCGGCATAAAGCGGAGACAGATCGGGCTGCCGACCTTCACGGTGCCTTCAAGCGGGGTGAGCATGCCCGTCTTCGCGTCGACCTTGTAGGAACGCACAAAGTCCTCGTCCTGGCTTGCCACAAGCATGTGTCGCCCATCGGGTGACAAAACAAAGTTCCGCGGTACCTTCCCTGTCGGCACATCACCAATCTTTTCGAGTTTGGCGCCGATGCGGAAGACCGCGATCGTATCCGCGCCCCGGTTGGACGCATAGAGCACGCTCTCAGTCTTGTTGAGGATCACTTCGGCAGCCGTTGACACGCCCTTGAAGTCCGCCGGCAAGGTAGAGATCTCCTGCACCTGTTTGCCCCCTTCGAAGACGGCTACCGTTGACGTGAGCTCGTTCAGCACGTAGATGCGCTTGCGCCCCAGTGCGAGATGGCGTGGCCCGGCGCCGGGGGAGGTCTTGAGCGAGGGGGCCGCCACCAGTTCGCGTCTTGCGGGAAAGAACTGGTAGACCTTCACTTCGTCGAGGCCAAGGTCTGCAATGTAGAGCAGTTTGTTATCGGCCGAGAAGTTGACGGAATGGGCGTGTGGTCCCTCCTGCCGTTGCGCGTTCGGTCCGCGGCCCGCATGTTGCACACTGGCCACTGCCGGTGACAACCGCCCGTCGCTCTCTATGCGATAAATGGCGGCGCTGCCGGAGGTGTAGTTGGCCGTGGCCACCCACTGGCCAGTGCGATCGATCTGGATATGGGCAGGGCCGGCGCCTTTGCTGCTGACAGTATTGAGCAGCTTCAATTCACCACCCGGGCCAATTTCGTAGGCCTCAAGCCGGCCTTCCGGTTGAGCCACTACGGTGTACAGCAGCCGGCGTGTGGGATGGATCGCGAGAAAAGACGGGTCGATTGATTTCGCCGCCAACTCCACCCGGCTCAATGCGCCACTGGTCGAATCAAAGTGAAGACGATGGATGCCTTCGCTGCGTCCATCACGCGTTCTGGTGCCAACGAAGACCGTTAAGTCAGCGGCGAGTAGCAGCGTCAACCAAAGTGCAGCCATGACCCGGAATCTATCATGGGACACTGAAGAGATGTTCCGTTCTCGCAGCGAACTGAAGGAGCTGTCGCAGGAGGCGCAGATCGCCGAGGCGCTGCGGCAGTTTGGCCGCGAGCGAAATTGGGTAAACGAAAAGCACCTCGAGCTGTGCCGGGTGGCCGCGCCCACATTTTTCGAAGAGAAGCGGGCGCAGTGGATGGTGCGCGAACTGATAGCCCTCGGCTACGATGCCCGGCTCGATCGTGCCGGTAATGTGGTTGCCTGGCTGGAAGAAGAAAGCCGTGGCCCCTGGGTGGCCGTGACGGCTCATCTTGATACCGTGCTCGCCCCACGCAATGCTGATGATATTCGCGTCGGGCCCGATGGCCGCTTTCTCGGCCCGGGCGTATCGGACAACGGTGCGGGCCTGGCGGGCTTGCTAGCGGTGGCGCGGCAATACGCCATGCGCGGCCCTCGTGGACAGAAGGCCGGCCTGATGCTGGTGGCCAATGTTGGCGAAGAGGGCGAGGGCAATTTGAGCGGTATGCGTTACCTCTGTCGCCAAAGTGGCCTGGCGGATCAGATCGTCGCCTTCCTCGTGCTCGATGGTCCCGGTGTGGATCACCTCACCACCCAGGCGCTGGGTAGTCGTCGTTTTGAAGTGGTTTTCAATGGCCCCGGAGGCCATAGCTGGAGCGACGCGGGCAACCCGAACGCCATCCACGCCCTCAGCCGCACGATCGCGGATTTTCTCGATTGTCATGGCCGCCGTGCCGGATTCCTGCAAACCCGCTACGGCCGCAGCACGGCCAACTTCAGCCTGATCGATGGCGGCACGAGCATCAATTCCATCCCCACCAGCGCCCGCACAAAACTCGATCTGCGCAGCGAGAGCACCGAGGTGCTTGACGAGCTCGGCGAACTACTTACCGATTGCGTTGAGCGGGCTCTCGTGACCGAGAATGAGCGTGTCTCCGCCAGCCGCGGCACTGGTCGGCTATCGGCCAAGATCCGCGAGATCGGCTCGCGCCCGGGTGGCCAGTTGCTCAACGATTCGCGACTGCTGCGCGCGATGAAAGAAGTCGACGAACATCTTGGCATCCAGTCGCGCATCGACTGCGCCTCCACTGACGCCAACATCCCCCTTTCGATGGGCCTTGAAGCCGTATCGATCGGTGCGGGTGGTAGTGGTGGCGGTGCCCATACCGAGGGCGAATGGTTTCATCCCGAGGGACGTGAGATCGGCTTGCGCCGCATCTACCTCGCCCTCTGTCACCTGCTCAGAATTTCATGACCCAGCAATCCCGTGGAGAATTATCCATCGCTGTCGCGGCGATGATCTGGGGTTCTACGTTTGTTGTCGCCAAAGAAGCCATGGCCGACATGAGCACCCTGCTATTTCTTTGTCTGCGATTTGCTCTCGGCGCAGTGCTGCTCAGTTTCACGCTCAAGCGTCGTCCATCGCGCAAAATGTTGCGGGCCGGGCTGATCGTCGGCACCATCGTCGGCACCGGCATGATCCTCCAGATGTCTGGCCTGAAGATCACCTCGGCCTCCAACGTAGGATTTTTGACTTCGCTTTATATTCCCCTGGTACCTTTTGTCGGCGCCATCGTCTATGGGGTTAGAACCGGATGGAAAGAAGTTCTTGCGGTAGCAATTGCGAGCCTTGGGTTGGTGCTATTGAGCTTCGACCCGTCCAGTTTTACGGTGAATCGGGGCGACCTGCTCACCGTGGGCGCGGCGATTTTGTTCTCTTTCCAGATCGTGCTGGTCAAAAGGCTGGGTGTGGATGGAGAAGAGGTGTGGATGGCCTGGTTTCAGGTGGCAATGACGGCGGTGGTGAGTGCCCTCGTGCTGCCGTTCGAGGCGAAGTTCGTCAATTGGACGCCGCGCCTGTTCTGGGCTTTGGGCATTACGGTAGTGGGCGCCACGGTTGTGGCGTTTCTTCTGCAAAGCTATGGTCAACGAAAAACCACGGAGACCCGTGCGGCTCTGATTTTCGCGACCGAACCTGTTTTCTCCGCCCTGGCGAGCTACTACTGGCTGGGCGAACGGCTAACCGCGCGCGGTTGGCTCGGCGCCGGTCTCGTAATGGCCGGAGTTCTGCTCGCGGAATTGAAACCAGCGGGCAAGAACGAGCATAGTAATAGGTAGAAGTTGGAGGATCAAAAATAAATCTATGAACATTTTCAGCAGAATGCGGGAACAGCGTTTCCTCGGAGTCAGCATGCTGCTGGTCACTTTGTCCGTCGGAATTTTGATCGGCACATTGCTGACCACGGGCGTGAAGGCGGGCCGCGAACAGGCCGCCCCGGATGCGACACCTCTTGTCGTGCCGAGCCCGGTGCAGATGAATAATGAATTCGCCAAGCTCGCCAAGCGAGTGGAGAGTTCCGTCGTCCACATCAATACGGTTGATGAAGGCAAGCAGCCCGCCACCGCCAGCCGTCGCCGCGCCCCCCAGTCGGAAGACGAAGAAGATGATGACCAGCAGATGGATCTCTTCCGTCGCTTTTTCGGTGGCCAGGGTGGCCGCGGCGGTATGAATGTGCCCCAGCCGAAGCGCATGGGTACGGGTAGCGGCTTCATCGTCGACCGCAACGGCTATATCATCACCAACCATCACGTCATTGATGGCGCCGACAAGATCACTGTCAAGGTGCACGGCGACACGACCGAGTACCGCGCCCGCGTGATCGGCTTCGATAAGGAAACCGACCTCGCCGTGATCAAGATCAACCCCGAAAAGGCGCTCACGCCGCTTCGCGTCGGCAACAGCGACTCGACCCAGGTGGGCGACTGGGCGATCGCCATCGGTTCGCCGTTCGGCCTTGAAGCCACGGTTACCGCTGGTATCGTCAGCGCGAAGGGCCGCGATTTCGCCGGCGCCCAAGCCTTCCAGCGCTTTATCCAGACCGACGCGGCGATCAACCCCGGTAACAGCGGTGGCCCGCTGCTCAACTCGAACGGTGAAGTGATCGGTGTCAACACCATGATCGCGACGCGCTCGGGTGGTTACGAGGGCATCGGTTTCGCGCTGCCGATCAACATGGCCGTCAAGGTTTACAACCAGATCATCACCAACGGCCGGGTTACCCGTGGCAGCATCGGCGTCCAGTTCGATCGGACGATCGACCCGACGATGATGAAGGCCTTCAAGCTCGAAGGCGGCGTTCCGGTCTCGGGTGTCGAGCCGGGTGGCCCCTCCGATAAGGCTGGTATCAAGGCCGAAGACATTATTGTTTCGGTCAATGGCGCCTCAGTGAAGAACGGCGACGATCTGATCGCCAAGGTCAGCGACCTGCCGGTCGGCTCCAAGGCGCAGGTGGAAGTGGATCGCCAGGGCAAGCGGCTCAAGTTTGACGTCGCCATCGCCGATCGCGCCATCCTCTACGCCAAGAATGCCAACATCGGAACGGGCGAGGTGGACACGCTGCCGCAGGGTGGCCAGCAGAGCGCCCAGTTTGGCATCATGATCGCCAATCTCCCCGAGGCCGAAGCCGAGAAGATGGGCATCCCTGAAAAGCGTGGCGTACAGGTGACCCGCGTGGTGCCGGGCAGCTTTGCTGAAGAGATCGGTGTAACCGAACGCGACGTGATCGTCTCGATCAATCGCCAGCCGGTGGGCACCGTCGACGACGTCAAGAAGCTGCAGCAGACGCTCAAGCCGGGCGACGCCGTGGCCTTCCGCGTCATGCGTGCCGTGCCGGGTACCCGTCGCGGTGGAGCGGCCGGACAGTGGCAGGGCATCTGGCTCAGCGGTTCGCTGCCGAAGGACTAACCCTTCTCAACAACCCACAATCGAAAGCCGGTCGCTGAAAAGCGACCGGCTTTTTTGCAAAACCTTTACAATTTCGCCGGTAACTGTCGTCATAACGAGGACATCATATAAGGGTGCGAAAACTGGCCCTTGCCATACTGTTCACTCATATTGCGCTCGCCCAGACGGCCTCTTTGCGTCTGGTGTCGCGCGCAGAGCTTCCCCCGGTAATTGACGGAAATAGTGCTGCGTTCTGGGCCGATGGGCAAATGTACCTGTTCCATTCCACGGGCGAGCCCCACATTTCGAGTGGCAGCGATCAGTTCAATCTTTCGAACACTCGCAAGGTAAAGTTCAACTCGGTCGAGCACTCTCCGGTCTGGTTTGAGGCCGCCTGGCGCGATACCGATGGCACATTGTTTCTCTTCTATCACCACGAGCCCGAGCAACGTTGTCCCGGCACCAACCTCACGGCTCCCAAGATTGGCGCCGCCATCTCGCGCGACAACGGCGCAACGGTGGAAGATCTCGGCATCATCCTCGAGACCGGCTACCCGATCGAGTGCGATTCCGCAAACGGCTTTTTCTCAGGCGGCCATGGCGACATGAGCGTCATTCTTGATAAAGACCAGAAGTACTTCTACTTCTTTTTCACCAACTACAGTGGCCCGATCGAATCACAAGGCGTTGTAGCGGCTCGCATGGCGTTTGAGGATCGCTTCTCGCCCGTGGGCAAGGCGCACAAGCTCCACATGGGCCTCTGGGAGGAACCTGGCCTCGGAGGCAAGCTTACGGCGATCTTCAAGGCCAATCGCTCCTGGCAGGCGAACGATACCGATTCCCACTGGGGGCCGGCCGTGCATTACAACACCTACCTCGACAAGTACGTCATTCTCATGAATCGCAGCTGCTGCGAACCGGGCTGGCCGCAGGCTGGCATCGACATCACGTTCTCGAGTGACCTTGCCGACCCCTTCGGCTGGTCCAAGCTCCAGCGCGTGCTCAATTCCTCAGACATCACGCGCCACCCAGGCTACTATCCGCAAGTGTTGGGCCTTGAAAAGAATGGCACCGATACGGTGGCTGGCGAATCCGCCCGGCTTTACCTGATGGGCCTTTCTGACTGGGAGATTGTTTTCAGCAAGGATTCTCCCGCTCCAGTGGTGGAAGAGGGCCCCTGTTCCAACCCCGACATTCCCTGTCCTTCCTCGAGCAAAGGCAAAGTGCAATAGAAAAGGCCGGCCCCAATCGAGGCCGGCCTGATTCTGTTCAGCTCGCTGGGCGTTAGCTCAGACGGCTCCACCACGGCTTGGCGGCGCCGAGCGCTGCATTCACCGCGTTGATGTTCTTGATGCCTTCGGTGTCGAGCCACTTCTGCAGCTCGCCCAGACCCTGCTTGGCGTACACCGGAATGCCTTCCTTCCAGGTGGCGCGGCCGCAAAGCACACCGCTGAACGGCGTGCCGGCCTCAGAAGCCATCGCCAGGCTTTCGGTGAACTGTGCGTTGCTCACACCAGCGCTCAGGTAGATGAACGGCAGGTTGGTCACGTCGGCGGCTGCGCGGTAGTGCGAGAGAGCTTCAGCGCGCGTGTAAGCGGTGGCGCCCTTGTACACGCTTGAGCCTTCGACGAAGTCGGCGTTCACCGGCACTTCCACCTTCAGCACGTCCACCTTGTACTTCGACTTGGTGAATTCTTCCATGCTCTTCAGCACAACCTGCGGCTTGATCTTGGCGAATTCAACGCCCTTCTCGTCACCACCGTTCGGATCGTAGCCCACGAATTCGAGGAAGAACGGGATCTCGTTGTCTTCGCACTCGCTGCCGATGCGCTCAATGAAGGCGTGCTTGATGTCGTTGACCTTGGCGGAATCAAACGGCGTGTAGTAGATCAGGATCTTGACGGCGTCAGCGCCCAGTTCCTTGATGCGACGCACGCTCAGCTCCGGCAGGAGGTCCGGCAGGCGGCCCGGCTGGGTGTTGTCATAGCCCGACTTCTCGTAGGCCAGCAGCAGACCGGCATTGGCGGCGCGGGCCTTGGCGGCCGGCAGACCAAATTCCGTGTCCAGCAGGATGGCGCTCGCGTGCGGCGTCAGGGTCTTGACGACGGCAACCTTGAACTCTTCCATCATCTCCTGCGACACTTCGCTCTGGGCTACGCCCTTGGCGGAGGCGAGGCTCTTGGCGAGGCTGCCACGCTGGTCCATCGCGGCAGCGGCAATGATGCCGTCCTTGGTGGACAGCTTGTTCAGATGATCTTTCTTACCTTGGCTTAAACTCATGGGGTTCTTTCTCTTATTCTAGAAATCTTGCGCTGCACGGGTCCAGCGGGCGCGCCGTCGCCAGTACGCTTGCGCGCGGCCCACATCCCGGAGGATTTGCGCCTTCAGTTCCTCGGGGTTCGCGAACTTCCGCTCTTCACGGACAAAGGCGCGAAAATCAACACGAATCTTTAACGGGCTGCTGCCTGTCAAAGCTTCGAGCAGATAGGTTTCGATCGTTAAATCGCTACCTCCGAACGTGGGGCGGTAGCCGATGTTGGTGATGGACTGCCAGGTGCGGCCGTCATCAAGATCCTGCGTTTGCGTAATGTAAACACCGGCTCGCGGTATCACGCGGTGGCCGGCGAGAAGCGGCTTGGTATCGAGGTTCAATGTGGGCACGGTTTGCTTGCTGCCAATGCCAAACCCGCTCACGACATTTCCATCGATGCAAAACTCATAGCCTAGCAGGCGATTGGCCATCCCTGCACGGCCCCCCGCCAGCAGCTCGCGAATCGCCGAGCTCGATACGGTGCGGCCGCGCGTCGTCACTGCCGGGGTGATCTCTGTTTCGTAGCCTAGTCGCGTGGCCTGCTCGCGCAATAACTTCACGTCGCCCTGCGCTTTATGCCCAAAGCGGAAGTTGTCTCCCACAAGAATTGCCTTGGCCCGCAGCTTGTCCGCCATCACCCGGCGCAGAAAGTCCTGCGGCCCCAGCGAGGCAAGCTCAGCGTCAAACGGCAGAATCACCACCTGCGAGATGCCCGCCTCACGCATGCGCTCAAGCCGCCTTTCGATCGGTTCGAGCTCGAGCGGCGCATGGTTCGGTGCAAGCAGCTTCTTGGGATGCGGGTGAAACGTCAGGACGCTCGGCTTCAACCACTTGTCGGCGGCTAATTGCCGGCAGCGCTCGAGAATCTCGCGATGCCCGCTATGCACGCCGTCAAAATTGCCGATCGCCACCGCGCTTGGCCCAAAGCTCTCCGGCACATCATCCAGGCTCCAGTACACCTTGAATTCATCAGCTGGCGGATACGCTGCCACCGCCGGCGCATTGCCCACCGGAATCTCAAGCCCGTCATAGGCCAACCGCACGTGCGGCGGCAGTTGGCTCTCCGTGCGGGCATGCGGCAGGTCATGACAAATGTGCGTCAGATAAGCCCGCCGTGGCTTCAGCCGCTCAATGTTCGCCAGCGCCCGCGCCACATGCGAATGCGTCGGATGTGGCTTGTAGCGCAAGCCATCCACAAACAGCACATCCAGCCCGCCCAGCAGCGCCAGGCCGTCCTCGGGGATCTCGTTGTGATCCGTCAGATAAGCCGCCGCGCCAAAGCGGTATCCCGTGCTGCGGCCATGACCGTGATGCAG
>CAZBTA010000204.1:0-9382 GCA_964494515.1 uncultured Bryobacter sp.
CCCTCCCGCAGCCGCGCTGGCATCATCCGCGCATCCACTGCCTTCACCAGGCTCGCCACCGTCAATAGCGCAAAGTCCTTCTTGTACTGCGGGTCCAGCGCCGGCGCTCCCATCGCAAAATCGATCAGGCTCGACTTCTCCTCGATGTCCTTGATGTGCCGCATCGCCACCGGGTCCAACTGAAAGTGCAGGTACGCGTTCTTGATGTAATCCACCTGCGGCTCCGGGCTGGGCGTCACCACCACAAACAGGTCATTCGCATAACTGCGCACATGAATCTGATTCGGCGCCGCCAGTACATCGAGGTAAACGTTAAACGTCCCCTTCACCCCATTGGCCCGCGGATTCCGCAGGTACCCATCAATCTGCTGCAGCGCATTGTTCACGCCCGCGTGATAGGGCTCCAGTGTCCGGTCCAGCACGGCCTGGTTCCCCTGGATCAGCCCGCCGATCTTCGTTTCCCGGTAAAAACGCGTCAACAGCTTCTCCAGCCCGTCCAGTTCTTGCACATCCGGCGGCAGTTCGTTCACGCGCATCCGGTAGCGAAACTCCGGCCCATCCCCCACAGTCACCATCTCGAGGCACAACGCAAAGCTCACATACTGGCTCAGGTCCCGCGCCGGGTCCTCTTTGCGGTGCGCCGCATAGAATTCCTTCAGCTGGTCGAGCACCGCCAGCTTTTGGCCCGCGAGCCACTTGCGGATTTCCCCCCGGATCGGTGAATTGGCGTTACTCTGCAGATCGGCGTCATAGCCGGCCGCGTTAATCGCCGCCATCACCACAAACAGGTTCGGGTTCACCTCCATCGAGGCTTGCTGGGCCCATCCGGTACAGGCCAACAGCGTGAGAAAAAGAGTCAGGATTCTCAAACGATCAGTCTACCTCTCTGGCAGAATGAAAAGGCTATGTCGCGCATTCTAATGGTGTCAAGCGAGGCCGCTCCCTACGCCAAAACAGGAGGGCTTGCCGATGTTTTGGGGTCACTTCCCCCCGAACTCAACAAGCTCGGTGACGAATGCGCGGTTGTCCTCCCTCGCTACGGTTCGATTGACGTCTCCGGTGCCGAACTCGTGTACGAGCGCATGCGCGTTTATCTCGGTGGCGGCTTCTATGAGTGCGACATCTACCGCAAGGATTTCTTCTTCTTCGTCGATCACCCTGGGTTATATGGCCGCGATGGCCTCTACGGCGATCGCTATGGCGACTATGGCGACAATCACATCCGCTACGCCGTCCTCTGTGCCGCCGCCCTCGGCATCGCCCGCTACCTCTTCCCGGCCCAGATCTTCCACTCCCACGATTGGCAGGGCGGCCTGCTCCCCCTCTTCATCAAAAACTTCGTCACCGGCGACCCCGCCTTCTTCGGCGCCAAAACCGTCTTCACCATCCATAACCTCGGCTACCATGGCTTCGTTCCCCGCCATAAGCTCTGGGAAGCCGGCATCGAAGACCGCTTCTACCGCAGCGATCTGATCGAGCTCAACGGCGTCGCAAGCCTCCTCAAAGCCGGCATCGTCTTTGCCGACTCTGTCACCACCGTCAGTCCGCGCTATGCCCAGGAAATCCAGACTCCTGAGTACGGATTCGGCCTCGATGGCCTCCTCCGTGCCCGCTCCGGCGTCCTCCGCGGCATCCTCAACGGCTGCGACTACGACGAATGGAACCCCGCCACCGACAAGTACCTCCCGGCCCCCTACACCGCCGCCGACCTCTCCGGCAAAGCCACCTGCAAGCAGGCTCTCCTCGATGAGTTCGGCCTCGGCCATCGCATCGATCGCCCCCTGATCGGCATCGTCTCCCGCCTCGCCACCCAAAAGGGCTTCGAGCTCTGCGAAGGCGTCCTTGACGAGATACTCGGCTGGCGCGACGCCACGATGGTCGTCCTCGGCTCGGGCGAGAAACAACTCGAAAACCTCTTTGCCGGCTTCGCCGCCAAATACCCCGACAAGCTCATCTTCTGGCATGGCTTCAATAACGCCATGGCCCACAAAATCGAAGCCGCCAGCGACTTCTTCCTCATGCCCTCCCGCTACGAGCCCTGCGGCCTCAACCAGATGTACAGCCTCAAGTACGGCACCCTCCCCATCGTTCGGGCCACCGGCGGCCTCGATGATACTATTGATGGAGAGACGGGATTTAAGTTCTGGCGTTTCGAATCCTGGGACCTCGCCGAATGCCTCCGCCACGCGCTGGGCGTATTCAACGACCGGGACCGCTTCGAAACCATGCAGAAGACGGCCATGGGAAGAGATTATTCCTGGGGACAGTCAGCCCGAGGCTACTCGGCGCTCTATCGTGAACTGTTGGGCCACTAACCACCGCACAACTTGCGACTTTCCCGCATAACGCGCATCGAAACCTTTGGAGATTGAAATTATGGCTGGAGCAAACACTCTCACCTTCACAGACGCCGCCTGGGACTCTGATGTCCTCAAGTCGGAAACCCCCGTATTGGTCGACTTTTGGGCCGAATGGTGCGGCCCCTGCCGCATGATCGCCCCCACCGTTGACGCTGTCGCCGACGAGTTCGCCGGCAAGCTCAAGGTCGGCAAGCTCAACGTGGACGACAATGGCAACACCGCCATGCGTTACAACGTCCGCGGTATCCCCACCCTCCTGCTCATCAAGGGCGGCCAGGTGGTCGAACAGCGCGTTGGCGCCGTCAGCAAGACCGACCTCGTCAAGATGGTCGAAGGCCACATCTAAGCTGTTTCATTTACCGGTTTTAAGAGAGGCAACCTGAGATCAGGTTGCCTCTTTTCACTTCTTTACAAAGCTTTTGCATGTCCCGCGACTTGAGCCGCGTCTCGTGTGTTGAGGTATTAAGAAACCACATGCGGATTCACATTGCAGGTTTGGTTCTCCTGGCTCTCGCCTCGCTCGCGAGCGCCGAAACACCGGCGGGCATCACCAAAATTTCCTCCATCGTTTACGACGACCTTCAAACCAAAAGCTTCCTGGCCAACTACCTTGCCCTTACCCCGGCCCAGATGATCCAGGCCGACCTCGCCTTCGCGGACGCCCGCGCCAAAATGTACCCCCTCGGCGAAAAGCTGAAACAAACCCAAACTTCCCTCGACAAAGCCCTTACCGACGGCACCCCCGCCCTCCAGTGGAAGCCCCTCGTCACCTCTATCGCCAGCCTCCAGGGCCAGATCCTCGCCCTGGAGTGCGCCGCCCTCGAGAAGTTCCGTAACATCCTCGATGGCGACCAGCGCCACAAGCTCAATGAGCTCAAGCCCCAGGCGGCCCCTACCGCTAATTTGTCTGTGGAGCAGTAAATGCGCGTCCTCGTCCTCTCTCTCGTCCTTCTCTCCAGCCTCTACGGCCAGTTTGTTCCCGGCCAGTACATAGTCGAGCTTAAAGACGACACCGTCATGACCCGCCGCACGCGGCAGGCGCGTGTCGAGTCGGCCCTCACCGCCCGCGGCTATAAGACCCGCGCCCGCACCGAGCGCGTCGCCAACACCCTCATCGTCGACGCCCCGGACGACAACTCCGATCCCCGCTCGCTCATGGGCCAGATGTCCGACGTCGTCAAGATCTACAAGGTCCGCATCTACAAGAAGTCCCTCGACAAGGCCGCCAGCGTCCACGCAGTTACCACCGCCTGGGAACGCCTCGGCCTCGACAAAGCCGGCGCCGGCATGAAGGTCGGCATCATCGATAGCGGCATCCAGTCCAACCACCCCGGCTTCGCCACCGACGCGCTACCCGCCCTCGACGGCTTCCCCAAGGTCAGCGCTGAGGAGAACCGCCCGTACACCAACAACAAGATCATCGTCGCCCGTAGCTATGCGGACCTGTTCGCGCGAAACGATCCCACTACCTCCGTACTCGACCGTAGCGGCCACGGCACTGCCGTCGCGATGTCGGCCGCCGGCGTCCGCCACGATTCACCGCTCGGGCCGCTCTCGGGCATGGCCCCCGCTGCTTACATTGGCGTCTACAAGGTCTTCGGCACCCCCAACATCAACGACGGCGCCACCGACGCCGCCATCCTCAAGGCTATTGACGACGCTGTCGCCGACGGCATGGATGTAATCAACCTCAGCTTCGGCTCCATCTTCGCCGCCCGCCCCGAGAACGACATTTTGGTGCAAGCGCTCAAGCGGGCTGAAGACGCCGGCGTCATCGCCGTGGTCGCCGCCGGCAATGATGGCCCGGGCAAGGCCACGCTTGGCTCGCCCGCCTCGGCACCCACCGCGCTCTCCGTTGGCGCGAATGAGAACGGCCACCTCTTTGCCTCGGCCATTCTGAGTGGCGACCAGTTCCTGTCGATAGCCGCCACCGGTTCGCGCACCGCTACCTCGGGCACCCTCAGCGGCAACCTGCAGAGCATCAAGAGCCTCGATAGCTCCGAGCAGGGCTGCTCGGCACTGCCCACCGGTAGCCTCACCGGCAAGATCGCCTTGATCCAACGCGGCATCTGCGCTTTCGAATCCAAGATCATCTATGCTGGCCGCGCCGGGGCCATCGGTGTCGTCGTGTATGGTGACGCGGCTCGCGCCACCGAGTTGGTCTCGATGGACGCTGGCACCGCTACGCTGCCCGCCGTCTTCGTCAAGTACGCTGACGGGGTTAATCTCCGCGACAACTATCAGGACAGCCAGATCGTTCTCGACTTCGCCATCAAGGGTCGCGATCAGGACCCCAACCGTATAGCGAGCTTTTCGTCGCGCGGCCCGATCCCGGGCGTTAACATCAAGCCCGACCTGTTGGCCGCCGGCACCAACATCTACACCGCCGCCCAGAACAATTACGCGGTCGGTGACGTCTACTCGACCAACGGCTACATTGCCATCAATGGCACCAGCTTCTCCTCGCCCATCGTCGCCGGCATCACCGCGGTGCTCAAGGCCGCTCGTCCCGGTTTGCGCCCGGCCGAGTACCGCAGCCTGCTGATCAACAGCTCGCGGACGCTCTCGATCGACGGCACTAACGTCAACACGACCGGCGCGGGGCTGGTCGATCTCAACCGCGCGCTTGACCTGCAACTGCGCGCCATCCCCGCCACTGTTAACTTCAGCAGCGACGAGCAGAGCGTCGAGATCAAGAACCTCGGCGGCACGGCCAGCTACCTGGTGAGCGTCGAGCCGCGCGAAGGCCGCGCTCCGGCGGTGTCAACGACGCAGCTGGATCTCGAAGCAGGCGCCACGGCCACGCTCAAGCTTGCTCTCGACCGCGCCACGCTCGACCCCGGCAGCTACAGTGGCGTCGTCGTCGTGCAGGCCGATGGGCAGCCTACGATGCGCATCCCTTACTACTTCGGCAAGACCAACGAAGCGGCTGCCGCCGAGATCCAGGTGCTCGACTACCCGACCACTACCTTACGCAGCAACGTCGTCTACCGCGACCTGTTCTTCTTCCGTGTCCTCGACGCCAACGGCATGGCTCTCACGAGCAAGCCCACCGTCAACGTCATCAGCGGCAATGCCCGCGTGCGCGAGGTGCAGGACCGCGACTTCGACCTCGCCGGCAGCTTCGGCCTTGATATCGTCTTCGGCGCGGGCGTCAACGTCATCGAAGTCGATGGCGGCAATGGCATCACCCAGCGCTTTACAGTGCTGGCGCGCTAGATAGAATGGCAGCGTGCAAGCGCTGCTTCTGCTACTCGTGCTGGGGGCCGACGGCGAGTTCTTTGAGACTCGCATCCGCCCGCAACTGGCCAAAAGCTGTAATGGCTGCCATACGGTCAAGCAACTGGCTGGCCTGGCGGCGGCGAAGGTGCCCGAAGAGAGTCGCTTATACAAGGCACTGTCTTATAAATACAACATCAAGATGCCGCCCGACGGCAAGCTCGATGACGCCGCCATTGCCGACTTTCGCTCCTGGATCGCCGCCGGCGCTCCGGTGCCTGGCACGTTCTGGGCCTTTGAGCCGCTCAAGCCCGGCCCACGCCAGCTCACCGGCGGCAAGCCCCTCGATCGGGCCCGCCTGCTGCGCCGCGTCACCTACGACCTGACGGGCCTGCCGCCGACGCGCGCCGAGTACGCGGCCTTCCTTGCCGATTCAAGCCCCGAGGCCTACCGCAAGGTGGTCGAGCGCCTGCTCGCCTCGCCCCACTACGGCGAACGCTGGGCCCGCCACTGGATGGACCTCGTCGCCTACGCCGAGACCAACGGCCACGAGTACGACAACGACAAACTCGCCCCGTGGCGCTACCGCGATTACCTGATCCGCGCCTTCAACGACGACCTGCCCTATAACCAGTTCCTGCGCGAGCACATCGCTGGTGACCAGGTGCCCCAGCCGCGCCTGTCCAAAGACGGCACTTTCGTCGAGAGCATTCTGCCCACCGCCTTCTTCTTCTTCGGTGAGGTGCTGAACAGCACCACCGACCCGGCCAAGACACGCTCCGATGAGGTCAACCAGCAGATTGACGTTGTCGGCAAGGCCTTCAACGGCCTCACCATCGCCTGCGCCCGCTGCCACGACCACAAGTTCGACCCGATCCCCAACCGCGAGTACAAGAGCCTCGCGAAACTGCTCGACGCCACCGAGTACCGCGAAGTCGCCATCGACTCGCCCGCCCGCCAGGAAGCGATCCGCAAAGCCCGCGGGGGTGGAGTGCTCGTGCCCACTGCCTCGCAGGTGACCTACCGACCCGGCGACAACGTGTTTGCGAGCTTCAACAGCTTCGGCCAGTGGCGCGCCGAGGGCGCGGCCTTTGGCGACGGCCCGGTAGATGGCGCGGCCAGCTCACTCGCCGCCGGGGCGCCGGAGTTTGTCGGCACGCTCACCTCGCCCGCGATCGACATGAGCGACCAGCACTGGATGCACATCCGGATGAGTGGCACCAAGACGAACGATGTTCGTCTTACGCTGGTCTGCGCGGGCTACAAGGCCCGCAATGTCGTTCCCGCTGAAACAAACCCAAAGTGGGTCTCGCTCAACCTCGTACTCGAGCGCAACCGCCGCTGCTATTTCGAGCTGGTCGACCACTCGCGTACCGGCTACCTCACTGTGGATGAGATCGCCTTCAGCGACCACCCCGAGCCCCCGCCCACCAGCGGCGGCGTGGCCAGACAGGGGCCACTCAACAGCATCGCGGTGCCCGAAACCGCGTTCTCCGTCGTGGCCGCCCACCAGCCCGCGCAAGGCGGCTATCTAAGCGTGCTGGGCAAGCAGAAGGCCGACACCCGGCTCGAGCTCGCCGACCGGCTGACCAACATCCTGACCGCCCGCGTTATCGTCAACCGCGTCTACAAGCACCACTTCGGCGAAGGCATCGTCAAGTCGACCGATAACTTCGGCGTCATGGGCGAGCGGCCCAAAGACCGCGCGCTGCTCGACGGGTTGACCGAAGACTTCATCGCCGCCGGCTGGAGCCTCAAGGCGCTTCACCGTCAAATGGTAATGAGTGATCTCTACCAATCTGACGCTGTCAAGCCGCGGCGGCTCGAAGCCGAGGCGGTCCGCGACGCGATCCTCAGCGTCTCGGGCCAACTCGACCCGACCCTCTACGGCCCGAGCGTGGTGCCCTATATCAGCCCGTTCCAGCAGGGGCGCGGCCGCCCGGCGAGCGGGCCGCTCGACGGCAACCGGCGACGGAGCCTTTACACGCAGATCCGGCGCAACTTCCTGCCGCCCCTGTTCATCGCCTTCGACTACCCGGCGCCGGCCTCGACAGTGGGCAACCGGGGCGCGACCGCCGTGCCGAGCCAGGCGCTGATGCTGCTGAACAACGAGTTCGTCCACCAGCAGGTGAAGGCGGCGGCCCAGTCACTGACCAGCCTGCCGACCCTCGAAGCCCGCGTCGATGAGCTTTACTGGCGCGCCTTCGGCCGCGCGGCCAGCGCTGAGGAGCAGCAGCGCATCGCCCGCTTCGCCGCAGACCAGCAGAACCGGCCAGAGGTTGATGTGCTGGCCGATGTCGTCCACGTGGTTCTGAACCATCCGGAGTTTGTCTATGTACGCTAACCGGCGCACTTTTCTCAAGCAGGCGGCCTGCGGCTTTGGCGCCATGGCACTCGATGCCATGGCCGCCGTCAAGACGCCGCACTACGCCGCCAAGGCGAAGAGCGTGATCTTTCTGTTCATGGACGGCGGGCCGTCGCAGATGGACACGTTCGACCCGAAGCCGCGTCTGACGCGCGACGCTGGCCAGCCGCTGCCATTCAAGCCGCCGGTGACGCAGTTCAACATCACGAACCGGGTGTTGCCGTCGCCCTTCGAGTTCAAGCAGCATGGCCAGAGCGGGGCGTGGGTGAGCGAGATTTTTCCGCAACTGGCCGGTTGTGTGGACGATATTGCGTTTCTCAAGAGCATGACCTCAGACCACAGCGAGCATACGGCGGCGAACTACTTTATGCACTCAGGCTCGGGCTTTCAGGGGCGGCCGGGCATGGGGGCGTGGATCCATTACGGGCTGGGCAGCGCGAGCGATAACCTGCCGGGTTACATCGTGATGGAGAGTGGGCTTGTTCCGCCGGGCGGGCTTGACCTGTTCAACAGCGGGTTTTTGCCGGCGGTGCATCAGAGCACGCTGTTCCGGCAGGGGGAGCAGCCGGTGGCGGACTTGCAGCCGCGGGAGACGCAACCGGGATTGCAGCGGGCGAAGCTTGATCTGCTGAAGGACCTGAGCCGCGGCGTGGTGGAGCGCTATGACGGGGCGAGCGAGATCGAAGCGGTGATTGCGAACTACGAGATGGCGTTCCGGATGCAGTCGGCGGTGCCGGAGCTGACTTCGCTCAAGGGGGAGAGCGAGGCGACGCGCAAGATGTACGGCATCGATGAGGAGGACACGCGTGAGTTCGGACGGCAGTGTCTGGTGGCGCGGCGGCTGGTGGAACGGGGTGTGCGGTTTATTGAGCTGCTGGCGCCGGCACGCAAGGGGCTGGACCGCTGGGATCAGCACTCGGACTTGAAGCGGGGCCACACGATCAACGCGAAGGCGATTGACCAACCGATCGCGGCGCTACTGAAGGACCTGAAGGGCCGCGGGCTGCTTGAGTCGACGCTGGTCGTCTGGGGTGGCGAGTTTGGCCGGACGCCGACGGCGCAGATTGATGAGAAGGGCAACATGGAGCGCGTGGGGCGCGACCACAACCCTTACGGGTTCACGATGTGGATGGCGGGCGGCGGCGTAAAGGGGGGCGTCAGCTATGGAGCGACCGATGAGTTTGGTTACTTCGTGACGGAGAACAAGACCAGCGTCCACGACCTGCACGCGACCATGTTGCACCTGCTGGGGATGGACCACAAGAAGCTGACTTATCGCTTTGGGGGGCGGGACATGCGGCTGACCGATGTGCACGGCGAGCTGATCAAGGCTGTGCTGGCATGAGGACCGGGAAGGTGCCAACGTTGGTGAAGCCGAGTTTCTCGTAGACGGGACGACCGACGTCGGTGGCGTGGAGCGTAAGCGGCAGGTTGCCGT
>CAZBTA010000205.1:0-9298 GCA_964494515.1 uncultured Bryobacter sp.
CCGGCCTGCTCAATCCCGTCGGCAGCATGCGCGACAAGTTGCTTGTCGCGCGCCTCCGCGCCTCCTCCCTCGCCGGCTCCCCGGATGATCTGCTCAAGCGCGCCGAGACAACAACACTCGCCAGCCTCCGCAACTACGGCTTCTCCGATAGCATGATCGATCGCTTCTTCCGCCCCTTCTTCGGCGGCATCATGCTCGACGCCTCACTCTCCGTCAGCTCGCGCATGCTCGAATACGTCTTCCGCATGATGGCCAGCGGCGACACCGTGCTGCCTGCCCGCGGCATGGGCGCCATCCCGGCCCAACTTGCCACCCGTCTCAAGCCGTCCACCCTCCGCCTCAACACCCACGTCTCGAGCCTCACTGCTACCTCAGTCACGCTCTCCACCGGCGAGACCCTTCCCGCCCGTGCCGTCGTTGTTGCCACCGAAGCCTCCACCGCTACCCAGCTTCTGCCCGGCCAGCTTGCTCCCGTCAGCGGTCGCCACGCCACCAATCTTTACTTCGCCATCGATGGCCCCGCGCCCCTGCGCGACCCCATCATTGTCTTGAACGGCGCCGGCGGCTCGCCGATCCAGAACGTCTGTTTCCCCAGCTCCATCTGCTCCACCTACGCCCCGCCCGGCAAAAGCCTGGTCAGCGCCACCGTCCTCGGCGACGCGGACGCTTCCGACTCCGCCCTCTCCAGTCAGGTCCGCAAGAACCTCGGCGACTGGTTCTCCGTCGACACCCAGAACTGGCGCCTGCTCCGCGTCTACCGCATCCGCAACGCCCATCCCGACCCACAACCCCACACCGTCGCCGAGCAGCCCACCCGTCTCCCCTCCGGCGTCTTCATCTGTGGCGATCACCGCTTCATGCCCAGCATCCAGTCGACGCTGGTAAACGGTCGCCACGCCGCCGAATCCGTCCTCAGCCATGCCGGCTAAGCTGCTCCTGCTCGCCAATCTCGCCCCCGCCCTCTACATGACCGGGGTGATCTGGTTCGTCCAGCTCGTCCACTACCCCCTTTTCGCCGCCGTTCCACGTGAAAGCTTCCTCGCCTACGAGGCCCGCCACCGCTTTCTCACCACTTTTGTCGTCGCCCCGGCCATGCTCCTCGAGCTCGGGGCTTCTCTATTGTTTGCTTACTCTTACTCCCGTTCCCTCCCCCACCTTGCCGCCAGTGCGCTAACGTTGGTGGTCTGGGGCTCCACATTCTTCATTCAGGTTCCACTCCACGAATCGCTCTCAAACGGCTTTTCCCCCGAGACGATCCGTAACCTTGTGGCATCCAATTGGATAAGAACAGTTTCATGGACCCTACGATCCCTCATCCTGCTCTACATCACGGCAAGGTGGCTCAATGAACAAACCTAAGCATCGCGTCGTCATCGTCGGTGGCGGATTCGGCGGCCTCCACGCTGGCCGCGCCCTCAATCACCCCGACATCAGCGTCACTCTGATCGACCGGCGCAATTACCATCTCTTCCAGCCTCTGCTCTACCAGGTCGCCACCGGCGGCCTCTCCCCGGGCGAAATCGCCGCCCCCCTCCGCGCCATCTTCGAGCACCAGAAGAACCTCCGCGTCGTCATGACCGAGGCCACCAATTTCGACTTGAATGCCCGCCTCGTCCAGACCAAAGACGGCGACTACCCCTACGACACGCTCATCCTCGCCGCCGGCGCCGAGAGCACCTACTTCGGCAACAACCACTGGGCCAACCTCGCCCCCTGCCTGAAGACCATCGAGGATTCCACCCGCCTCCGCGCCAAGCTGCTCAGCGCCTTTGAAGAAGCCGAAAAAGAGACCGACCCCGACAAGCGCCGCGCCCTGCTCACCTTTCTGATCGTCGGCGGCGGCCCCACCGGTGTCGAACTTGCCGGCGCCCTCAGCGAGATCGCCAACGATACGCTCCGCGACGATTTCCGCAGCTTCGACCCCGAAGAAGCCCGCATCATCCTGCTCGATTCCGGTCAGCGCATCCTCTCGACGTTCCCCGAAAAGCTCTCCCACTCGGCCCGCAATCAGCTGATCGACATCAACGTCCTCACCCGCTCCGGCGTGCGCGTGCTCGATATCACGCCCGAGGGCGCCCGTGTTTCCGCCAATGGCAAAGAGGAATTCATCCCCTCGCGCACCGTCGTCTGGGCCGCCGGCGTCACCGGCTCACCGCTCGGCCGTAAAGTCGCGGAAGCCAGCGGCCTCGAGCTCGCCCGCGGTGGCAAAGTCCCCGTCGAACCCGATTGCAGCCTTAAGGGCCACCCCGAGATCTTCGTCATCGGCGATCTCGCTTACTTCACCCACGGTTTGGATCAGCCACTGCCCGGCGTCGCGCAAACCGCGATGCAGATGGGCGATTACGTCGGCGCGCTTATCAAGGCCCGCCTTCACGGCAAAACCCGCCCACCATTCAGCTATTGGGACAAAGGCAACATGGCCGTCATCGGCCGTAAGCGTGCCGTCGCCCAGGTGGGCAAGTTTGAGATCAGCGGCTACTTCGCCTGGCTCATGTGGGCCTTCATCCACATCCTCTATCTGGTCAACTTCCAGTCGCGCATCATCGTCGCCATCCGCTGGGGCTTCGAGTACTTCAGCTTCAATCGTGGCGCGCGCCTGATCACTCAGCCGGGTCCACCGGCTCAAGCACCTTAACCGCCCGCTTGCGGTTTGAGATCACTATCTGGCATTTGTGTTTGAGCTTGCCGTTCAACTCGACGTCCACCGGTTTATTCGCCGGATAGTCAAACGTCAACACATCGCCTACCTTGAGCTTCAGCAGATCGCTCAACAACATCTGCGGCCCGCGCAATCGGGCATCCATCTCCACCTTGGAGTTGCGCACCCGCGCATACACCCGCTTCGTGTCTTCCTCGGTGCTTTCCGTCTTGCGAATCGTCCACTGTTCGGCAAACTTGTGACTCAGCATCTTGATGATGATCGAGGGGATCCCGATATTCATCATGCCGCTCACTTCGCCCAGGCGGATTTCGATCGACACCGCCACAATCGCCTCATTCGGCGCCAGAATCTGCATCAGCTGCGGTTCCGTCTCATAGCCCGCAATCTGGAAGTCGATCGACGCAATACCCTTCCACGCTTCCTTGAGGTCGCGCAGCATCAGCTTGAAGATGCTCTCGAGAATCGACTGCTCGATTTCCGTCACCTCGCGCTCCATCTTCGTAAGCGACTGCACCGATCCCCCCAGCAGCATCTCGAGCATCGGGAAGATCATTGTCGGGTTCAGCTCAAGCAGACAGTTACTGTCAAACGGATCCGCGTCAATCGTCGCCACCACCGTCGGCGACGGCAACACCTGCTGGAATTCCGTGAACGAAAGCTGTTCCACGCTCACCAGATTCACCACCACGTATGCGCGCAAGTATGCCGATAAGCTACTGGCGAGCGATCGCGAAAACGCTTCATGCAGCACGTAAATCGACCGCAACTGATCCTTCGCGATCCGGTCCGGACGCCGAAAGTTATACGGCTGCGCCCGTCGTGCCAGTTCCACCCGTCGAGCGTTCGCGCTCGACTGCTGGAACATATTATCGATTTCGTTCTGCGACAGTACCCGTGACGACATCTAAGCAGGTATCGACTCGCCCCACTGCCTTCTGCAGTAGGCCACTCGATAAACTGGAGGTATCTTGAAGACTTTTCACGTCCAGAATTTCGGCTGCCGCGCCTCCCAGGCCGATGGTGCCGCCATTGAAGCCTCTCTGGCCGGCCACGGTCTCACCCCCACCTCCGACGGCGCCGCCGCCAGTCTCGTCGTCCTCAACACCTGCACCGTCACTTCCTCCGCCGATCAGGACGTCCGCTACATCATCCGCCGCCTCAAGCGCGATAATCCCGCCGCACGCATCCTCGTCACCGGCTGTTACGCCCAGCGCGCCTCTGACGAACTTGCCGCCCTCGATGGCGTCGATTGGGTCGTCGGCAATTCCCACAAGGCCTCCATCGGCGACATCATCGCCCAGTCCCCCGCCCCCTATCACGCCGAGGTCCACGTCGGCGACATCTTCGCCCAGCACGAGTTTTTCACCGCCCCCGTCGAGGGTCCTCCCGGCGATCGTTCCCGCCCCAACCTCAAGATCCAGGACGGCTGCAACAACCGCTGCTCCTTTTGCATCATCCCCGGCGTCCGCGGCCGTAGCCGTTCCGCCCAGCCCGAATGGGTCATCAGCGAAGCCCGTCGCCTCGCCGCCTCGGGTTACCCCGAGATCATCCTCACCGGCATCAATCTCGGCCGCTGGGGCCGCGAGTGGGGCGCCGGTCGCCAGCTCGTCCACCTGCTCGAGCGCCTCCTCGCCGAAACCACGATCGGCACCATTCGCCTCTCGAGCGTCGAGCCCATGGATTTCACCACCCCGCTACTCGAGCTCATGGCCCGCGAGCCCCGCATCGCCCGCCACGTCCACGCCCCGCTGCAGAGCGGCAGCGATACTGTCCTCCGCCGCATGCACCGCAAGTATCGCCCCCGCCATTATGAGGATCGTATCCGCCTCGCTCACTCGCTCATGCCCGATGCCGCCATCGGCGCTGACGTCATGGTCGGCTTCCCCGGCGAGACTGACGCCGAATTCGCCGAAACGGTCGCCTTCATCGAGAGTCTCCCCTTCACCTACCTCCACGTCTTCACCTATTCCGAGCGTCCCGGCACGCGCGCCGTCGATCTGCCCAATCCCGTCCCCGTCGAGCTCCGCCGCGCTCGCAATCAGGTCCTCCAGGACCTCAGCGCCCGCAAGAATCTCGAGTTCCGCCGCCGCATGATCGGCCGCCGCCTGCCCGCGGTCACGGTCAGCAACCACGGCGTCGCCATCACTACCAATTACATTCGTGTGGAATTGAATCAGCCCCAGCCCGCCAGCACCGCTCTTGAGGTCACCCTCGGCGCCGTCACCTCGCGCGGCATGCGCGAAGCCTCCCCGCTCCAGGTCCTCGGCTAGACCTCGCGCCGGTTTTCGAGACTCTTCAGCATCGTCACTTCATCGGCAAAGTCGAGATCCGACCCCACCGGAATCCCCATCGCAATCCGCGTCACCTTCAGCCCCAGCGGCTTCAGCAACCGGCTCAGATAAGCCGCCGTCGCCTCGCCTTCCACCGTCGGATTCGTCGCGAGAATAATCTCCTCGATGCCATCATCCGCCAGACGCTCGAGCAACCCCTTGATCTTCAACTGCTCCGGCCCAATCCCCCGCAGCGGCGAGATCGCCCCGTGCAGCACGTGATAAAGCCCGTCAAACGATCGCGTCGTCTCGATCGGCAAGATGTTATGCGGGTCTTCCACCACGCAGATCATCTTCTGGTTGCGGTGCGGGTCTGAACAAAAATTGCACAGCTCCCCCGAGCTGATGTTGTTGCATACGCCGCACAATGTCAGATTGTCCTTGACGTCCAGCAACGCCTGCGACAGCCGCAGCGCATTTTCCCGCGGCGACCGCATCACATGAAACGCCAATCGTTGCGCCGACTTCTGCCCCACACCGGGCAGTCGGCGAAACTCCGCAATCAACCTCTCCAGCGGCTCGGCGAAATCTGGCATTAGAACAAGCCGGGCGGCAGGCCCATGCCCCCAAGCATGGCCCCTGTCTTCTTGGCCGACTCCTCATCCACCTTCTTGCCCGCCTCATTCACGGCGGCGAGCACCATGTCCTGCAGCATCTCGACGTCACCGGCCACCTCGGGGTCGATCTTCACTTCGATCACCTTCTTCTGGCCGTCCATCTTCACCGTCACCATGCCGCCACCAGCGCTCGCTTCCACGCGAATCGCCGCAATTTCCTGCTGCAAGCGCTCCTGCATGGCCTGCGCCTGCTTCATCATCGACTGCATGTTTCCAGGTAGTTTCATGATTGCCCCCTCTTATTCCTGATTTGACAAGTCTCTCACGCCCCGCAGCACCGCATCGGGAAAGATCTCCCGATACCGTTGCACTTGCGGATTGTTCAGCGCCCGCTCCCGCGTCGCCTCATCATCTTCCGACGGCTTGGGCGCGGCGGCCTTGGCTTCCGAAACGCTGTCGTCTCGCACCACTTCCACCTTCACCATGCGTCCCATCACGGCCGTCAACGCCGCGGCGATATCCCGCGATTGCAGCGGCCGCACAAACTCGCGCGGCGCGGTAAACCGCAGCCCCGTCGGCACTTCTTCCACCCGCGCGTTCTGCACGGCATCAGCCGAAAACTTCTTCTTCTGCTCCGTCAGGTACGCCACCAGGCGTTCCTTGAGCGGCGAATCCTCAGCCGGAACAGCCACTGGAGCAGCTACCGCAGCAGCGACAGGAGCAGGCGTCACCACCACCGGCTCCGGTTTCTTCTCCACCACCGGCGGCGGCGCGGTCACTCTCAGGTTCGCCCGCTCCCGCGGCGCCGTTGCCGCCGCGCTCAACGCCATGGGCTTGGCCGCGGGCAGGCTCGCCAATACTTCCTCAATCGCCACCAGCTTGCCGGCTTGCACCATCCGGATCAGCCCCAGCTCCATATGCAACCGCGGCTGCAGCGAGTGCTGCAATTCCCCAAACAGATCCAGCGTCAGCTTCAGATACCGCGTCAGATCCAGCTCGCTGAATTTCTGCGCCGTCGCCACATACCGCTCAATCTCCGCCGGCGAGGCCGCAATCAGATGCGTCTTCCCGCCCGTCACCCGCGCCACCAGCAAATTCCGGAAGTACCGCGCCAGCTCACGGCAAAAGTGCTGCAAGCTCTGCCCACTCCGCTCCAGCTCGAGCACAATCTCGAGCATCCGCGTCGAATCCTGCTTCTCGAGCGCAGCCGCCACGTCCCCCAGCGAATCCATGCCAAAGATGCCGAGCAACTTGCGCACTTCATCGGCCTTCAGCGTCGTGCCACAGCACGCGATCGCCTGATCGAGCGCCGACAGCGAATCACGCACGCTGCCCCCGCCCGTCTGCGCCAGCACTGCCAGCGCCTCATCATCCGCCGTGATCTCTTCTTCCTTGCAGATAAAGCGCATGCGCTCCATCAGCTCGCCAAATTCCACACTGCGAAAACTGAACTGCTGACACCGCGAAGCGATCGTCACCGGAATCTTGTGCGATTCCGTCGTGCACAGGATAAACACCGCCCACTCCGGCGGCTCCTCCAGCGTCTTCAGCAGCGCGTTAAACGCTTCCGTCGTGATCTGGTGCGCTTCGTCGATGATGAACACCTTGTAGCGATCACGCGAGGGGCGAAAGCGCACATTCTCGCGCAGCTCACGCATTTCATTGATGCCGCGGTTAGACGCCGCGTCGATCTCGATCACGTCAATCGCATTGCCCTGCACCACTTCAATGCATGACGCACACTTGCCGCACGGGTTCGCCGTCGGCCCTTCCACACAGTTCAGACACCGCGCCATGATGCGCGCCACGGTCGTCTTGCCCGTTCCGCGCTGCCCGGCAAAAATGTATCCGTGCGCGATTCGGCGTTGATTGATGGCGTTGTCGAGAGTATGCTTAACGTGCTCCTGCCCAATCAGTTCATCAAAATCGCGGGGGCGGTATTTGCGGGCAATGACCTGATAGGACATACTGAGCGAATAAAAAGAAGTTAAGCCAGACCTTGGGTGATCCGCGGCACACGGGCTAAACCACTACCGTTGCTTCCTTCCGGACCTGGCGGGGTTTGCGGCCGACCGTTGCACGGAGCCCAAAGCCTGGCAAGACTCTAGTTTAACATCCAACCACTGGATGGAGACAAAGATGCAACATTTGACTCGGGGCGTTCTGCGCTTTGAGCGGGAGATCTACCCGCAGCGCAAGGACTTCTTTGATCGCCTGATCGCCAAACAATTTCCACGGGCGCTGTTCATTACGTGTGCCGATTCTCGTGTTGTCCCCAACATGATTACCGACTCCGAACCCGGCGACCTGTTCACTATCCGCAACGCGGGCAACATCGTCCCTCCCTATGGCGAAGCCATGGGTGGCGTCTCGGCCACCATCGAGTACGCCGTCCTGGTTCTCAAAATCAAACACATCATCATCTGCGGCCACACCCGCTGCGGCGCCATGGACGCGGCCATGCATCCCGAAACCGTCGCCCACATGCCCATCGTCAAGAGCTGGCTCAACCACTCTGAAAGCGCGCGCCGCGTCGTCCTCGGCTACGAAGGCCTCTCCGAAGAAGAACGCGAAAAGCTCATGGTCGAAGAGAACGTCCTCGCCCAGCTCGACCACTTGCGCACCCACCCCAGCGTCGCCGCTGCCCTCGCTCACGACGAGATGCACCTCTACGGCTGGGTCTTCGACATCACCACCGGCCAGGTCCTCGGCTACGACGGCGACGAGGGCGAGTTCGTCCCCATGTCAGAAGATCACATGCCAGACGCTACTCCCAAGCGCCGGAGGCGGACTCCTTGAGATCCACCATCACCAAAGACTTCATCGCCAGCTTTGTCGTCTTCCTTGTCGCCCTGCCCCTGTGCCTCGGCGTCGCGGTCGCCTCCGGCATGCCGCCCGAAACCGGCCTCATCACCGGCATCATCGGCGGCCTTGTCGTCGGCTTCATCTCCGGTTCTCCCCTTCAGGTCAGCGGCCCCGCCGCTGGCCTTGTTGTGGTCGTCTTCCAACTCCATCAGGAACACGGCATGGCCGCCCTCGGCCTCATCATCATGCTCGCCGGCATCCTCCAGATCGGCCTCGGCTTTCTGCGCGCCGGCCAGTGGTTCCGCGCCATCTCACCCGCCGTCGTCTATGGCATGCTCGCTGGCATCGGCGTCCTCATCGTGGTCGGCCAGTTTCACGTCGTCGTCGACGATACGCCCAAGGGCTCCGGCCTCAAAAATCTTCTCTCCATCCCGTCGGCCATCTTCAACGGCATCTTCCCCGTCGATGGCAGCCCCCACGAAGTCGCCGCCCTCATCGGCCTGCTCACCATCGGCACCATCATCCTCTGGAATCACTACCGCCCCGAATCCCTCCGCTACGTTCCCGGCCCTCTCATGGGCCTGCTGGCCGCCGCCATCACCAGCTACTTCTACCAGCTCGAGATCAAGCACGTCGTCGTCCCCGACAATCTCTTCAAGAGCTTCGAGCTGCCCACCATGGCCACCTTCCACGAGGCCATGCAATGGAAGTTCTGGGGCGAAGCCGCCGCTCTCGCCTTCATCGCCAGCGCCGAGACGCTCCTCAGCGCCACCGCCGTCGACAAGATGGCCGCCGCCACCAATCGCCGCGACATCAAGACCGATTACAACCGCGAGCTCATCGCCCAGGGCGTTGGCAACACGCTCTGCGGCATCCTCGACGCCCTACCAATGACCGGTGTCATCGTCCGCTCCAGCGCCAACGTCCAGGCCGGCGCCCAGACG
>CAZBTA010000206.1:0-9229 GCA_964494515.1 uncultured Bryobacter sp.
GGTAAACCAGCGGCGCCAACCGTTCCAGGGCGGTCCGGTCTCCCTTAACCCAGTTGTCGAGTAGCTCGGTCAAATCCGGTTCGTCGTTCATACCTTGGTCGCCAGATTAACCAAGATATCGCGATTCCCCAATCGCCCTCCAACCACAGCAGCGAAGAGTACCGTTGCCGGTACTCCTCAAGTTTCGCGTCTCTGTCGCGGTTGTTTAGCGCCCCGCGCCCCGCCTCTTGCGCGCCACCCATGCGGCGCCCAGGCCCGCGCCCATCATGCAGAGAGTCGACGGTTCAGGCACTTCGCCCCCGGTGCTTGCGGGAGCTGTGCCCAGTTCAAGCGGGACACTGACAAGAAACGAGAACACGCCGGCACTGCCGAAATTCGCTCGGCCTTCCCCCTGGCTGTTCGGATTAAATGCGGGTGCACCAGCGATGATACGTAACCCGATGGCGACATCCGGGCTTCCCCCAATCTGAAAGATGCTGTTGCGATATAGCGTCAGCGTGGTTGCCGTCGCCACCACCCCCAGCGCCCCCGGGCTGGTGACATTCGGGTCAAAGTAACCCAGCACGATCGGATCGCTGGGCGGCGTCACGCTCGACGCAAAGCTGATCGGATTCGAGTTGTATGTCTGAATCAGGCTGAAGCTCGTGATGTCGCTGGTTTGGATCTGCCCCAGCGTCCCATTGGTCGTGATGCTTCCAGTGAGGGTAATGGGTGTGGCAAAGCCGGATGGAATCGAAACGTTGACGTTGTAGGTAATGGGCGCCGCCTCGAGCATTGCGGTCGCGGCGATAATCGCCAGAGATAGGTTGAGAATTTGCATGAGTCCTCCTGCGACAGCGATGTTTTCCCTGTCATAGATGTACTCGATAGCTCGCAAATTTTTGAATCAGCGATTTGGTACCAGAAGTCCCGTCTGCCCCGTCGGTGAGGCGTCGGGATGACACAACAGGCCGCAAGAAAACAGTCCGTCAGCCCACCATCACCGCATACACAATAAACAGCGCCCCATGCGCCGCTCCCACCACCCGCACTGCGGCCTGCCTGCGTTTCTTGAATCGATGCTGCGGCATAAACACGCTTACTGGCTGTTCAAGCCGCTTTCCAGGGATCGAGAGTTCTGACACCAGTGCCTTCAAAGTCCTTTACGTTGCGAGTCACCATCACAAGATCATGCGTAAGCGCCGTGGCGGCCAAAAGCGAATCAATACTCGGAAGGGGCCTGCCCTTGGCGTAGCAATCAATCAGCAATAAAGCCCAACGGTCGGCGACGGAACGATCAATCGGCAGAATACGTTCTGAAAACCAATCTTCGAGTTCAGAAGTCAGCCATTGCTGAAGATTCTCCCGGCGCTTGCCTTCGGCAAGTAACCCGATCCCCTTACGAATTTCCGCTAAGGTGATCACGCTCACAAATTGTCGGTTTCGCGGCGTCGCCTCAAGCCATTGCTGCACCCCCGTGTCCGGCTTGCCCCCGACTTTGTTGAATTCAGAGAGAACGTTGGTATCGATCAGGTATCCGCTCATTCGATTTCAACACGGCGCGGATTATCTCCAGCTCGTTCCAATTCGAGGCCCGCGCCCGCGAAGGGCGAGTTCAATAGCAGTTCGGCAAGGTTCGCAAACTTTCCTGCATCGGGTTGGCGCTTCGCCTTTGTATCGAACTCGCGAAGTGCCTCGAAAATCAAATCCTCGGGGCTTGAAAGACCGCTTGCCCGAAGGCTCTTCAATAGCAACGCCTCCACTTCAGGTCTTTTGATTTCGATATTCATACGATGTAGGCCCTTCCAATTTCACATTAGCTGATGCAAGTGTTGGTGTCACGGCATCAAGCATGCACTCGCTTTGGAACCTTACTCTATACGCTCTGGTGATCCGGGGTTGAGCGCCTCACCAGGAGAACATGTGCTGAGACCACGCCAATCTCAAGAGGCCTATCCCTGCCGCAACCGCCGATCAAACCAGAACGGCCCCAGCGGCAAGAACGCCGCCAGCAACCCCAATCCCACCAGGCTCCCCGGCCACTTGTGCGCCCGCGCACAACTCAACACCATCACCGCATACACAATAAACAACGCCCCATGCACCGACCCCACCATCCGCACCGCCATCGGCATCCCGAACCAATACTTGAGTGGCATCGCTATCAACAGCAACACCAGAAACGAAATGCCCTCGGCATACCCCGACAGCTTCAGCCACTCAAGATCGTTCGATTGATTCATTACTTACCTGACGCAAAACAGTAGAATAACCCGGCGCCGCCCGTCGCAACGAGATTCGCCTGGCTACACCCACGCGACGGATGCACCGAGTTCCACGAGATGCCACCACCATTGCGGTCATGATGTCCCACCTGCGCAATACCCTCGCTGTTCGACGTCCAGTTCTTGCAGGTATGATCCGCGCTATCCGTATACGCGCGCCCATCCGGCATCGACCCCGTCAGCACATCATGGGTGTTCGGTGTCGCGCCAACGCCGTTCACCTGCTCGCCCTTCTCATTCAGCGCGTTGTTCTTCGTGATCAGGTTGCCCAACTGCGCCAGCTCGAGCGTGTCGCCATGCAGATGCGCCAGGTCCCGTGCAATCATGGTCCCCTTCGCGTTATGCCACGGGCCCGTGCCAATACGATCCCGCGCATTCACCGCCGGCTTGCCATCGGCCGCCTGCGTGCTCAGATACGCCTTCCACGTCTTGTTCGTCGAACCTGCAGCTTCCGCCAGCTTCTGGCAATGCGCGTCCGCCCCGGCGAGCCCGCCCAGATTGGCCCCGTCGCCCAGCCCCACGCTCGTCACAAAAAACGACATTGGTGGCGGCGTGGTCTTCTGCGCCGCGGGTTGTTGCGCCAGTAGCGGCAAGGCCGCGAGTGAAAGAATCAGATTCTTCATAGTGCTGAAGATTTTATTAGAAACTCAGCTTCAACTGAAACCGAAATGCGCGCCCGTCATTCAACGTATTCGTAATCGCCCCAAAATTCGGGTCCGTCAGCGCCGTTCCCGGCTCGGCAAATTGTGGCGTATTCGACAGGTTGATGGCATCCGCGCGGAACCCCAACTTCAAATCCCGCGGCAGTGCCCAATCCCCCGCCAGACTCGCATTCAGGTTCCGGATGTGCCCCCGGCGAAACACGTTCCGCCCCAGGTTGCCCGCCGCCTGTCCCGGTGAAATAAACGCAAACGCGCTCTTCGGCAGCATCCGTCGCGACGTATCCGGGTGCCCGATCGTCCGGCCCAGAATCGTCGGGTCGATCAGATTCGGCCGGTCTCCCGACACTCCATCCACATTGCCAAATCCCGGCGCATCCGATCCCGTCTTCAGATTGAACGGCGTCCCCGTCTTGCCCAGATACACGCCATTCAGGCTCCACGCCCCCAGCTTCTTCCACTTCAGCGGCAACGCATAGCTGCCCCGCATCAGCACCGCGTGCGGCTGGTCAAAATCACTGCGTCCCTTCAGGTCCTTGTGCGACTCGCCCTCGCTCTGCGAGCGGTTGTTAAACGCATCGTTGTCATAGGCTGTGTTCGTGTAGCTCGCTCCCAGGTCCATCGCCTTCGAGAACGTGTACGCTCCTTCAAACGTCACTCCGCGCCAGCGCTGCACTGTTACAGCCGTCTTGAACGCGTCATAGTAGCCCCGGCTCGACGACGTGGTGAAGCGGATATCCGCATACTGCGGCAGTGCCCGCCGCTCATCCACATTGCCCGAACTCGCCACAATCCCGGGGATCTGCCGCGCCCGGTTCAGATACCATTTCTGCAATAGCTTCGAGGCCCGCGAGCCAATGTAGCCTGCCTCAAACTTCACCTGCCTGGTCAGCGCCGTCTCCCACTTGAAGTTGTACTGGTGCGAGTACGGCGTCGCCAGATCCGACGCAAACCCATACAGCACGGTCCGCCCCGTCTTCGACAGATCCGATGGCAGCTTGCTCAACGGGTTCAGCAGATCCGGATCCGGAATCACCACCTTGATGTTCTGCGGCGCGTTGAAGCGCACCGATTGATACGTCACCGGAAACACCTCGCCATAATGCATCCCATAGCTCGCCCGGATCAGGCCGCGCCCCACCCGATACGCCAGGCCCAGCGTCGGGCCCACGTTGTTGCGGTCCGATCGATAC
This sequence comes from uncultured Bryobacter sp., assembly GCA_964494515.1. Classification (GTDB taxonomy): domain Bacteria; phylum Acidobacteriota; class Terriglobia; order Bryobacterales; family Bryobacteraceae; genus Bryobacter. The sequence goes on from CAZBTA010000206.1 coordinate 4,117, forward strand.
GGCAGCTCATTGCGGTTGTACTTCTCCGTCGGTCGCGAGTTCGGCCGGTAGTTCACCCCAAAGCTGACGCTCAGCCGCTGCGAGGCCTGCCACTGCCCGCCAAAGTAAGCAAAGTTGTCCCAGTTCGCAAAGCTCCGGTTCAGCGGCGTGATCGCCACCGACCCGTAATAGAAAATCGGAATCCCCAGCCGCAGGTTCGTCAGCGCATCATTGCCCAGGTTGTTTGAGAACTGCAGCGCTCCCAACTGCGAGTCGCCCTCATAGCCATTCAACTGCCGCCGCACCACCGAGAATCCCCCATGCCACTGCATCCGCCCCGCCGTCATCCGCCAGTCTCCGGCATAGCGAAACTTGTTCTCCACCCGGTCAATCGGCAGCGCGTTCTGCGGGTTGATCGACGTCAGCACCCCCGAGATAAAGATCTGCGGCCCGAGGTTGTTCTTCTCCGGCACGATCAGGATGTGCACCCGGTCAAACCCCACTGACAGCGCCGTCACCGTGCGCGGCGACCACGCCCGGTTCCACGTCAGGTTTGCCGTGTGTGACCGCGTGCTTGTATCCGGATTCTGCCCGCGCACCAGCTGAAACGCCCTCACCTCTTGCGACACAAACTGATGCCGCGCCACCAGCGTGTCATTCGTCGTCAGCTTGTGATCCAGCCGCCCGCTCAGTGTCGAGTTATCGATCGTCTGCGGCGAGTTCGTGTTCAGCATCCGCGGGTCGATGTCTGGCCGGTTCGGCCGCTCGTTCGGATACAGGTTCAGAATCTGCTGCACATAAGCGCGCACGGCGGGGTCTGTCGCCAGCGGCGTCCGCTCGCTCACCAGCGGCACCAGCACATTGCCGTTCACCTGCCCGCGCACCTTCTTCTGGTTGCCCTCAATGGCGAGCGAAGTTCTCTTCGCCACCGGCCCACCCACGGCAAACCCATAGTCGTTCTCCCGCGAGGGCTTCACTCCACCCACTTGAAAGAAACTCCGCGCCGTCAGAATCGAGTTCTGGTGCGTGTAGTAAACGTTCCCGTGCCAGGCCTGCTTGAGCGCCGCCACCAGCGGATGCGGCGTCGAGGGCGCCGTGCCATATTCGGCCCCAAAGTAGTTGCGGTTCGGCTCAAACACCACAAACGTCGCCGTCACGCCCATCCGCTGGTTCAGCTCCTTAAGCGCGTTGTTGTCGATCAGGTTGAACTGTACGTTCTCATTGCGGCGCGATTCGCCGCTCGCGGCATCCGTCTGCCCCAGCAGGTTCAGTTGCGTGCGGCTTGGCGCGGGCGTATTTTGAGGTTCAGTGACGGGGGGCTGCTCTTTCGGGGCTTCGGCTTCAGGTTTGCTTTGCGCAAAGCAGGCCCACGCCATCAGCAACAGAGCAGTTAGGCGCATCTTCAAGGGAATTCTTGATTCTACTTCAGGAACGGATTGTGCCGTGCCTCCTGCGCAATCGTCGTCTCCGGCCCATGCCCCGGATACACTTCCGTCTCCGGCGGCAGCGTCAACAGCTTCGTCCGGATGCTCTTGATCAACCGCTCGTGATTCCCACCCGGCAAATCCGTCCGCCCCACCGACCCGCGAAACAGCGTATCCCCCGCGATCACCCGCTGCGCCAGCGGAATATAAAAGCTCACGCTCGCCGGCGAGTGTCCCGGCGTCTCGAGCGCATGCAATCGGTATTTGCCCAGCTCCAGCACCATCCCCTCGGCCAGCTCATGCTCGATCGTCGTCAGCCGCGGCGCCGGCAATCCAAACATCGCCGCCTGCTTCGGCACCATCTGGTACAGGTCCGCCTCGCCCGGATGCATGTACGCCTCCACCCCCAGCGCCTCCTTCACCTCCGCCAGCGCGCCCACATGGTCGAGGTGCGCGTGCGTGATCAGGATCGCTTTCACCTTCACTCCCAGCCGCTCCACCTCGTCGAGAATCACCGCCGGTTCATCCCCGGGGTCAATCACAAACGCCTCCCGCGTCTCTTCATCGGCCAGCACCGCACAATTCTGCTGAAACAAAAGCCCCACCGGGACAACGGAGTGAATCATACACTGTGATTATGGATAGTTCTGTGGACATCGTGCTGCGCTGGGCGCACATTTTTCCGATTGTCGTGCTCGTTGGTGGCGCTGTGGGCGGCTCTCTGCTGGGCCAGCCTGCGGTAGCCCCGCTCGCGCGTGGCGCCGTTCTCGGCGGCATCGTCACCATCCTCGGCTCCGGCCTCGCCACCATGATGAGCCTGATGGGCTCCGTGCCCAAGGGCTGGCACATGTGGTTCGGCATCAAGACGCTGCTTGCCCTGCACGTCTTCGCCATGCTCTTTCTGATGACCAACCCCAACGCCCCGGTCGAGAAGCGCGTCCGCTGGCAGCGCTCCGCCCTCGTTGGCGTCGCCATCATCATCTTCGTCGCCGCCTACCTGCGCTCCATGAGGGCCGCCTGAAGATGACGGGCTACGACGCTCTCCGCACTGCTGTTGCCTGGCGTGACGTCAGCTCCCGCGGTCGCATCCTCGTCCATGGCGAGGATAACGCCCGTCTGCTCCACGCCATGTGCTCCAACCACATCAACAACCTTGCCGATGGCGAAGGCCTTTACGCTTTCTTCTTGAACGCCCAGGGCCGCATCCAGTCCGACGCCTACATCCTCAAGTGCGGTGCCGACTTCCTGCTCGATACCGAAGCCTCCACCCACGCCGCCCTCTTCGCCCACCTCGACAAGTTCATCATTGCCGACGATGTCACCCTCGAAGACCTCGCCGCCTCCCACTTCGCGATCGCCATTGAAGGCCCCACAGCCCTCGCCGTCGCCTCCACGCTCGGCCTGCCGCTTCCCGCTTCACCCCTTGGCATCCTTGCTTTCGAGGGCGGCTATATCGCCCGCTTGAGCGAGACCGGCTTCGATGGTCTCCGTCTCATTCTGCCCGTGGCTCTCAAAGACGCCTGGCTCGCCAAACTTGCCGCCATCCCCACTGCCGATGAAGCCGCCTGGGAAGTCGTCCGTCGCGAGAACGGTAAACCCCGCTTCGGCGTCGAGATCCTCGAGAAACATCTCATTCAGGAAACTCGCCTCCTCCACGGCGTCCACTTCTCCAAGGGTTGCTATCTCGGCCAGGAGATCGTCGAGCGCGTGCGCGCTCGTGGCGCGGTGCACAAGGGCCTTGTCGCGGTTTCTTTCCCCGCAAAACAAACACCCCAACCCGAAGCCGAACTCTGCGGCGGCGGCACGCGCGCCGGCTCTCTGCTCAGCGCCTCGTTCTCGCCCGCTCTCAATGAGTACGTCGGCTTTGCGATGGTTGGGGTGGATTATCTCGCCGGCGACAAGCACATCTCTGTCGACGGCCACGAGGTCAAGGTCAGGCCCCTACAGGCTTAACCCCTTCAGGTAGTCACGGAACTTGCCGCCCAGGTCTTCCCGCTTGAGCGCAAACTCCACCGTCGCCTTCAGGAAGCCCAGCTTGTCGCCCGCGTCATAACGCTGGCCATCAAACCGGAATCCATAAATCGGCCGCGACCGCAGCAGATGGCGCAAGCCATCCGTCAGCTGGATCTCCCCGATCGCTCCAGGGCCTGTCTCTTCAATCGACGTAAAGATCTCCGGCGTCAGAATGTAGCGCCCGATAATCGCCAGGTTTGACGGCGCGTCTTCCGCCTTCGGCTTCTCCACCAGATTGCGAATGCGGAACAGCCGATCCTTCGTGCCGTTATGCGGCACCGGCTCGGCGTCCACCACGCCATAGTTTGAGATCTGGTCCTTCGGCACTTCCATCAGCGCCAGCACGCTCGCGCCGTAGAATTCATACACATCGAGCAGTTGCCGCAGGCAGGGCACTTCGCTGTCGATCACGTCATCGGCCAGCACCACCGCAAACGGCTCATTGCCCACCAGTTCCTTGGCGCGCAACACCGCATGCCCCAGCCCGAGCGCTTCCTTCTGCCGCACATACGACACATCGATCATGTCCGAGATCGACCGTACCGCCGCCAGCATTTCCTTCTTGCCCTTCGACTCCAGCGTATGCTCGAGCTCAAAGCTCACATCAAAGTGATCTTCAATGGCCGATTTGCCACGGCCCGTCACAATGATCATGTTTTGGATGCCGGAGTGCAGCGCCTCTTCCACCCCGTACTGGATGATTGGCTTGTCTACCAGGGGCAGCATTTCTTTGGGGCTCGCCTTCGTTGCAGGCAGGAACCGGGTCCCCAGTCCGGCGGCAGGGAAAACTGCCTTACGAACTTTCGCGTTCATGTCAATAACCATTCTAGAGTACTCAACAAGATTTATTTCTGTTTAAAGGTTGCTTTTCCCATTGCCTTGCCCCGCTGTTTTCGATAGTAATGGGTGCATGACCGACCCAAGGGTCGAACTCGCCATCCGCCTCTTTGAGGATGCATACCAAATGCAGATGCAGGGAGAACTGGATGTTGCGATGGACCTTTACAAGAAATCGATCCACCTTCACCCCACCGCGGAAGCCTACACCTTCCTCGGCTGGGCCTATCGATTTCAGGGACGTCTCGACGATGCCATTCTCGAGTGCAAGCACGCCATAGAGATCGACCCGAGTTTTGGGAATCCGTACAACGACATTGGCGCCTACCTGATCGAAAAAGGCCAGATCGATGATGCGATTCCGTATCTCGAAAAAGCCACCCGCAGTGTCCGCTACGACAGCTACCATTACCCCTGGTACAACCTTGGCCGTGCCTACGTCCAAAAAGAGCAGTACACCCGTGCTCGCGATTGCTTCCAGCAAGCCATCGACATCGAGCCCGACTACTCGGTAGCCAAACAGGCGCTCGAAAAAGTCAAACGCATGATTCAGTAGCCGAATCTAACGGCTACTGCACGTTACGGCATTGCGCGTCGTCATGCTGATGAAGCGCATCTCCGGTAATCCGTCCCACCGTGGCTCTTCTTGAGGAGCAATCATGTACAAACCCTGGATGGCCGCCACGCCATTGCTTCTTGTCATTGGTGCCGGGCAACTGTTTGCCGGCACCACACTTACCGAAACCAATCAGATCCGGTTCCAGCACGATTTCACGGGCAAGCCTCTGCCCAAATGGCAGAACGGTGCGCTTCTCGTCAGGGACGCATACAACGCCTCGGCCGTGAACTTTGACGTCTTC
>CAZBTA010000207.1:0-9191 GCA_964494515.1 uncultured Bryobacter sp.
TGCACTTCCAGCGTCTTGGCCTGCATATCGCTCTGCAGCTTCTTGAGCTCCCTGCTGTTCTCGAGCGCTTCCTTCACCGCCACCGATTCGTCCTCGCTCACCGGGATGTCAAACTTCCCCTCCGCCTCCACGGCCACGCGGTCCTCGGCTTCATACCCCAGCACAAACGCCAGCTGATGCTCCGTCTGCTTCAGCTCCGTCTCGAGCAGCTTCAGCCGCTGCCGCGCCTTCTTCAGATTCACGTCCGCCCGCTGCACCTCGATCGGCAACGCCTTGCCCTCTTCCACGCGCGCCCGCACCACCCCCAGCACTTCCTCAAGATTCCCGATCTGCCCCTTCACCACCTTCAGGCTCCGCGCCGCGCGGTCCGCATCAAGGTACAGCTTCGCCGTCTTCTCGAGCGCCTCATCCCGCCGCTGCTGCGTCACCTGCGTGATCCCCCGCGCTTCCACTTTCGCCTTCGCCAGCAGATAGCTTTGCGGCCGGTTAAAGATGCTCTGCGACGCCTTCACCTGAAACAGCGACGGCGCGCTCCCTTCAATGCTCATCGGGAACCCATACGTATACGCAAGGCCACTGCCCATCACCAGCTTCGGCGAGAACGGATCCCGCGCCACATTCACGTTCTGCTTCGCGTTCGCCTCGTCATAGCGGCTCAGCAACACCTCCGGCGATTGATCCATCGCCCGCCGCAGCGCGCCCTTCAGATCCAGTCGGTGCGTCTCCGCCGCCATGCCCGCAAGGGCCGTCATCAGCACAATCGTCAACTTCATACGCTTACATAGCGATGCTAGCAGCCGAAAACAGGTTGCATCGGTTCATCGAGTGTTATAAAGTCCCACCTCAAAGGAGTCCGAGGTTTGACTATTCACTTCCGCGTAGCAGTTTTATTTCTGATTTCAGTCTGTGCCCTCGTCGCACAGACCTTCACCGGCACTATCACCGGCACTGTCACCGACGCCAACGGTGCCGCCGTCGTTGGCGCCAAAGTCACCGCCAAAAACGAAGCCACCGGCGACACCCGTCAGGTCACCACCAATGCCGAGGGCCTGTACATCTTCTCCCAGCTCCTCCCGGCCAGCTATGAAGTCTCGGCCGAAACCCCGGGCTTCAAAAAAGCCGTCTCCACCAACGTCGTCCTCCGCGTCAATCAGACCGTCGAGCTCAACGTCTCCCTCCAGGTCGGCGACGTCTCCCAGGCCATCGAAGTCTCCGCCGGTGTCACGCTGCTCGACACCCAAAGCGCCAATCGTGCCGTCACGCTCGATCAGAAGGCCGTCCTCGATCTGCCCACCAACGCCCGCAATCCCTTCCAGCTCGTCCACATCAACGCCGGCGTCATCGCCGTCCGCACTGGCATCTCCCAGGCCACACAGGATCAGAATCACAATCGCTTCTCGATGAACGGCGGTCGCGGCCAGGCCGGCCTCACCCTCATCGATGGCGTCCCCGCTGCTGCCGTCGATTGGGGCGGCCTCATCGCCTCCCCCTCGGTCGACTCCGTCGCCGAAGTCAACATCCAGCGCAACCAGTTCGACGCCCAGTTCGGCAAGTCCGATGGCGGCGCCGTCAACATGATCACCAAGGGCGGCTCCAACAACTTCCGCGGCTCCCTGTTCGAGTTCCTCCGCAATAACAAGCTCGACGCCAACTCCTGGGCCAACAACCGCGCCGGCCTGCTCCGTCCCGTCTTCCAGCGCAACCAGTTCGGCGCCACCCTCGGCGGCCCCATCTGGAAGTCCAAGCGCCTCTTCTTCTTTGGCGCCTACGAAGGCCGTCGCGAGCTCAACCCCTCCACCAACATCTCGAACATCGCCACCAATCTCCAGCGCAATGGCGACTTCTCGCAGACGCGCAACAACGACGGCTCCCTCGCCGTCATCTACAATCCCTTCACCACCCGCGCCAATCCCGCCGGCGCTGGCTTCATCCGCGACGCCTTCCCCAACAACGTCATCCCCGCCTCGCTCATCGATCCCGTCGGCGCCAAGGTCGTCTCGCTATACCCCGGCGCCAACACTGCTGGTGATCCTCTCACCAACGCGCGCAACTTCGCCCTAGCCGACAAGACCCGCACCACCAACGACCGCATGGACCTCCGCATCGACTGGGCCCGCTCCGAGCGCGTCACCTTCTTCGGTCGCCTCACCAAGGCCTGGCAGGAAAACGTCGCCCCCAAGTTCTTCGGCAACGGCGCCGATACCAACTTCTCCGACGTCAACCCCCGCCACCACATCGTCCTCGGCACCACCATCACGCCCACGCCGCGCTGGGTGCTCAACGTTCTGTTCGGCTCCGGCCGCTGGCGCGAGAATCAGATCTCTCCCTCCCAGGGCATGAACGCCACCTCCCTCGGCCTGCCCTCCTCCCTCGTCGGCCAGTTCCAGGCCCAGACGCTCCCGGCCTTCACCATGCAGGGCTACGCCACCATCGGCAATCCCCGCTGGCTCAACGCCCCCCGCGAGACGCATAACCTCCAGGTCAACGCCACTCGCGAGCTCGGCTCCCATTCGCTCAAGTTCGGCTGGCTCGGCGAACTCGCCCGCCTCAACAACACCGACTTCAACACCCCCACCTTCAACTTCACCCGCGGTCTCACCTCCGGCCCCACGGCCGCCGTCGCCGCCACCACCTCGGGCGACGCCATCGCCAGCCTCCTGCTCGGCGTCGGCGCCAGCGGCTCGGCCCCCATCAACGCCGCCACGGCCATCTCCTCGCTCTATCACGGCGTTTACCTGCAGGACACCTGGCGCGTCAATCGTCGCCTCACGCTCAACCTCGGCCTGCGTTGGGAAGTCCAGCTCGGCCGCACCGAGCGCTTCAACCGCTTCAACAACTTCGATCCCAACGTCACCAGCCCCCTCGCCGCGCGCACCGGTCTGCCCCTCAAGGGCGGCCTCGTGTTCGCCTCCGATTCCAATCGCTCTGCCTGGGACACTGCCTGGGGCAACTTCGCCCCCCGCATCGGTCTCGCCTACAAGATCACCGACAAGCTTGTCTTCCGTGGCGGCTACGGCATCTTCTATCCCCAATCGGGCGGCGGCACCAATCAGGGCTTCTCCACCACCACCACCTGGGTTTCCACCCTCGGCGGCGATGGCATCAATCCCAATCCCCAGGGCCTCCTGCGCAATCCCTTCCCGCAAGGCCTCAATCAGCCCATCGGCTCCACCCAGGGCCTCCTGACGCAGACGGGTGACTCGGTCAACTTCTTCCCCCGCTTCCACCCCCTCGGGTATGTCCAGAACTTCTCGGTCGACTTCCAGTACGAGATCAAGCGCGGCATGGTCTTCGAGTTCGGCTTCACCGGCTCACAGGGCCGCAAGCTCCTCTACGGCACCGGCCAGCAGGCCAACCAGCTCAACCCGAGCTTCCTGTCCCGTGGCGCCGCCCTCGATGCCCCCGTCGACAATCCCTTCTTCGGTGTTTTCCCCAGCGGCATTCTCGCCGGGCGCACTATCCCCGCCAATCGCCTCCTCCGCCCCTATCCGCAGTTCACCGCGGTCAACCTCACCGGCGACACCCCGGGCGCCAGCTCTTCGTTCAACGCTCTCGTCGTCCGCTACAACTGGCAGATCTCCGGCAGCCTCAACCTCCTCACCACCTACCAGTGGTCCAAGGCCATCGATAACGCCAGCGAGTGGCAGGGCTGGGAAGTCGGCGACACCATGCGCGATTACTACAATCAGCGCGTCGATCGCTCCATCTCCGCTCACGATCTCCCCCAGAGCTTCGTCAACGCTCTCGTCTACGAGCTCCCCGTCGGCAAGGGCCGCAAGTACGGCTCCCAGATGCACCCTGTTGCCAACGCCATCATCGGCGGCTGGCAGGTCAGCTCCATCATCCGCTTCGGCTCCGGTCTGCCCCTCGGCTTCACCTCGCCGAACACGCTCGCCAACTACGGCTTCCAGATCCAGCGTCCCAACGTTGCCGATCTCAAGACCGCCTCAGTGGCGAGCCCCACGCCCGACCAGTGGTTCAACCGCGCGGCGTTCACCCGCCCCGGCACCTACGAGATGGGTAACATGACGCGCTGGGCCCCGAACATCCGCTTTGGCCCCACCAACCACGCCGATCTCGCCATCCTCAAGAACTTCCGCTTCCTCGAGCGCTACAAGCTCCAGCTGCGCGGCGAAATGTTCAACTTCACCAACACTCCTCAATTCGGCCGCGCCAACACCGACATTTCGTCGGGCGACTTCGGTCGTGTCTCCGGCACCACCAACGTCGGCCCCCGCAATGTCCAGCTTGGCTTAAGGCTCGATTTCTAGCCTCTTGCCATCCCAAAAGGAGGGGTTCATTTGAACCCCTCCAACCCTTCCTCCCGTAGCCTCCTCGCCTGCTCGGCCGCTCCACCCGGATACTTCGGATTCAGCGTCCCATCGGCGCGCAACACGCGCCACCACGGCGCCCCCGGCTTGCCCGTCTCCTCCTCCCGCTCGACATGCGCGCGCGCCACCACGTTCACAAAGATGGCCGTCGACATCGGGCAGGTCCAATCCGCCCCATGCGCCTGCGCCAGCTGCTCCCGCAGCTTCGTCAGCGTCACCACGTGCCCCCGTGGAATCTTCTCGATAAAACTCTCCACTTCCTCCGGGCTCGACACCAGCATCGCCCCATCCTTGTAATCGGTCACCACGTGTGGCTGCTTGCCACACTTCAGTTTTTCCCACGCCGTCTTCTTCTTCATGCGGCCTTCCGTACCGGCACCTGGATCTCGGTCACATAGCTCTCATCGTCCTGGCGCACCGGGTTGCCGATCTTCAGATAGATCTCCCGGCATGGCCCCGCCGGCTCCCACTGTGACGCCTCAAGCCACCGCATCAGCCGGTCATAGATCCCCTTGAACTGGATAAAGCTCCCCTGGTGAATGTAGCTTGCCACCTCCACCGGCTCCATCCGGTAACACTGCAATGCGCCCGTCACCGCCAGCGGCTCATCAAACAACACGCCCGCCTCGGCGTCAATCTCATCGTTCATGTCCGGCGAATGCCAGATCGCAATCGGCACCCCGCCAAACGCCTTCGCTCCCAGTTGCGAATACACCACCGGGTACAAGCGCGAGATCTCGGGGTACGACTTCAGATTCCCCCGCGTGCTCACCACGTACTTCGGCGTCGATTCCTTCACCACCACATCAAGTGGCATGCCTTCGTTCTGGATCTCTTCAATCATTTGCTGTATCGCGGCCAGTCGGCTCGCTTCCTCCTGGATCTTCAATTGCTGTTCCATTTGGCGCATGCGCAACATGCCTTTGAGTTCCGCGCCGCTGATGCCGGCCTCCACCATCTTCCCGATCTGCTCGAGCGTAAAGCCCAGTTCCTTGAGCACGAGAATGCGGTTCAGCCGTGACAGTTGCTCGGCCGTGTAATAGCGATACCCCGTCGTCCTGTCCACGCGCGCCGGCTTCAGCAGCCCCGCCTCGTCCCAGTAACGCAGCGCCTTCACGGTCACTCGCGACAGTCTTGCGAATTCACCAATTGCGAACATATTTCGATCACAAGGCCTCCCCTAAGGGGAGAGTCAAGAGATTTTTTTGATCCAGATGTTCTTGAAGTGGATCACGCTGAACTGGTCATGCAACTGCAGCCCGATCGGCCCCGACGTCGAGCGCTTCGGGTCCGGCGCCGTCCGCGCCACTTCCTTCCCGTTCAGCTTCACCACAATCACGTCCTTCTTCACCGTGATGTCGAGCGCATTCCACTGGTTCGCCTTCAGCGCCTCCTTCGGCGCGTCCACAAACCCATAGATCGATCCCGTCGGATGCGGGTCCGGATACCCGTTGTTGATCTGCACCTCATAGGCCGCCTTCGCCGGCGTCTTCGTGAAGTCCGGTGGCCAGGCAATCGCCGCCGCCGCCCGCGTCTTGTCATGCAGCGAGATCCCCGAGTTGCCATGCTCCTTCGTCCAGAACTCGACATGCAACTCATACTGCTCAAACTCCGCCGTCGTATACAGCCACGCCTGGTGGTTCAGCCACATCCCATACTCGCGCTCGGTCGTAAACTTCTTGCCCGGCGCCAGCGCCTTCGAGTCAAAGTCGCGCTGGCCAACCAGCACGCCCCCGTCGATCACATTCCACTTGCCGTCCCCGCGGATCTCCCATCCCGCCAGATCCTTGCCATTGAACAAAGCCTGATAGCCTTTAGGCTGCGCCAATAGCAGCAGCGGCGCGAACAAAACTGCGACGAGATATTTCATACCTCCCGACAGTTTATCCTTAGGTAAAAGCAATTACATGCCCAGTGGCCAACTTCAGGTAATCCCCCTCGGCGGTCTTGGCGAGTTCGGCATGAACTCCATGGCCATCCGATACGACGACGACATTATCGTCATCGACGCCGGTATGATGTTCCCCGACTCCGAACTCCTCGGTGTCGATGTCGTCACTCCCGACTTCTCCTATCTCAAGGACAATCGCGAAAAGGTCCGCGCCCTCATCCTCACCCATGCCCATGAGGATCACATCGGCGGCGTCCCCTATCTCGTCTCCCAGATCAACATCCCCGTCTACGGCACGCCCTTCACGCTCTCCATGGTCGAGCGTCGCCTCGAAGAACATCGCCTCCTCGACGACACCGAGCTCAAAGAAGTCGAAGCCGGCGAACGCATCGAGATCGGTCCCTTCAAGATCCATTTCATCCGCGTCACCCACTCCACCATCTCCTGCGTTGCCCTGGCCATCACCACGCCCCTCGGCGTCATTCTCCACACTGCCGATTTCAAAATCGACCAGACGCCCATCGACGACGAACACTTCGACCTCCACTCCTTTGCCGAGTACGGCAAGCAGGGCGTCCTGCTGCTCATGAGCGACTCGACCAACGTCGAGCGCCCCGGCTATTCAGAGTCCGAACGCGCCGTCCGTCCGCGCCTCGAGCAGATCTTCGCTTCGGCCACGCGCCGCCTCGTCTTTTCCTGCTTCTCGAGCTCCATCCATCGCATCCAGCAGGTGCTCGACGTTGCCGCCAAGTACGATCGCAAGGTCGCCCTCCTCGGCCGCAGCCTGCTCGCCACCACCGAGATCGCCCACGATCTCGGCCACCTGCGCATCCCCGATAACCTCCTGCTGCGTCCGCAGGACATCATGGACACTCTCCCCCACCGCGTCTGCTGCATCGTCTCGGGCACGCAGGGCGAGCCCATGTCCAGCCTTTCCCGCGTCGCGGTCGACAATCACAAGAGCCTCTCGGTCCAGCCCGGCGACACCGTCGTGCTCTCAAGCCGCATCATCCCCGGCAACGAGAAGCCCATCATCCGCATGATGAATCACTTCGCCCGCCGCGGCGCCGATCTCATCTACGGTGGCGGCTCTCCGCCCATTCACGTCTCCGGCCACGGCTTCCGCGAAGAGCTCACGCTGATCCTCAACCTCGTCCGGCCCAAGTACTTCATGCCCGTCCACGGCGAGTACCTGCAGCTCATGCGCCACGCCAAGCTGGCCCAACACCTCGTCGGCCAGGGCCTTGAGTCCACCTTCATCATCGAGAACGGCGAAAGCCTCCTCATCGATGCCCGTGGCGCGCGCAAGGGCGAGAAGATCAATACCGGCCGCGTCTGCATCGACTCGGGCTCCCTCGGCGACGTCGTCGAAGACCTCATCATTCGCGATCGCCGCCACCTCGCTCAGGACGGCTTCGTCATCCCCGTCCTCGCCATCGACAAGGCCACCGGCGTCCTCCAGGGCATGCCCGAGATCATCAGCCGTGGCTTCGTCTCTCTCGAAGAGTCGAGCGAACTGCTGCCCTTCGCCCGTCAGGTCGTCAGCAAGACGCTTGAAAACTCCAAGCCCGAAGAGCGCTCCGACTGGGGCCTCATGCAGGAGAAGATCCGCGTCGACCTGAAGCGCTTCCTCAATAAGGAAACCCAACGCCGTCCCCTCATCGTCCCCGTCATTCTGGAGGTCTGATCTCTCACCATGTGGAACTATCTTGAAGACGCATCCAACTACCAGGGCCACGCCGACAAGATCCTCGTCCCCGAGTCCGAAGCCGAGCTCGTAGCCATCCTCGCCGACGCCCAGCGCGACGCCGTTCCGGTCACCATCGCCGGTGGCGGCTCTGGCCTCACCGGTGGTCGCGTGCCCGAGGGCGGCTGGTGCGTTTCTCTCGAGAAGTTCAACAAGCTGGAGATCCACTCGGGCTTCGCCACCGTCGGCGCCGGCGTCATCCTCCGCGATCTCCACGCCGCCGCTCGTCGCTCCGGCCAGTTCTATCCGCCCGATCCCACCGAGACCATGGCCGCCATCGGCGGCACCATCTCCACCAACGCCTCCGGCTCGCGCAGCTTCATGTACGGCGCCACCCGCCGCTGGATCGAGCGCCTGCGCTTTGCCCTCATGGATGGCCGCGTCCTCGACGTGCGTCGTGGCGACAAGATCGACTTCGACGTCCCCGCCGTTTATCGTCCCCGCTCCACCAAACATTCCGCCGGCTATCCGCTTACCCCCGGCATGGATTGGATCGACCTCATCGCCGGCTCCGAGGGCACCCTCGGCGTCGTCATCGAGGCCGAGCTCAAGCTCCTGCCCCAGCCTAAAGAGCTCTTGAACGGCATCGTCTTCTTCAAGAGCGACGCCGACGCCATCAACGCCGTCGAAGCCTGGCGTCCCGTCCAAGGCCTCCGCATGCTCGAGTATGTGGACGAGCCCTCGCTCGCCCTCATCCGCGACAAGTACAAGGACCTCCCGGCCGCTGCCGTAGCCGCCGTGATCGTCGAGCAGATCGTCGAAGACGATTCGGCTGTCGACGCCTGGGTCGATCGCCTCACCGATCAACACGCCATGGCTGAGGAAAGTTGGTTCGGCTCAAGCGAGGCCGATCGCGAGCGTTTCCGCGAGTTCCGCCACGCCCTGCCTGAGCGCGTCATCCAGTTGGTCCGGCAGATGGGCTTCCCCAAGCTCGGCTCCGACTTCAGCGTCCCGATCGACAAGAATCGCGAGATGCTCGCCTACTATCGCGACCAGCTCTCCGCGCGCTTCCCGTCGCAGTACGGCATCTTTGGCCACATCGGCGATGCTCACGTCCACGTCAACATGTTCCCCTCAAGCGAGGCGCTGATCGCCGAAGGCAAAAAGCTCATGGACGACTTCGCAAAGAAGTCCGTCGAGCTCGGTGGCACCGTCGCCGCCGAACACGGCCTCGGCAAGCGCAAGCGCCACATGCTCGCCTTCCTGTTCAAGCCCGAAGAGA
>CAZBTA010000208.1:0-9172 GCA_964494515.1 uncultured Bryobacter sp.
CGATCGAATCGATGGGGCTCAAGACGTTTGGGTTTGCGGGTGGGCGAGTGGATATCTGGGAGCCGGAAGAGGACATCTATTGGGGCCCGGAGGCCACGTGGCTTGGCGATGAGAGATACAAGGGCGACCGTGAGCTTGATAAACCGCTGGGCGCGGTGCAGATGGGCCTGATCTATGTGAACCCGGAAGGGCCGAACGGCAAGCCGGATCCGCTCGCGGCAGCACGGGACATTCGCGAGACGTTTGGGCGGATGGCGATGAATGATGAGGAGACGGTGGCGCTGATTGCGGGCGGGCACACGTTTGGCAAGGCGCATGGGGCGGCTGATCCGGCGAAGTATGTTGGCAGGGAGCCCGAGGGCGCGCCGATTGAAGAACAGGGCCTGGGCTGGAAGAACAGCTACGGCACGGGCAACGGGGCGGATACGATTACGAGCGGGCTCGAGGGGGCGTGGACGACGAACCCGACACAATGGGACAACAACTATTTCGAGAACCTGTTTGATTATGAGTGGGAGCTGGTGAAGAGCCCGGCGGGGGCGCACCAGTGGGCGCCGAAGGGCGGCCCGGCAGTGATCATGTTCACGACAGACATCGCACTGCGCGTGGACCCGGCGTATGAGAAAGTGTCGCGACGATTCCGGGAGAATCCGGCCGAGTTTGCCGAGGCGTTTGCGAAGGCGTGGTTCAAGCTGACGCATCGCGATATGGGTCCGCTGGCAAGGTATCTGGGCCCGCTGGTGCCGGCCGAGCCGTTGATCTGGCAGGATCCGTTGCCGGGTGCGCCGGCGAAGACAGTGGATGCGCATGACATCGCGGCACTGAAGGCGAAGATTCTCGCGGCCGGACTTACGACGAGTGAGCTGGTGAAGACGGCGTGGGCGGCGGCGTCGACGTTCCGCGGGAGTGACAAGCGGGGTGGAGCGAATGGCGCACGGATCCGGCTGGAGCCGCAGAAGAGCTGGGCGGTGAATGAGCCGGCGATGCTTGAAAAGGTGTTGGGCAAGCTTGAGACGATCCAGCGTGAGTTCAACGCGGCGCAGACGGATGGCAGGCAGGTGTCGCTGGCGGACCTGATTGTGCTGGGCGGGACGGTGGCTATTGAGCAGGCGGCAAAGGGGATCAGTGTTCCCTTCTCTGCCGGGCGTGTGGATGCGACGGCGGAGCAGACGGATGTCGAATCGTTTGCGGTGCTCGAGCCGCGGGCGGATGGGTTCCGCAATTATGTCGCGAGTGATGAAAAGCGCGCGGTGGAAGAGCTGCTGGTGGATCGGGCCCAGTTGCTGACGCTAACGGCGCCGGAGATGACGGCGTTGATTGGCGGGCTGCGTGTGCTGGGGGCCAATCATGGCGGGGCGCCGCATGGCGTGCTGACGAAGAGGCCGGGTGAGCTGACGAATGACTTCTTTGTAAACCTGCTCGACCAGAGCGTGGCGTGGGCGCCGGCGAGTGATCACAGCCACTATATGGGCCGCGATCGCAAGTCGGGCGAGACGCGCTGGACGGCGACGCGGGTGGATCTGATCTTTGGGTCGAACTCGCAGTTGCGCGCCATTGCGGAAGTCTATGCCGAGAAGGATGGCGAACAGTTGTTTATCGAAGCGTTTGTGAAAGCATGGGCCAAGGTGATGAACCTCGACCGCTTTGACCTCGCGTGATAGCAGTATGAGGGCCGGTGCATGTAACGTGTACCGGCCGATTTTCATCGATTGTTAGAATACCGTTGGGCATGGCCCTGTCTGCTGCACCCTCCCGATAATCTACTCTCATTTGCGAATCAACTCATGACTGTTTTTCACAAGAAACTTTTGGCGGCCGGGCTGGCATTACAGCTTGCGACGCCCGCGCTTACAGCGCAGACCAATGATGCGGCACTGGTGACAAAGGCACGCGCGATTCACGATCGCGTGCTGAAGCTCGATACCCATAACGATATCGACCCGGCGAACTTTACGCCCGAGTGTAACTACACGCAGCGGCTTACGACGCAGGTGAACCTGCCGAAGATGACCGAGGGCGATATGGACGTCGCCTTCCTGATCGTCTATGTGGGCCAGGGCTTGCCGGTGGCCGAGGAATACGCGTACGCCTATGAGCAGGCGCTCGAGAAGTTTGACGCGATTCACCGGTTTACCGAGAAGATTGCGCCGGATGTGGTCGGCCTGGCGCTGACGCCGGACGATGTGCGGAGACTACACAAGGCCGGCAAGAAGGCGATGGTGATTGGCGTTGAGAACGCGTACCCGATTGGCGAGGACCTGAAGCGGGTCAAGGAATTCTATGACCGTGGTGGGCGCTACATGTCGCTCGCGCATAACGGCAACAGCCAGCTGGCCGATTCGAATACGGGCGAGGCAAATGGTTACTCGCACAATAATGGCTTGTCGCCGCTGGGCCGGCAGGTGATCGCCGAGATGAACCGGCTGGGGATGATGGTGGACCTCTCGCACCCGTCGAAGGGCGCGAATCTGGAGTCGATCAAGATCTCAAAGGCCCCGGTGATTGCGTCGCACTCGAGCGTACGGGCGCTGGCGAATCATAGCCGCAACATGGATGACGAGCAGTTGCTGGCGGTGAAGAAGAACGGCGGTGTGGTGCAGATTGTGGGCTTTGCCTCGTATCTGAAGGTGGACTCGAAGGAGCGGACCGAAGCGCTGGCGAAGCTGCGCGCGGATCTGGGCCTTGGTGGTGGACGTGGCGGTGGGCCGGCATTCCGGCGGCCGGCGGCGAATCCGCGCGTGTGCCCGGTGGAAGCGCCTGGCACGAAGGCGGTGGCTTCGACGGGGGATGCTCCGGCGCCGCGGCGTGCGGGAGCGTTTCTGAACATGCTGCCGGCCGACAAGCGCGCCGAGTATGTGAAGCGCATGGCGGAGATCGACGCGAAGTATCCGGCCCCGACACGGGCAACCGTGAAGGACATGGTGGACCACATCGACTATGCCGTGAAGCTGATCGGCATTGACCATGTGGGCATCTCGTCGGACTTTGACGGCGGTGGCGGCATCGATGGCTGGGATAGCGCAGCGGAGGCGTTTAATGTAACGCTCGAGCTGGTGCGTCGTGGCTACACGGAAGAGCAGATCGGCAAGATGTGGAGCGGCAACCTGCTGCGTGTGTGGGAGCAGGTGGACAAGGTTGCCAAGAAGCTGCAGAAGCAGTAGTTGTGTCGGACAAAAGGCGTGAGGTCGTGAGGCTTCACGCCTTTTCTGCGTAACGGGTGGCCATGGCGGCGCAGACCATGAGCTGGATCTGATGGAAGATCATGAGCGGCAGCACGACGATGCCGACAATCGCGCCGGGGAAGAGGATGTTGGCCATGGGGACGCCGCTCGCGAGGCTTTTCTTCGAGCCGCAGAAGACGATTGCGGATTCCTGGGCAAGGGTGAAGCTCATGCGACGGCTCGACCAGAGGGTGAAGGCGAGCATCATGGCAAGCAGGAGCGAGGACGTGATGAAGATAGCGGCGAGGGTGCGCAGGTCGACACGGCTCCAGATGCCATTGACGACGCCTTCGCTGAAGGCGGAATAGACGACCATGAGGATGGAACTGCGATCGACATAGCCGAGAGAGGCTTTGTGCTTTTGCAGCCAGCCACCGATCCAGGGGCGAAGGAGTTGGCCGAGGGCGAAGGGGAGAAAGAGTTGCGTTGCTACGGCACGGAGGGCATCAAGGGAGAAGCCGCCACTTGCGCCCGTGGTGAGGAATAAACCGACGAGAACGGGCGTGACGACGATGCCCACGAGGTTGGAAAGCGAGGCCGCGCAGACGGCCGATGGGACATCGCCTTTGGCAATCGCGGTGAAGGCGATGGAAGACTGCACGGTGGAGGGGAGCAGGCAGAGGAAGAGCAGGCCGGTGACAATCGTTGGATCGGCGAAGGGGCGCATGAGAGTGGCGAGCAACCAACCAAAGATGGGGAACGCGATGAAGGTGCAGGAGAGGACGAAGAGTTGCAGGCGCCAGTTGGAGACGCCAGCGACTACGGCTTCGCGCGAGAGGCGGCCGCCGTAGAGGAAGAATAGCAGCGCGATGACAATGTCGGTGAGGTGATCGAGGACTTGTGCCGCCGGGCCGCGGGCGGGCAGGATGGAGGCGAGTAGCACCATGCCCATGATGGCCATGACGTAACCATCGGGGCGATACTTGCGCCAGACCCTTAGGAGCACCGATTCCGCTCGTTGTTTTTTGTCATTTTCTTTGATGATAACGGGGCGGTCGGTACACTGAACGAAAACACTACTATGCTTCGGATGTCACGCACGATTGCCGTAATCATCGGCGCCAGCGCACTTTTATCCGCTCAGCCCCCACAAGGACCTCGCCCGGCTGGCGGGTTTGTGCCGGGGCAGCAACGCGCACCAGAGAACCCGGAAGTTGTCGCTCGCGGCAAGGCTCTTTATGGGCTGAGCTGTCGGGGATGCCATGGCGCGGACTTGCGCGGTGGCGATATGGGCGGGCCAAACCTGCTGCGGTCGACCTTGTCGCTGACGGATAAAGAGGGCGAGAAGATTATCCCCGTGATCCAGGGTGGGCTGCGCAGTATGCCCGCCTTCCCGATGCCGGCTGCCGATGCCCAGGCCGTGGCGGCGTTTGTTCGCAGTGTGATTGGGACGCTGGGTGGGCAGGGTCGTCCGCCAAGCAGCCAGGAGCCGCCATCGATTCTGGTGGGCAACGCGAGCGAAGGTAAGACTTACTTTGAGACGAAGTGCGTGGCGTGCCACTCGGCCAGCGGAGATCTGAAGGGCATTGCCACACGGATCGCCGACCCGAAGATGCTGCAGAACGTTTGGGTATCGGGCGGAGCGGCTCGTCGTGGCCAAGGCCCGGCGCCGAAGCCGGTGACCGCGAAGGTAACGCCGACGGGCAGCGCGCCCGTGGAAGGGCGCGTGGTGCGGATTGATGATTTCCTGATCACGCTCGCGCTGGCGGATGGGTCGCAGCGGACGTTTGCCCGGGAGGGCGATGTGCCGAAGGTGGAAGTGAATAATCCACGCGCGGGGCATCTCGCGTTGCTGTCGCAGCTGAGCGACAAGAACATGCATGACGTGACGGCTTATTTGGTGACCCTGAAATGAAGCGCATTATTCTCATTCTGATTGCCGCCAGCGCGGCGGTATTTGCCCAGGGTGGCGGCGTCACGCCGGAAGAGCTGTTGAAGCCACTCAAGGAATCTTGGCCGACCTATAACGGCGATTATTCTGGCCGGCGCTACAGTGCGCTCAAGCAGGTGAACACCACGACGGTAAAGAACCTGTCGCTCGCCTGGAGCATCCGGCTGACGCCGGGGCCCAACCAGCCGCGAGGCCGATTTGGCGGGCCGACAGTGCCGCTGATTGTGGGTGGCGAAGGTAAGGGCGACCTCGCGATGGGCGGGGCGACGATCAAGGCCTCGGTGTTGATGGTGGACGGCACGCTGTACTTCTCGATGCCCGATAACGCGTGGGCCGTGGATGCGCGTGATGGGCGGGAGCTGTGGCATTACTACTGGAAGACCCGCGGCGGCACGCATATCGGCAATCGCGGACTCGCCATGTGGAACAACTACCTGTACATGGAGACACCGGATAACTATCTGGTGAGCCTTGATGCGAAGACGGGTAAGGAGCGGTGGCACAAGGAGATCGCGAATCTCGATGAAGGCTACTTCTCTACCCCGGCGCCGATCGTGGTGGGCAACCATGTGCTGGTGGGCACGGGCAACGATATCGATTCGCCGGGCTTTTTGCTGTCGTTTGATCCGGAGACGGGCGACCTGCAGTGGAAGCACTACACGGTGCCGATGAAGAAGGGCGACCCGGGCCTTGAGACGTGGGCGAGCCTCGATGCCGCGCGTCATGGCGGGGCGCAGACGTGGATCCCGGGTGCTTATGATCCGGAGACGAAGCTGTACATCATTGGCACGGGCAACCCGACGCCGGCCTACACGACGGGGCTGCGCGGAGAGGGCGACAACCTGTATACGTGCTCTCTGGTGGCCATCAACGTGGATACCGGCAAAATGGCTTGGCACTTCCAAACTTCGCCGCATGACATGCACGACTACGACTCAGCGCAGACGCCGATTCTGGTGGATGCGCCGTTTAACGGCAAGATGCGCAAGTTGGTGCTGACGGCGGCGCGTAATGGGTACTTCTTTACGCTGGACCGGGTGACGGGCGAGCGGCTGGTGACAGCAAAGTATGGCGAGTTCACCAACTGGGCAAAGGGCCTGAACAAATATGGTGGCCCGGAGCATGACCCGGTGAAAGACCCGACTGTTGGCGGGGCACTGGTGTCGCCGACCTCGGACGGAACGGTGAACTGGCAGCCGCCGGCATTCTCGCCGGACACGGGGCTGTTCTATGTGCCCGAGGGCAATGGCTTCTCGATCTTCTATCTGACGGATACGGATCCGCGTGGCTCCATGGGCCTTGGTGGCAAGGAAGAGGCGAGCGTGGGTTCGCCGGGCAACTACCTGAGCGCGATTGATTACAAGACGGGCAAGGTGGTGTGGCGGCACAAGTGGTACGGCAATGGCGGCGCAGGCGGACTGTTGACGACGGCGGGTGGGTTGCTGTTTGCGAGTGATGGCATGGGCAACTTTGTGGCGCATGATTCCCGCACAGGCAAGCCGCTGTGGCACACGCGCATTGGCAACATCACGAATGCACCGCAGACATTCCAGCTCGATGGCAAGCAGTATGTCACTGTGGCCACGGGCGATACGCTGTGGGCGTTTATTCTCAACTAGCGACGATGACCGCGCTCGGCGGGGCCGATCATGGCCTGCGGTGAGGCCATGCCACCACCTGCGACGCGGAAGCGTTTGGGGTGACCTGAGGCTTCGTGAATCGTGTAAGGGCTGGTGCCGATGCCGTTGAATTCGGCACCGCTGACATTCCAGTGATTCTCGTCATGCCCGGCCGTTTCGATGATGTTGATGTGCCTGTCGTCCTCAAAGCGGATCAGCATGTAGGGTGAGATCTGGCGGACGTGTTCAATGGCTTCCGCTTCGGTGAACATGTCCGAGATCGAAGACTCACTATTGCGGTTTTGGCCGTTCATCTGAAGCCAGGTACCCACAAAACCATTGCAATCGAGGCCGAAGAATGTGTCGGCAATGAGTTGCAGACGGCGGGCGATGGGCGTGTGGCTCTGGAGTTGTTCGACAAAAGCGGCACCGATGTAGCGCTGGCCTTCGTGGCGGCCCCAGTAGGAGGGTTTTTCTTCCCAGGCGATGTTGCCCAGGCGGAAGGCGCCATCGTAGAACAGCCAGGTGCCGAGGTTTGTCAGCACGCTGCGAAACTGCTGGATATTGGCCTTGCCATTGGCGGCACGAGTCATGTCGAGCAGGTTCGATGGTTGCACGGGAGCGGGGGCGGCCCGATGTGCGCGCTGGGCCTGGCGAGCACGAACAGCGTTTTGGGCCGCAATGGCGTGGTCGATCGTGGTGGTGTTGGAATCGAGCTGGAGATGAAGACGGCGCGCCGAATCGTGGACGGCGCGAATGAATTGCTTGCCCGCCTTGGAGCCGCCATTGCACTCGAGCTCGCAACGGTAGTTGCGAATGGCAATGCGGGTGGCCGACCCGTCTGGCAGCGAGACGGGAATGGCGCGAAGCATGTTGATGTAGGCAGTGGGAGTGATCGAAAAGGGCATCCGCAGATTATTCCACGGTGACGGGAGTTGACTTGCGCGGTGATGCCGGCAAGTGGAGGCCCCCGTCACCATGTTCCTCCGATGATAGAGCGGCGCGAGATGAGAATTTGGGTCAGAAATTCTCTGGAGCAGTCGCTGCCCTATCGCATAGAGATGGATCCGTTATCCCAGGGGTGGGACTGATGCCAACGGAATGCTAGATACGCCGCGGCAGGTCCGCATCGGTCAAGCCGGGCTTACCGACGGAAGCTTCTCCACTTGAGGAGATATCTTCGGCGCCGGTTTCCTTGAGCAGTTTTTTGGCGTGAGCGATTTCTTCAGAAGTATCGCAGTGGACGGAAAGCAGCACGCCACCTTCTTTCACGCGACCCTCATAACGCTTGGCCTCATACTCTGGAATGCCCATGCCCACGAGCGCCCCGATGAGGCCGCCCACGGCACCGCCAACCCCGAGGCCAGCGAGGGCCCCCATGATGGGGCCGGCCGCAATCAGCGGGCCGACACCAGGAATGGCGAGGGCGCCGATGCCAGCGAGGAGGCCCAAAGTGCCGCCCAGGGCGCCGCCGGCGGCGACGCCGGTGGTGGTGCCTTCAGGAGCCTTGGTGTGCTTTTCGTGGGCGAAATCTTTTGAGCTCTGAGCGTCAGGCAACAGTACTGAGATGTCGTTGCTTGAGAAGCCGGAGGCGGTGATCAATTCCACGGCCCGCTCAGCATGGCCGCTTGAGGTGTAAATGCCGAATACGGAGGTCTTCTTGTCTTCCATGGTGTAACTCCTTATGGGTAAGTGCGAACGTTATTTCTTGACCGAGATCTGATCGGTCACTTTTGTCGCATCGCCCGTGGCCGTAACAGCCATGGCAACGATGGACTTCTTTTCTTCTTCGGTTCTCACCGGGCCCTTGAGCGTGACAGCGCCATTCTGGCTGATGATTTTGATGTTGTGGGCATAGGTGGAAAGCGACTTGTCGGCCATGACGGCCTGCCGGATCTTGCGGGTCAGATCCTGGTCTTTGGTGTTCATCTTCTGCTTGTCGGCAGTAGCCTCGGCGGCGCTGCGGTCACGCTTGTTCACCTTGGTGTTGTCGGCCTGAGGCGGAGTCTTTTCGGGGTTCTGTGCGTATCCGAGGACGGAGACGGCGCAGAACAGGACGGTGCAAATGATGGAATTGGATTTCATGACATGGCCGCAACTCAGACTTTGAGGCGGCGTTCCTTTCTGGTTGGTAGGTGATTGGGGAGAGAAGCGAGTGTGGTGGACAGGTCCACAGCGGCGCCACCGTTAGTCGCAAGTGTTTGGGCCCGCCGGGCGTAAGGGAGCAGCAGTTACCGCAGCAGGAACCAGATCAGGATCAATACGCCGGGAACGCCTAGAATCCAGGCAGCCAGATATTTCATGGGGTGTCTCCTTCTGTGTCGTACTTTCTTCCGTAACAGCATTTTTTGGGGTAATAAGGCATAACTGGTGAACGACTAGTGGGGCCCGGCGGCGCGGTCGCCGTTGCGTGTCCCCGCCGTAGCGGAATCCAGCTCTTT
>CAZBTA010000209.1:0-8912 GCA_964494515.1 uncultured Bryobacter sp.
GCAGCTAGGTGGTATTCCACAATGATGTTTCTGTATGGAATGGAGTTGGAAGGAGGTCCGTCCCAGCGCGTCAGCGGTGTATGCGGACGACGAAGTTCGACCTGCTTGTCGATTGCGTAGAT
This sequence comes from uncultured Bryobacter sp., assembly GCA_964494515.1. Classification (GTDB taxonomy): domain Bacteria; phylum Acidobacteriota; class Terriglobia; order Bryobacterales; family Bryobacteraceae; genus Bryobacter. The sequence goes on from CAZBTA010000209.1 coordinate 123, forward strand.
GAGTGGCAGATCAATTGATGAGCCCGTACGGCTAGGTCCACATCTTTTCGCCCTCGACGAGGTACTTCTCGCGGATCAGCTTTTCGTTGAGCTGGATGCCGAAGCCGGGGCGGTCGCTGAGCTGGATGTGGCCTTTGACAATCATTTCCTTGTCATAGCCGAGGACGTCGGGGTCGCCGTTGATGCCGCGGCCGTCGCGGTTGATGGGATTGCTGACGAAGGCTTCGTGGGCGACAAACTCGCGGACCGTGGCGGCGAAGTTGGCGGAGGCGATCGTCGCGATGGGGCCGGCAACATTGTGGGTTGCGACGGGGATGTAATGGGTTTCGGCAAGATCGGCGATCTTTTTGGCTTCGAGCAGGCCGCCGGCCATCGAGACGTCGATCTCGATCATGTCCACCCCCTGATTCACGATGAAGGGGCGGAAATCATCGCGGCCGTAGAGATTCTCGCCGGTGAGGATCGGTACCGGTGATTTGGCCGTGAGCTTTACCCATTGCTCGTTGTAGGCGATCGGGAGCGGATCCTCCATCCAGATGGGCCGCATGGGCGCGACGCCCTGCGCAAGGCGGAAGGCACTGTCGTAGTCGAGTTCCCAATGGCAGTGGACGGCGATATCGAAATCGGGACCCAGCGCTTCGCGCATGTTGGCGAAGCCCTTTGCGTTGCGGTCGACCTCGGTGTTCGACATGCGGCGGTTGTCCAACTGGTCCCAACGTTGATTGCGCAGGATGTTCGTTTTGCAGGCCGTCCAGCCGTGGCGTTTTGCCCATTCGGCGAACTCGGTGCAGGAATCTTTGCTCAGCATGTCGCGGGGACCGGTGGAGGCATAGGCGCGAACTTCCTGAACATGTGAGCCGCCGCCGAGAATGCGGTGGACCGGCTGTTCGGTGATCTTGCCGATCAGATCCCACAGGGCGAATTCCACGCCGGTGATGGCGTGGGTCGCAATGCCGTGGTTGCCCCCGAAGTAGGAAGTGCGCGTGCTCATCTTGAAGACGAGGTACTCGAGGTTCAGCGGGTCCTGATCCATGAGGATGGGCTTGCAGATGTTCAAGACGACGTCTTTCGCGCCGTGGCCTTTCTCGTCGTGATGGCACTCGCCAATCCCCACGAGGCCCACGTTGGTTGAGATCTTGACGAGGGGACTTATGCGAAAGCCGATGCGGGTGAGGATGCACTGGACGTCGGTGATCTTGACCTTGCCGGCTTTGGGCCCGGCCATCAGATTCAGGTAAGGAGCGAAGACAGCGGCAGCGGCGCCACCGGCGAGTTGTTTCAGGAGTTTTCGGCGATTCATGACTTGACCTTGGACTGGAAGGATCGTGAAACCTTGCTGAGCGTAACATAGATCCGGCATCAGGCCGGAGCGCCGAGGGAGCGGAGATACCGCGACGTGGGCCCGTCATCGCCGGGAAAGCGCAGCGCGTAGGAGAGGACGGTGCAGTCGAAGATTTCGCCTTCGCGTTCGTAGTGGCCGGGCAGCCTGGCCGCGAGGGTGAGGTCGGCTCCGTGTTCGGCGAGGAAGCGGACGATGGGGAGGCCGCCATCATCGCACTGGGTGGCGGCATGAAAGATTGCCGTTTGACCGCCGACCCCAGCAGCGTCGCGAGTGGCCATCGCATTGACGTCAGCGCCACGATCGAGCAGCAACCGCGCGGCCGCGAGATTGCCGAACTCGGCGGCAACGTGAAGAAGAGTCGTGCCGCGCAGCGTGAGCATGCGAGAAGCGGTGACGCCGAAGTCGAGCGCAGGGAAGCGCTGATGGACGAGTTGGGGATCGCTGTCGAGCAGGGTGGCGAGCTCGTCTTCCCTGCCCCGGATGACGGCCATTGCAGCAGGCGCGTTGTACTTTGACTTGCCGCCGGCGGCGAGCAGAATGTCGATGCAGGCGCGGAGATTGTTGGTGTCACGGAGGTAAGTGCCGAGCAGGTAATCGAGCGCGGTGCCGAGCCTCGGGTTGTCACCAAAGTTGGGATCGGCACCGTGGTCGAGCAGCCACTGGAGCGAGACGGGGTCAAGGGTTTCGCAAGGAGAACTGAGGACAGGGAAGCCGCCGCGCCAGGCGGCGTTGACGTCGGCGCCATTGGCAACGAGGAGTTCCATCATGGGGATACGCATGGCATCCAAGGCAGCGCGGGATAGCGGTGCGCCGCCGCCCTGATTGACGTCGGAGCCGTTATTGATCAGCCATTGGGCCATGGCAAGGCGTGTGGCGTCGGGAGGGACACGCGGAACGCGGCACTCGGCAACCCAGGTGAGCGCGCCATCGCCGGCATAGCCGATTGGAGCTTCATGCAGGGCTGGCTCGGCAGTGAGGAGACGCTGCACTTCGGCAAGGTCGTTGCGGTTGATGGCATCTTGCAACCGTGCCGCGGATGAATCGTGTTGTACTACCGGGGCTGTCTCCATGCACTTCAGAATACTGTGGATGTGGAAGGCAAACAGGTGGTTGATATCCTTGAGGCATCTGACCTCATGAGCAAGCAATATTGTTTGATTAACGACGCGGAGACGGGTGGCGCGGTGATTGGGACGGTGAGCTTTGGCGCGGATCTGGTGGCGCGGGGCACACGCGTTGACGATGTGAAGAAGCAGCCAAACGAGAAACCAGCGAACTGGCATCATCCCGTGTCGCCCACGATCTTGCATGTGGTGGAGGGATCGCACCGGATCTGGGTGCAGAACCGCGGCGTGGCCCAGAGTGTCGAGATCGTCGCCGGCGATCATATTCTGTTTCTCGACTTTGAGACCGATGGCGTGGTGGCCGCGGGGGCGCATCCGGGGCATTGGTCCCAGCAAGGCAAGAATGGACTTGTGGCGGAGAAGTATGTGATCGATGGCGAAGTCGATCTCGCCACGCTCGGGTTCGCGCCGCTGCCCTAGTTGGGCAGGCGGAAGGCGATCAATTCATCATTGAGCGGGCCCGGGAAGAAGCTACCGCCACCGGCGGCGACTACTACGACTTCCCTGCCCTGCGCGTCACGATACGTTGTGGGCGTGGCGTAGACGCTGCCCGCGGTGGCAAACTCCCACAAGAGCTCGCCGGTATCGGCATGGAAGGCGCGGAAGTGCTGGTCTGCTGTGCCGCCAATCATCACCACACCACCGGGTAGCGCGAGCGCGCCTCCGAGGCCGTAGGCGCCGGTATGGGCAAAGCCGAGAGCTTTGGCCTGCGGCAACTCACCGAGCGGCACACGCCAGCGGATCTCGCCGGTTTGGGTGTCGATGGCGTTGAGCGTGTTCCACGGCGGCAAGGTACAGGGAACGAGGTCTTTGGTGGCGAAGCGGGGATGCGTGCCGGGGCTGACGCGAACCCATGTGCCATTACGCTCGACCATCTTGCCGATGATGCCGAGCTCGTTGGCGTTGACGAAGAGCAGATTGCGACGCGGATCGTGGGCAGCGCCGGACCACGTGCCGCCGCCCAATGTGCCGGGCAACATGATCGTGTACTTGTCCTTGAGCCAGGGGGCGAAGATACCGGCATTGCCCGACTGCTCATAGAGCGCGCGGCACTCGGCGGCCCAGGCGGGCGTGAGCGTGTTGAGATCCTGCTCGGTGAAGGTGGTGCGCGAAAGCGGCTGGGGCTTGCGAGGAAAGGGTTGGGTGGGCCATGACTTCTCGCCGGGCACTTCACTGGGTGGCACGGGACGCTCGTCAGCGCCGAAAACGGGTTCGCCGGTGCGACGATTCAAGAACCAGATGAAGCCCATCTTGGTGACCTGTGCGAGGGCTGGCTGGCCCTTGATGGTGAGGAGCACAGGCTTGGCGGGCAGGTCGTAATCCCAAAGGTCGTGATGCACCAACTGGCGATGCCACTTGAGCTTGCCACTGCGGGCATCGAGAGCGAGCACGCTATTGGCGTAGAGATTGGCGCCATGGCGATCGCCACCATAGAAGTCATAGCTGGCGCTACCCGTGGGGCAGTAGAGCGTGGATTCTTCTTCACTGACGGCGCACTGGCCCCAGACATTGACGCCCGTGCGATTGGTGCGGGAACCAGGGGCCCAGGTGTCAGCGCCGGGTTCGCCATCGCGCGGGATGGTATTGAACTGCCAGGCGAGCTTGCCATCGCTGATGCGCCAGGCGCGGATGAGAGGGGCCGGGCCCTGAGCGCTACCTTCTGGCACCTCACCGCCGGTAATCACGAGATCGCCAAACACGGCGGGTGGCATGTTCTGCGAGAGATGGCCAGGATGCAGACCCGCGCGCAGATCCGCCTCCCAGAGCTTTTCGCCATTGCGCGCGAGCAGGCATATGAGCTTGCCATCGGGAGTGCCGAACAGGAGTCGTCCCTTGGCATACGCAGCGCCCCAGGAGCGGCGGGCTTCGCCATTGCGCGCGACTTTCCACAGCTCTTTGCCTGTGGTGGGATCGAGGGCGATGGCTGAGCCTTTGGGCGTGATGATGAAGAGCTTGCCCTCGGCGAGCACGGGCGTAGCGTTAAAGCTGAGCCGATCGTTTTTGGGCCGCTCGGCGGGATTCTCGCCATGGTGGTAGCGCCAGGCAACGGTGAGTTGTTTGACGTTGGCTGGTGTGATCTGCTGGGCGAGCAAGCCGACGGCTAGCGCGGTGAGAGCGAGGGCCATTCAGTTTGTACTCCGTGGGTACGCAGTCGCGTCTGGAAGGAGGCGAGCAGCTTCTGATCATTGCGAATCTTGCGCGGGGGCTCCTTGAGCCGCAAGGCTTCAGCGGCCAGAGCACCGGCGGATTCGCCGATGTTCCACTCGACCGGATGCAGACGGTAGCAGCCGTTGGTGATGTGGGTGACGCCGAGATTCTTGGAGGCGGCCAGCAGGTTCTCCATGCGCCGCGGGATCAAAGCGCCCATGGGGATCTGGAAGGGATGGCTTGAGACATCGATGTAGTTGTCGCCACCGCTTGAGGGATGGAGGTCGATGCGGTAGCTGCCGATGCCGACGGAATCAGCAAACTTGACGGCGCCGGCTGCTTCCCTCCCCTTGGCCGCCACATGTTGCTCGCACACGGTGAACTCGGCAAGGATGCGACGGCTTTCGCGGATGTAGGGATACATGGCGAGGCCGTCCTCGGTGCCGGATTGATCATGGCGCAGCTTGAGACCGGGCCAACCGGCTTTGCCATCCGCGCGGGGGGCTTCGGTCTGCATCCAGTAAAGCAGGGAGAGGCTTAGCTGCTTGCCGCCGCGCAGGTGACGGGCGGCTTCTTCCGGTGAGTTGTTATGCAGATTGCCAAGCCAGTAATCGTTCTGGGGCCAGTTGACGAGAGAGATGTCGGCGTCCTGCTCCCAATTGACGTAATTGCGACGGCGACGGATGCGGCGGTAGAGCCAGAGGTTGAGAGGCGCGTTGGGTTTGCCTGAGTCCTCGCGCGGGTCGAAGTCGACGATACGTTTTTCCAGCGTGATGGGATTCGACATGTGCCAGGCGAGGAGCTTGCCGGGCCAGGCGGGCTTGAGCTGGGGGATGTAGTCGCGCCAGAAAGCGTAGTCGGCAGGCTTGTCGATCGTATGATTCTCGCCGTCGTGATGGCTGATGGCGAAGCAGACGGTGAAAGACTGGATGTTATCCGGGCGGGCCTCGGCGGGGGCGCTGGGCTCGCCGGTTTGCTTTTGGCTTTCTTGTCCAGTGATGAACTCGCAGCGAGCCAGCGGCAAGACATCGCCCTGCTCGGTGGCATCGATGAAGTAGGGCGCGCTGATGGTGACGCGATGATTGTCGAGCATGTGCTCGAGCGTGACCGCGCGCACGCGGTCGGCAGTGGCATCAGCGCTGACGGGGCGATACTGCCGCAGCAGGGTCAACTGGCCGCTCGAAAGATAAGGCGCCAGCATGCCTTCGAGGACGGCCACGCTGACCGCCGGCTCATGCGTGATGATGCTGACCGAGCCGCCACCAGGGTTGAAGGGCACCTGGGTGCGAGCGCTCTCGGTGAGAGGAAACTGATGGCGGTAGTAAGAGCGAACCGATTCACGGTAAGCGCGATAGGAACGCGTGCCGCCGAACATCTCAATCCAGGGATGCTCGTCGGGCGGCACCATCTGGCTGGTGAGCTGGCCACCGATCCAGGGAGTTTCTTCGGTGAGGATGACGCGGCGGCCTTCACGCAGCGCAGCAAGAGCAGCGGCGAAGCCGCCAACACCTGCGCCGATGATGGCAATCTCGGTGGAGAGCTCGCGTGGACGCGTGGTGGCAGCAAAAGCGCTGGCGGCGAGGGTTTGTAAAAGGGTTCTGCGGAACAACATGGCCTAAACCTTCCATGATAGAAGGCGTTGGCGTTCGACTTTGGCGGGATCGATCTCCATGCCAAATCCGGGGCGGTCGGAAAGCGCGATTTTGCCATCGACGGGCACGGGAGCGTAGCGATCGAAGTGGTAGTAGCTGGCCATCTTGAGCACGAGGAATTCGCTGAGCGGGCAGGTGGAGGGGTTCTCACTGGCGACGACGTGCATGGCGGCGTGGAGGTTGTGTCCGTGCGGGATGACGGGAACGTCGTAAAGGCTGGCGATCTGGCAGATCTTCTTGAGTTCGCTCGTGCCGCCGCACCATTCCGGATCGGCTTGCACCACGCGGATGGCGTCGGCCTTGAGGAAGCGTTGCACCTCCCAGCGGCCATAGAAGTGTTCGCCCGTGGCGATGGGGACGGAGGTGGACGCGCTGAGCCGCTGGTAGGCATCCACCTTCTCGCTGGAGAAGGGCTCCTCGAGCCAGCGGAGCTTGAGCGGCTCGACCTGCTTGCACCATTCGAGCGCGTAGGCGAGATCCCAGCCATTGAAAACATCAAACATCAGGCCAGCGGCGGGGCCGAGCGCCTCACGCAGAATCTGAGCGGTACGGACGTTGCGCGCCATGCCCTCGGGCCCACGGCCGGGGCCGTCGGCGAGAAACCACTTCTGATTGCGGAAACCCTGGGCGTAGAGTTCTTTTGCCCGAGCGGCCACCTTATCCGGCTCAAGCGAGGAGCCAAGGGCAGAGCCGTAGACTTCGACCTCTTTGCGCGAGGGGCCACCGAGCAGGCGATAGACGGGCGCCTTGAAATAGCGGCCGCGGACATCCCACAGCGCGTTGTCGACAGCGCTGATGGCCATCATGAAGATGCCGGTGCGGGCGTGGCGATTGAGGCGCCAGAGCTGATCCCAAAGGACATCACCGGCGAGAGCATCCTTGCCGATCAGGAAGGCACGAATCTGCTGGTCAATCACGATGGCCGCTTCGCGATCGATGGGGCCGTAGATGCCATCGATGCCGCCCGTGGCGCGCAACTTGAGGTAGAGAGCAGTGATGGGTTGGGTGGTGGCGACGGCAGTGCCATCGCTATAAACGCGCGGGCGCAACCCGTCGTAAACGTGCAGCGGCTGCACCTGGTACTGATTGTTGATGCCGTTAGTGGCAGCGCGACTGCCGGAGTATTCCCAGATCTCGACGGCTTCAATGCGGCAGGTAGATTCCTGCGCGGCGGCGGCAAAGGCGCCGGACATCAGGGTCAACGCATGACGGCGATTCATGCGGCGATTCTATCAGCGGCGCTGTCCCATCTCCTCGGCGGAAATGACCGGGGCAAAGAAGGTGATGGCGAGGCCGAAGATAGTGATGGCCGCGGCGACGATAAATGTCGTCTCAAGGGCGACATCCATGCCGGCGGTTTTGACGCGCCAATTCAGAAACGCGCCCATCACACCGACGCCCACCGCGCCGCCAATGCTGCGAGCAAACTGGAGCGATGCGGTGGCGACGCCCATCAGTTGGCGCTCGACCATCATCTGCACGGCAATCAGCAGAGCAGGCACGGTGATGCCAAAGCCGGTGCCCATGACAAACATGCTCGATAGGAGAACGATCTTCGGTGAATCCGGTCGCAACAACGTCAACATGCCACTGCCCACCACCACCAGCACCATGCCCGCAATCGCCGGCATGCGGTAGCCGATGCGCAGCATGACGCGAGCGCAGACGGCACTTGCGATAACCCAGGCGAGCAGCAGTGGCGTTAGCGTCGCGCCCGCCTCGGTGGCGGAGCTGTGTTGTACTTCCTGCACAAAGAGCGGCACGTAAGCCGTGACGCCATTCAGCAGCCAGCCGATGGCGATCGAATGCAGAATCGCGATGGTGAACAGGCGCCATTCAAAGAGGCGCAGTGGGAGGACGGGGTCGGGGCTGGTGCGCTCGACGCGCCAAAGCGCGTAACCAAGCACGATGGAGAGGACGATCAGGCCAATGCCCTGCGGAGAACTGATGTCGAGCAGCCCGAGCAACAACGCGACGGCGGAGAGGGTGACAAGGATCGCGCCGGGGTAATCGATATGTGGCTTGCCCTTGGTGAGCTCATGACGATCCTGCCACCAATGCCAGACAAACCAGGCAGAGAGAATGCCAAACGGGACGTTGATATAGAAGACGCTGGGCCAGCCGACCTTGTCGACGAGAAAGCCGCCGAGCAGTGGGCCGGCAATGCTCGAAACGCCCCAAACCCCGCTGAAGAGCGCCTGCACACGAGCACGCTCTTCGAAGTTGAACATGTCGCCGATCATGACGAGAGCAAGCGGAAGCAGGCCAGCCGCGCCGAGGCCTTGGAGACCGCGAAAGACGATCAGGCTGACCATGTTGGGCGCGATGGCGCACAGCAGACTGGCGATGAGAAACAGGCCCATGCTCCAGGCATAGACGAGACGGCGACCGAGAATATCGCTGAGTTTGCCCGCTACCGGGATGCCCGCCGAAGAGGCAAGCACATAAATCGAGAAGGCCCAGCCGTAGATCTTGAGGCCGCCCATTTCGTTAACGATGGTGGGCATGGCGGTGGCGACGACGG
>CAZBTA010000209.1:8922-9146 GCA_964494515.1 uncultured Bryobacter sp.
TGGCCTCCATCGAGCCCATAAAGGACCCAATCATCAAGCCAAGAGTGACAACCCGACGGGGTGAAGCAAAGAGTGAACTGAGGGGGTTCAAGCTTCTAGGTTAGCGTGAGGTCTGTTTCTAGAAGATGAGCCCGGCGAAGGCCAGAAGCGATGCCAGCGCGCCGGCGAGGAGACGGCGGGTGGAGCCGGAAGTGCCCGCATTGAAGTACCAGATGGGGATGAGC
>CAZBTA010000210.1:0-9077 GCA_964494515.1 uncultured Bryobacter sp.
CGCCGCATCGACATCATCACCAACTGGCTCGATTCCCTCAGCTAGCCGTTTCATGGGAGTCTGATAGGTAGCAATCAATCATGGATAAATTTCGGATCATCGGCCGCGAACCGCTCAGCGGCATCCTGCCGGTGAGTGGCTCAAAGAACTCTTCCCTGCCCGCCATAGCGGCCTGCCTGTTGACCAGCGAACCGGTGGTCCTCCACCGCGTACCGCGCGTTCGCGACATCGGCACCATGCTCAAACTGCTTGAGTACAACGGCGCCACCGTCGAACACCTCGACAACGGCGCCCTGCGCATCACCGCCAGCAAGATCACCAACCCCGAAGCCCCCTACGAGATCGTCAAGACGATGCGCGCCTCAAGCCTCGTCCTCGGCCCCCTGTGCGCTCGCGAGGGCCGTGCCCGCGTTTCTGTCCCCGGTGGCTGCAATATCGGCGCCCGTCCGATCAACCTGCACATCAATGGCCTTGAGCATCTCGGCGCCACGGTCAACCAGGAGTTCGGCTATATCGAAGCCGTCGCCCCTGAAGGCCTGCGCGGCAACACCGTTCACTTCGAGCGCATCACCGTCACCGGCACCGAAGACCTCATGATGGCCGCCGCTCTCGCCAAAGGCACCACCGTGCTTGAGAACGCCGCGCGCGAACCGGAAGTGGTCGACCTCGCCGACCTGCTCACCAAGATGGGCGCCCGCATTGAAGGCGCGGGCACCTCACGCATTGTTATTGAAGGCGTGGAACGCCTGCATGGCGCCGAGCACACCGTCATCGCCGACCGCATCGAGGCCGGCACGCTGCTCATCGCCGGCGTCATGACCAATTCGCCCGTCACCGTCACGCAATGCAACCCGGAAGACTTCCGCGCTCTGCTCACCAAGCTGCGCCAGGCTGGCGCCCGTGTGGAAGAATCCGCCACCGCCGTCGAAGTCCGCCCCACCGCCAAGCTGCGCAGCGTCGACATCGTCACCGAAGAACACCCCGGCTTTGCCACCGACCTGCAAGCGCAATTCATGGCGCTGATGACGGTATCGACCGGCATCAGCTTCGTGACCGAGAACATCTTTGAAAACCGCTTCATGCATGTGCCAGAGCTCGCGCGCATGGGCGCCAACATTCGCATCGAAGGCCGCCAGGCGATCGTTGCGGGCCCGGCCGATCTGAGCGGTGCTCAGGTAATGTGCTCGGACTTGCGCGCCAGCGCCTCACTCGTGCTCGCGGCCCTCGCCGCGCGCGGCGAATCGATTCTTGATCGCGTCTATCATATGGATCGCGGCTACGAACGCATTGAAGAAAAGCTCGCGGGCGTAGGCGCCCGCATTGAACGCATCGCCTAGAAAGGATCAACAGCCATGAAGCACAACCCCGGATTTCTCGCCATCGTCGACGACGCCAAATCGCGCATCAAAGAAATCGACGTCGCCGGCTATAAGGACCTCCTCGCCCGCGGCGAAGATCACATCCTGATCGACGTGCGTGAGGAAAGCGAATTCGCCGCTGGCCACGTCAAAGGCGCGCTCCACATCGGCAAGGGCGTAATCGAACGCGATATCGAGACCAAAGTGCCCGACAAGGCGAAAACGCTGGTGCTGTATTGTGGTGGCGGGTTCCGCTCGGCACTGTCGGCCGACAACCTCAAGAAGATGGGCTACGAGAATCCCATCAGCCTCGATGGCGGCTGGCGTGCGCTCAAGGATTCGGGCCTCGAGCTCGAATAGCTAGTGGAAGATCTGGTCGAAAAGGTTGTAGGTGATCAGCAACAGGCCGATCACCTCAGCCAGTTGAATGCCCTTCAAAATCATCCCTGACAAAAACTCGAACCGGATGAACATCGCCAGCAGCACCGTCGCAAAGACGAGGTTCTGCGAAAGCGTGTCCGGGAACCACTGCATGTACAACACCGCGAGCGAGTAGTACACCAGCGGCCAGTTGCTGTCGTTGTTCTGTGTCGAGTAGCGGAAGTACACCACCCCAAGGGTCATCACCATCAGGATGCATGTGCTGAGCCAAAAGCCGTCAATCATCGATTAGAAAGACCATAACACGCTCAGGAACCCCGTGTGTGCCCGGTAATCCTGTAGAGCGGCCAGCTTTTCGGCGTAGCTGTAGTATTGGTACCCGAAATTGGCTCTCAGGTTTTCCCTCATGCGGTAGCTCAGCCGCGCCTGCGGGCTCACGTAGGTGAGCGGAAACGACTGCGCCAACTGCAGCGCGCTCAGCGTCGTATAGGTCACATTGGCGCCGCCACGATCCTTGTTCAGAGCAAAGCCCGTATAGACGTCGAGCCGCTTGAACAGCACCGTGCGCACACCAGCATGGGCGGCATGGATGTTCGACACAAAGTACGATTGATCGCCGCTCACCTGCGTCCCACTCAGGAAGTAGGCAATACCGGTCAGCGTATCGAGATGCAGCTTCTGGTAGCCGCCATCCACGGCAAACTTCGTGTTCGGCGTCCAGCTGCCATCAAACGTGTAGTTGCGCGAACGCGAGGAATGGCGGAACAGGCTCACCGAGTTGAAGTTCACACCCGTGCGCGCCTGCGTCGCAATGCGGAAGTACTTCTGCTTGTATTCGAGGCGGCCACCAAAGGCATGGTAGTTCTTCTCGCTCGTGGTGAAGATCGGACGATCCTGCCGGCCAATCTCGCCATCCGCCACAATCGTCAGCCCCTTGGCCGGACGCAGCCGAAAGCCAGCCGTACCGGCGTTCAGCCGGTTGCTCTGCTCGCCAGTTGTCAGGTTGCCAAACTCGCCTTCAGTCACCCGTTCGACCGAGCGCACCCGGCGATCGCTGAACTGGTAGCCGCCCTGCAACGAGATCCACTTGCGCACGGCCAGATCGGCGATCGTCGAATTCGTAACGGCGCGGATACCAAGAAACTGAAAGTTCGCCTCGGCTGAATTCAGCGTCGCGTTCGTCAGCACGCGCACCGTGCCTTCGCCTTCCATCTTCGTGTTGTTGAAGGCCGTGTGATTGGTGATCGTGAGATTGCGCAACGGCATGATGGCCAGCGTCAGATTCGCTGTCGTCACCGGGCGTCGCGCATTGCCAAACACGAGCGTCTGCAGCGTGCGAGCCGTGCCGCGCAGCGCGCCATTGGCAAGCTCGTCAAAGATGAAGTTGCGCTGGCCGTCGGAGTGCGTAAACTTGGCGTTCACACTCAACCAGCTCACCTGATCGCTGAACAGGTTGACACGCCAGTGGGGAGTCGAGCCGTGGTTGGGCTGATCGCGACGCAATCCACCCAGCGTCGTGTTCGTCACCAGCGGATCAAGCGGCGTGCCTGCCTCGTTGAGGAACCCGCGCGTGTCTTCCTTGAAGTATTCCCACCCGCGCTGCCAGAAGAGCTTGAGGCCGGCAAACTGCGCCTGCCCGCCCACGCGGAACTCGTTCTGTTGCCGCCGCACGTTCTCAAAGAACGGAAAGATCTGACCGCGAGAATCAAACAGGTTCACCGTCGAAAGTGCCGGCCCGTCCTGCACGTTGCCTGAGAAGCCACCGTAGAACTGCAGCTTCTTCGTCGGAAACAGCGTGAACTGGTGATCCTGCATGCGCCGCTGCAGATTCTGCAAGTGTTGCCCATAGGCAATCGTCAAGCCCGGGTTGAAGTAGTCATTCGCCCGCCACAGCAGCTCGTAGCGGTACTTCTGATTCTTCTCCACGCGCAGGTTGGCGAACTGGTAGGGATCGTTGCCAAGGCCCTGCGTGTTGAGAATAATCTCGTCGAAGTACTTGCCTTTGCCGTTACGCGAGTTTACGGTCAGCGACGTGCCAAGCACGCGCACGCCATTCAGGAAGTTGACGTCGCTGCGATACTTGCCACGGTTGCCATCGATGTTGGCAAAGCGGTAGCCCGTCTCGAACGATTCGCGGATGTTGTAGTTGCCAATGTTGGTGCCACGCGGGGGGCCGACCGGTTCCACCGACGGGGCCACGGTCTGCTGCGCCAGAAGGGTGAGTAACAGAATGTGGTTCATCGCAGGAAGCTCGCTGAAGAATTAGATCCGTGGATCTTCGTGTGGCACAACGTGCAGTTCTGATACTTGGGATCGGTCAGGGAATGGGTGGAAGGCGTCAGTTGAATGCCGTCGCCCTGGCGCCCAAAGTTGCCCGCCCCGTTGTGGCATTCGAGGCACAGCGTAAACATCTGTGGGCGCTTGAGCAAGCGCGCATTCATGCCGCCATGAGGCACATGACAGCTGGAACAGCCATCGACGCGCACCGCCGTGTGTTCAAACAGGAACGGCCCGCGCTTGTCGACGTGGCACTTCATACAGGGTTCTTCGTTCTGCAGCCCCGTCTGCATCATGCGCGGACGCACACTCATGCGTGTCACTGGCGCATCGGCGCCGTGGGGATTGTGGCAATCCGAGCACTGCATAAAGCCTTCGTTCACGCGGTGCTTCACCGGCATCGAGAACTGGGCGCGCACATTTTGGTGGCACTGGTAGCAAAGGTCGGTCTGGGGTTTGGCGAGCAGTTGGCGCGGTGTGGCCGCTTTGTGGATGGAGTGGCAATTGGTGCACACCACGTCCGCCGTCGTGTGTGAGCTGCGACGTATGTTCGATCGCCCCATTTGCTGCTTGTGACAGCCGAGGCAGTTGTCTAGCACCTGCTTCGGCTGCAATTGCGAAAACGCGATGATCTTCGACTTGTCGCCCTTGCCCTCAATATGGGCTTTGCCGGGGCCGTGACAGCTCTCACACCCCTTCTCTTCAAACTTCAGCGATTCATCGTTCGAAGTCTTGAAATGAGCATTGCGAAAGAACGCCGCCGAAATGTCGGGGTGACACCCGCGACACATGATACTGCCCGCATACCCTGGCGGTAATGCTTTCTTCTGCTGTTGGCCCAGCGCAACCACGGCGCTTGCAGCCACGATTAAGAAAACCTTAAATATTTGTTTCAACAGAAAAACCCTATTGGGCAGATTATAAAGCGTCTCGCTTCTCCTTCATCATTTTTTCTTTGCCCCAGGCGATCCACTTTCTGAGAATTCTGTCGAGCCACGGCACTTCTTCAGCAAGGATCGTCAATCCGGGAATCAGAAAGGGCAATCCCGGCACCACAGGCAGTATTATGCCGATGATGCCAAGCAGCACCAACCCAATGCCTGCCGTGTAACGGAGGAACTTCTTCACTTGTCTTATTGTGCACTCAAGCGCAAAAAGCTGTGAGTACTAGTCCTTTTTGACTATATCAGTACCGTATTTTTCTTGACCCGGAATATACGGCCTAGTAGATTAAGGTGAACCGTGACTGAAAACCGTAAGAATCAACGATTTGAGCTCCGTCTCCCGTTCGAAATCATCCGTAGCGGCCACAAGAATGGATTGGTTCAGGGACACACGTTAAACATGTCTTCAAGTGGTGTGTTGTTCGAATCCACCCAGAACTTGTCTGTAGGTGAGATCATCGAATACTTCATAACGTTGCCAACGGGCCAAAATCCTGCCGAAGATGTTCGTCTTCGTTGTATGGGTAAGGTGATTCGGAGCTATGACAATTTCGCTGCCGCCACGATGGAGCGGTACGAATTTGTGCGATCCAAACCGGGCATCATCGAGATGCCGTTTGCCGCTGGCGCGACCGCTTCCTAAATTGAGCTGAAAATCCGTCGATAAACGCTTTAACAAGTAGGAGCCTGGCACTGCCGGGCGCTTGCTTTTTAATGGTTTATAATTCATGTTGCCCACCATGCAAAGCTACGGCCTCAGCGACCCAGGACGAGTTCGCAAGAACAACGAAGACTTCCTGCTGGTCGATACTGCCCTCAACCTCTACATCGTCGCCGACGGCATGGGTGGCGCGCAGGCTGGCGAAACGGCATCACGGCTTGCCGCCGAGACAGTTCGCGAGATCATTGGGCAACGCCCACACCCCTCACTCAAGGATCTGGTGGAAGCCTTCGTCGAGGCGAACGAACGGGTAAAGCGCACCGCCGCCTCCGATCTCTCGCTCGAAGGCATGGGCACCACGATGGTGGGCCTGCTGCAGGAAGGCGAGGAGATGCACATCGCCAGCGTTGGCGATAGCCGCATCTACTCACTGCACGACAAACACCTCGAGTCGCTGATGGAAGACCAGACGTGGGTGAATGAAGTCGGCCGGCGCCTCGGCCTTGATGAAGACACCCTCAAGCGCCACTCGATGCGTCATGTGCTCACCATGGCCATCGGCGTGGGCAATCCCCTCCGCGTCAATGCCCGTTCGATCAACGGCACCCCTGGCATGTCGCTGCTGCTTTGCAGCGATGGTCTGCATGGCGTGGTGGCTCATGAAACGATCTCTGCGATTCTCTCCAGCCAGGCGCACGACCTGCAGCAGAAAGCCCAGTTGTTGATCGACGCCGCGCGCAACGCCGGCGGCCCCGACAACATAACTGTGCTAATCCTGCAAGTGTGACCTCTCCTGTCGCTCTCACCATCGCCGGCTCCGACCCCAGTGGCGGCGCGGGCATCCAGGCCGACCTCAAGACTTTCCACCAGTTCGGCGCCTACGGCCAGGCGGTTATCACTCTCCTCACGGTACAGAACACAGTTGGCGTAGACGCCGTCGAGTTGCTGGGGCCCGATTTTGTCGCCGCGCAGCTTGCCGCCGTCATCGAGGACATCCCCCCACATGCCGCCAAGTCCGGCGCGCTCGGCTCACCCGAGTTGGTGGAGCGTGTCGCCTTTGAGGCAAGCGACTTTACCTTCCCACTGGTCGTCGATCCGGTGATGATCTCAAAGCACGGCGCCCCGCTGATGGCCGCGGAGGCCCGCGAGAAACTGATCAGCCACCTGCTGCCAGCCTGCGCGCTGCTCACCCCCAATCTGCACGAGGCAGCCGCCATCACAGGCCGCGAAGTAACGACACTCGATCAAATGCGTGACGCCGCCGCCCACATGTTAAACCTTGGCGCCGGGGCGGTACTGCTCAAGGGTGGCCATCTCGCGGGAGAAGCGGTCGACCTCCTGTTGTGGCATGGCGGCTCACTTGAGCTCACCGGCCAGCGCATTGACACTCCACACACCCATGGCACTGGCTGCAGCTATTCGGCGGCGATCACCGCGCTGCTCGCGCGCGGCTTCTCACTGCCAGAGGCGGTTACAAAAGCAAAGGCCTGGATTCAGCAGGCAATTGCCTCGAATCCAGGCCTTGGCCGGGGGCAGGGTCCAGTGAACCACTTTGCCCCCACGGGTCTTGTCTAGCGACTAGAAGCTGAAGCGCATCCCCAGACGCAGAATGCGATCGCCGTTCGGCTCGCGACCACCAGCATTGGTGCCGGTGATTTCGAACACGCCGCCGGTGAACTGACCAGCCGCGTTCGTCACACGGTTGTTGATACCCGACGACGGATTGGCGAACTTCGGAGTGTTCGTCCAGTTGAAGTATTCAGCACGGAACTCGAGGCGCTTCTTTTCGCCGAAATCGAAGTTGCGGAACAACCCGAGGTCGGTGTTGAAGAAGCTCGGTCCACGCAGGCTGTTGAAGCCCGCATTGCCGAAGCGCGGTTCGAGCACGCGTTCAAAGGCGAACGGATCATAGTACGGCACGCCGCGGCCAATGCCGCCGAGCACCGCAACTTCCGGCTTCACCTGGTCAGCACGCTGGGTGCTGCCCGGCAGACGCAAGCTGCCACCGTCGCTCGTCACACGCACCGGCTGACCGGTCATGAAGCCCGTCAGCGTGTTGATACGCCAACCGCCGATGATCGGGTTCAGCGCGCGGCCACCGTCAAACTTCTTGCCCTTGCCGAACGGCAGCTCGTAAGCAGCCGTGAACTGGATATTGTGGGTACGGTCGAAGTTGAGCGGCACATAGTTCAGGCTCGTGTAGGCCAGAGCCGGAACCAGCGGACCACCGTTGTTGTCTTCGTTGCAGCACCAACCCATCGCCTTCGACCAGGTGTAGGCCACATTGGCCTGCAGCCCGCCCGAGAAACGCTTGGTCAGCGTCGCCTGCATCGACTGGTAGTTGTTGTCGCCCATGGGGCCAATCAGGCTCGTTTCAACCGCGCGGCCAAAACGGGGGAACAGCGGCTGACCAGCCTGGTCAGCACCGATCACCTGGCCAGCGTTGAGGTTCAAGCGGCCCGACACGCGCACGGCGCGGCTGGCCACATAACCCACCTGACCCGACCAGTTCTTGCCAAGGTCGCGCTGGATGGTGAGGTTGTAGTTCATGATGTAGCTACGCTTGAACTCATCACCCGTCGTGTTGACGGCGTAGTTGGTCGGAATCGTCAGACGGCCATTCTGGCCGATGACCGGAGCGGGCAGCGTCGGCAGACCCTGCGAGAACGTCGTCGCCCAGCCGAGCGCCGGCGGCGCGAGGTTGAAGGCGGCGAGGATCGGGTAGTTGGTGCGCAGCGGGCGAGCCAGGTTCCACGGATCCCAGTTCACGCCAAAGCCACCACGGATCACCGTCTTCTCGGTGGCGCGATAGGCAAAGCCCAGGCGCGGCGAGAAGTACAGCGAGCCGGCATTGGTGCCGCAGTTCTTCGGCACATTGCCAACACCGCAAACCAGGATTTCGTTGGTGGCGAAATCATAGCGCTCCATGCCGCGATCACCTTCGCGATAGGGCATCGGGAAGCGTTCGATACGCGTGCCGTAGGACAGGGTCAACTTGCGGTTGATCTGCCACTGGTCACGGATGTAGAAGCTGAACATGTTCGTGCGCGTACGGTAGACATCCGGCACCTGCAGGATGCGGCCACCGCCGTCGACCAGGCCGAGCAGGTAGGTACCCATGGCGTTGAACTGGTTACCAGCCGCCACGTTGCCATTCTCAAGCCGCAGCTGCGTCGGGCCCTGACCAAAGTTCAGACGGCCAGAGGCGCCACCCACGGCGCCGGCAAATTCCGGCTGCGTGTGGTTGAGGCGCAGGTGGTAAAGATCCATACCGAAACGGATGTTGTGCGAACCCTTCAGCCAGTTGGCGTTCGCCACATACTGGAACTGCGGGTCGTTGCGGTAGTAAGGCATGTAGGTTTCCGTCGAACCAAACGCGGCAAAGCCGCTGATGCCGAAACCGGGGTAGCCGGATTCGAAGAAGCGGGTGCCGTTGGTGCCCGGGATCTTCAGTTC
>CAZBTA010000211.1:0-9014 GCA_964494515.1 uncultured Bryobacter sp.
AGTGGCAGAGCTCAGCATGGCAGTGGCGAAGGTCTGCGAGGCGAACTGGGTCTTGAGCCATTCGGTGCGCGCATTGATGAGGGTATTGACGCCGGGGGCGTTGCCACCGCCCATACCACCGCCACCGGGGCCGCCTCCAGTCGTAGTGGTGGTGAGTGCCGCCGTGAGGGCGTTATCGTACTGCGTCTGGGTGACGAGCAATTGCGTGTCTGCCTTGACGTAGGTGTTGATCATCGAGCGCAGGGCCTGGGCGCGCGCGGTGAGCGAAGAGGCGTTGTAGATCTTGTCGACGATCGACTTGTAGATCTGGCGGTAACGTTCTTTGTACTCGGGGATGGCCCAGAGCTTGGTGGCTAGCGGACGGCCGGCGCTGGCTGTGCCTCCGCCGCCGGGTGCGCCACCGCCACCACCGGTGGTCTGCGTGTACTCGAGCGCCAGTTGGGCAGCATTGGCGGCGCCCTGGCTGAAAGCGCCGAAGGCGAGGCTGGGGTCCCAGACGATCCAGACCCAACGCTTGTCGGAGGGGCGACGGTAGATGTTGAAGTTCTGCCCCATGCCGACGTAGCTGTCGAGGTTGACAGTGGCGTTATCGAGGGCGAGAGCGGTGAGCACGCTATCGATGTCCATCAAAGCTTCGAGGCGGGTCTTGAGCTCGGTGCCGGAATAGGCGTTGATGATGTTGCAGAGCTCGATGAGGTCGGACCAGTCGTCAGCCTCTTCGTTGGTTTGCTTTTCCCAGACTTCCTTGTAGGCGGCTTTGTCGGTGCCGAGGTAGCTGAAGCTCGCGCCAATGTTGGCCTTGTAGAGGTTGCCGGTGTCTTCCTTCTTGCCGAAGTAGTTTTGGAGGAAGTCAGAATTGACGACTTCGCCGAGGACGTAGAGGCCGATGTATTCGTCGTTGATGTAGAGGGCGGCGTAGTTGACACGGGGTGCCTTGAGACCCAGGGAACGCGCCATCTCGTAGTAGAGATGCTCGCGGACGAGGCTGGGGTCATTCCAGCCGTTGCTCAGATTGAAGGCGCCGATGCCGTCGATCTTCTGGCCTTTGACGAATTCGTTGAGCTTGATGCGGAAGGGCTTCTTCTTGGTGCTGGCGCCGCGATAGGAGCTATTGCCTTTGAAGCGGACGCCGACAGAGGAGAACTTGTAGGTGCCCCATTCGAGCGAGGCCTCGAGGTAGACGGCATCCTGCTCGGTGCCCAGGTAGTTGTTGGTCAACTGTGTCCAGTAATCGGATTGGGCGAAGCGAAGGCGAATCTCGTGGACTTTGTCCCCATTCCAGGCGTAGTGGGGCGGTGGCGTTTGCGCGACGAGGGCGAAGGAAAAGGCCAGAAGAACAAGGAAAAACTGCCGCATGCCTTGGACTTTACGGCAACCGGATCGTAACCGTTTCGAAACAGGGCCATTCTTTGCACGGAATTTACAGTTCGCGAAACTTTGGCCAGAAAATTTCGTATTTGACGGGCAGGACCATGAAAAATCCTATCTCTCTAACACTCGCGCTGGCGGCAATCACCATTTGTCCGCTTGCCGCGCAGAATAAATCGACGAAGACGACCGGCTTGCCGCCGATCATTGACCGCGAGTTGCTGTTTGGCGACCCGGAGATCTCGGGGGCACAGATCTCGCCCGATGGGAAGTACATGTCGTTCCAGAAGCCGTACCTGGGGACACGCAACATCTGGGTAAAGAAGACTAGCGAACCCTTTAGCGCGGCTCGCGTGCTGACGGAAGAAAAGAAGCGGCCGATCGCTGGCTACTTCTGGTCGCGTGATTCGAAATACATCCTCTTCGTGAAGGACAACGATGGGGATGAAAACTACAACATTTATGCCGTAGACCCGAGCGCCGAGAAGCCGGTGGCGCGCGATCTGACGGGCGTCAAGGGCATCGTCGTGCAGATCTACTCGTTGCCGAAGAGTGATCCTGACACGGTTTACATGGGCCTCAATGATCGTGACAAGGCGTGGCACGACCTCTACAAGTTGAAGATCTCAACCGGTGAGAAGACGCTGGTGCGCAAGAACACCGAGCAGGTGGCGGGATGGGTGTTTGACGAGCAGGGCCAGTTGCGCCTGGCGGCACACACGGCGGCCAATGGCGACAACGAAGTGCTGCGGGTGGACGCAAATGGCTTCACGAAGATTTACTCGTGTGGCGTGTTTGAATCGTGTGGCGCGGTGCGGTTCCACAAGGACGGCAAGCGCGTGTACATGGAGACAAACAAGGGCGATCGCGACAAGACGGAGCTGGTGTTGTTTGACCCGGTGACGCTGAAGGAAGAGCTGGTGGAGGCCGACCCGCTGAAGCGCGTGGACTTTGGCGTGGCGAGCTTCTCGCAAGTGAGCGAAGAGCTGACGATGACGACCTACATCGACGAGAAGCCGCGCCGGTACTTCCGCGACAAGAAGCTCGAGGCGGATTACAAGTTTTTGCAGAGCAAGTTTCCGGGTCTTGAGATTGGATTCGGATCGATGACGGCAGATGAGCAGATGATGATCGTGGTGGCGACGGGTGATACGGAGCCGGGCTCGGTGCATCTGTTTGACCGCAAGACGCGCAAGCTGACGCTGCAGTATGTGTCGCGCGAGAAGCTGCCGCGGACGTCGCTGTCGACGATGAAGCCGATTCGCTACAAGAGCTCGGACGGGCTTGAGATTCCGGCTTATCTGACGATTCCGCGCGGGCTTGAGGGTAAGAACCTGCCGACGCTGATTGTGCCGCACGGTGGCCCGTGGGCGCGCGATATGTGGGGCTACAATCCGCTGGTGCAGTTCTTCGCCAATCGCGGCTACGCCGTGTTGACGCCGAACTTCCGTGGTTCGACCGGCTACGGCAAGCAGTTCATCAACGCGGGCAATGGCGAGTGGGGCAAGAAGATGCAGGATGACCTGACGTGGGGCGTGAAGCATCTGGTGGCCGAAGGCATTGCCGACCCCAAGCGCGTGGGCATTCTCGGTGGCAGCTATGGCGGCTATGCGACGCTGGCGGGCGTGGCCTTTACGCCGGATGTGTATCGCGCCGGGGTGGACATCGTGGGCCCGTCGAATCTGAACACATTGCTTGATTCGGTGCCGCCGTATTGGGAGGCGATGCGCAAGATGTTGCACGCGCGCATGGCCGACCCGGCGACTGCTGATGGCAAGGCGTGGCTTAAGGATCGCAGCCCGTTGACGGCGGCTGACAAGATCAAGACGCCGCTGTTTGTGATCCAGGGCGCCAACGACCCGCGCGTCAACAAGGCCGAGGCCGAGCAGATCGTGATCGCACTGCGGGATCGCAAGTTCCCGGTGGAGTACATGCTTGCTCCGGATGAAGGCCACGGCTTTGCGCGGCCGGTGAACAACAAGGCGATGTACATGGCGATTGAGAAATTTCTCGCCAAGCATCTCGATGGCCGCTATCAGCAGGACGGCACGCCTGAAGTGGAGGCGCGGCTGAAGGAGCTGATGGTGGATGTGAACACTGTGAAGCTGACGCCGAAGGTGGAAGCTGGCGCCGTGGGCGTGCCAAAAGTGACGGGCAAGCTGGTGCCAGGCAGCTACAAGTACAAGGCGAAGATCTCGGCTGGCGGGCAGGAAATCGCCATCGCGCTTGAGACGGTGATTGCCGAGGAAGGCGATGTAATCGTGGCCACCGACAAGATGGAAACGCCGATGGGCGTGGTGTCGGATACCGCGCGCCTGAACAAGGACACGCTGGCCGTGCTGTCGCGCAACGTCAAGCAGGGCCCGGTGGCGATCGATGTTGCCTATGCGGGCGACAAGGCCACGGGCAAGATGGCGATGAACGGGCAGGAACGCCCGATCGATGCGGCGACTGGCGGGGCCATGTTTGCCGATGCCGCCGGGGCGCAGTTTGCCATCGGCGCGCTGCCGCTCGAGACGGGCTACAAGACGACGTATCGCAACTTTGACCTCCAGCGCCAGAAGCCGAAGCTGATTCAGCTGACGGTGGTGGGCGAGGAAAGCGTCACGGTGCCGGCGGGCACGTTCACCTGCTTCAAGGTGGAAACGAGCTCGGCGGACGGTGGCGCAGACAAGTCCACGATCTGGATCGACAAGGCTTCGCGCAAGAGCGTGAAGATGTCGGCCACGATGGCGTCGATGGGCGGCGCCTCGATGGTGTCAGAGCTGCAGTAACGGGTAGAAAGAGAAAAGGCCACACCTCGCCAGGGGGTGTGGCCTTTTTGCGTTTAGGCGAGAGGGTAAGAGAGGGATTCCATGAGCCAGTCGCGATTGAGCTGCACGGCTTCGGTGAGCGTGGTGACAAGCTCGTCGCGCTTTTCAAAGAGGCGGTAGCCGGCGCGAGGACGCAGGTAGCCGCGGGCCTTGGGGTTGTGCTCGAAGAGGTGCTCTTCGCCCACTTCGGCGGCCTTCTTCTCGTAATAGGCGCGGTTGTCGAGCAGGGCCTTGACGATGAAGGGCATCAGCAGGGAGTAATCGCACTGGAGCGATTCGGTGGCCTCGGTGTAGGTGTCCTTGTCGACCTTGCCCCAGGTGACGGCTTCGGCCGGGAAGCAGCTGGAGAGCGAGCCATCGGTGACCGGAGCGGTAACGATCTGGACGTCGAAATTGTAGCCGCGCACATTGGGCAGGCCGAGGATCTGGCCGAGGGCGGGCTCGGGTTGGAGGTTGAAATTCTTCGGCACGCCGCCACCGAGCACAAGCGTGGCGAGGGCCTGGACGGGGTTCTGGAAGAGGCCCCAGTAGTGATAAGCGCAGGCCTCGAAGACTTCGGCATGGAGGTCGAGATCGAAGTTGTAGTCCTCGATCAGGCCAGCCTTCTTCATGGCCCAGAGCTTCATGGAATTGAGGAAGACGCTGCCGTCGCCGGGGGCGCCGACGAAGACGGGGACAGCGAGGCGATGGCAGGCGGCAAGCAGGCCTTCAGAGACGCCATTGGCGCGCTCCTGGGCGCCGTAGTGGCGGCCGAGGATGTTGCGCATCTCCGTGCCGGTCATCTTCTTCTGGAAGTCGGGCAACTGCAGCATGGCAGTGAGAAAGCGATCCTGATCGAGCAGGACGTCTTCGTCAAAAGCCATGTCGGTAACGCGAATGGTGCGCTCGTCGCGCAGGGCACCATCGTCGCCAAAGATCGGCACTTCGTGCACGGGATCTTTGTGGCCGGTGAGGCTGCGATGTCCGTCGTGATAGCAGACGGCGTCGGTGGTGGAGACATAGGCCACCCAGCCGGTCTCGAGCAGCGGGATGAGCCAGGTCTGATGCTGGCCGCTGACGGTGACCGGGCCGGCCACCGCGATCGTAATCGGACAACCCATGCCGATCGCCGTATCGAGAATCGAATACACACGACGCAGGAACGCGCCGCCAAAGGCCGGCAGGCAGTTCATAAAGAGGTCGTGCAGATTGTCGCACTCGTCCACACGCCTGGTGAGGACGGTGCGCTTGTCGTGATGGTGTTGATGGTTCATGGGGTCACTACCGTAGTGAGTTGTTCGAGGATTTCCTGGAGCAGGGGCGTCTGGGGATAGGGGTGGCCTTTGTACTGGCGGAAGCCTTCGCCAAATGGCAAGCCCACGAGGGCGCCACGCTTGGCCGTCCAGCGGACGCTGGTTTCGACGTAGTCGTCCATGCCGTGCTGCTTCTTGAGCCAGTTGCGCTGCGATTCGTGGCAGCCGACCATGGCGCGCTTGACGTCCATGGTGGGGGCGACATCGACGACAAATTCGGGGCGCAGAGTGTTGCCATCGCGATCGATGCCGTCGGCCGAATCGGTGAAATAAAGATGGGGGATGCGATCGGTGGGCGGGTAAGCACCAGCGTGATAGTTGGGCGCCGAGGCGCCAAAGCAGGCATCGCGAACGAGCTGGTGGGTCGCCTCGTGGTCGCAGTGGTAATCCGGGAAGTTGGACGTGATGACGATGTCGGGCTGGACCTGACGGAGGATCTCGGTGACGCGGCGGCGGCCGGCATCGTCGTTGAAGATCGCGAGATCGCGAAACTCGCCGCAGATGTATTCGGCGCCGATGAGGGCGGCGGCGGTGGCGGCCTCCATGCGACGGACAGTAGCGATCTCGGCGGGGCCCATTTCGGCCGAGCCACAATCGCCCGGCGTCATGGAGCAGAGGGTGAGTGAAATTTCTGTGCGGGCCAGCAGGGCCAGCGTGCCTCCGGCGAGTATTTCAAGGTCGTCCGGATGCGCATGAATTGCCAGGATTCGCATCGTTGTGTGGGGAAACTCCATTCTCGCATGGGGTGGGATTGATAAGATCAAAGGTTTATGAGTCTGAAAAGCTACACGATTACGCAGGGTCGCGATCGCGCCCCGGCGCGCTCCATGTTGAAGGCGATTGGCTTCACCGACGAGGACCTGCGCAAGCCGATTATCGGCATTGCGAACACCTGGATTGAGACGATGCCGTGCAATTACCTGCTGCGCGATCTCGCGGCGAAGGTGAAGGAAGGTATCCGCGCCGCTGGTGGGACGCCGATGGAATTCAACACGGTGGCGATCTCGGATGGCATCACGATGGGCACCGAAGGCATGAAGGCGAGCCTCGTCAGCCGTGACGTGATTGCGGACTCGATCGAGCTTTGCGGTCGTGGCTACATGTTTGACGGCATCATT
This sequence comes from uncultured Bryobacter sp., assembly GCA_964494515.1. Classification (GTDB taxonomy): domain Bacteria; phylum Acidobacteriota; class Terriglobia; order Bryobacterales; family Bryobacteraceae; genus Bryobacter. Next base: position 6,592 of record CAZBTA010000211.1, read on the forward strand.
GCGCTGGTGGCTTGCGACAAGACGATTCCGGGCGCGGCGATGGGATTGCTGCGGCTGAATGTGCCGGGCGTCATCCTCTATGGCGGCACGATCATGCCGGGCAAGCGCAATGGCATCGATCTGACGCTGCAGGACGTGTTTGAAGCGGTGGGTGCCAACGCCGCCGGCAAGATCAGCGACGAAGAACTGCTCGACATCGAGAACAAGGCTTGCCCCGGCCCCGGCGCCTGCGGTGGCCAGTTCACCGCGAACACGATGGCGACGGTAATGGAACTGATTGGCCTTGCGCCGATGTACACGGGCAGCACGCCGCAGGTGGACCCGGACAAGGAAAACATCGCGCGCCGCTGTGGCGAGATTATCGTCGACGCCGTGAAGAAGGATCTGAAGCCGCGCGACATCTGCACGCGCACGGCATTCAACAACGCGATTGCGAGCGTGGCGGCAACGGGTGGTTCAACCAACGCCGTGCTGCACTTGCTGGCGATGGCGCAGGAAGCGGGCGTGGATCTGAAGATCGACGACTTCCAGGAGATCAGCCAGCGCACGCCGCTGCTGAGCAACCTGAAGCCGGCCGGCAAGTTTACGGCCGCCGATGTGCACACGGCTGGCGGCATTCCGGTCGTGGCAAAGTATCTGCTTGAGGCCGGGTTTGTGGATGGATCCGCAATGACCGTGACGGGCAAGACGTTTGGCGAAGAGGCGATGAAGGCCGTGCCGACGCCGGGTCAGGAAGTGATTCAGCATCCGTCGAACCCGATCAAGAAGTCGGGTGGGTTGGTGATCCTGCGCGGGACACTGGCTCCGGATGGCTGCGTGATCAAGGTAACGGGCATCGCGCGCAAGGGCCAGCGTGGCCCGGCGAAGGTGTTTGAACGTGAAGAAGACGCGATGAAGGCCGTGACGAGCGGCAAGATTCAGCCGGGCGACGTGGTGGTGATCCGCTACGAAGGGCCGAAGGGTGGCCCGGGCATGCGCGAAATGCTTGGTGTGACCGGAGCGATCATGGGCGCCGGGCTGGGCGATTCGACAGCGTTGCTGACCGATGGCCGCTTTAGCGGCGCGACGCGCGGCTTCATGGTGGGCCACGTGGCGCCGGAAGCCGTGGACGGCGGGCCGATCGCGTTTGTGGAAGACGGCGACATCATCAACATCGACATCGAGAAGTGCACGATCGATCTCGAAGTGGATGAAGCGACGCTGGCCGCGCGCAAGGCCAAGTGGACCGCGCCGGAGCCGAAGTACAAGACCGGTGTGTTCGCCAAGTACATCAAGACGGTGGGCTCGGCGAGCGAAGGCGCGATCACGTCGAAGATCTTCTAGATCTGAAGCAAGAAGCGAAAAGGCGGCGACCTCCTGATGGGGGTCGCCGTTTTGATTTTGCGGTGTGAAATATTGGTGGCCATGTATTCCATGGACAACATGAAGAAGTTCTCCAAGATGGGGAGCTTCAACAAGGAAGCGCAAGACGCATTCTTCGCCTTTGACAAGGCCGCGCTGGCCGATGGCGCGATTCCGAAGAAGTACAAAGAGCTGATGGCGATCGCGGTGGCGCTGACCACGCAGTGCCCGTATTGCATCGAGATCCACAAGCAGGCGGCCCTGAAGGCCGGCGTCACGCCGGAAGAACTGGCCGAGACGGTGACGCTGGCGGCAGCGCTGCGTGCCGGCGCCGCGATGACGCACGGCACGCATCTGTTCGACCTTTAAGCCATTCCCTTGGGCAGGCCTGGCAGGGGGCGGATCTCCACCGCTCCTGGCCCTCCCTTGCAGCCCGTGGGGATGCGGTGGGCCCAGGCGATGGCTTCTTCCTGCGACTCGACTTCGAGGATGTAGTAGCCGGCGAGTTGCTCTTTGGCCTCCGCAAAGGGGCCATCGGTGACAACGCCTTTGCGGACCGTGGTGGCGTGGCGCGAACTGCGCAGCGGCTCAGCGGCAATCAGCTTGCCTTTGGCGCGCGCATCGGCCATGACGGCGGTATGACCGGCGGTGATCTCCGCAAGGTCTTGAGACGAGAGGGGAATCGACTCGTCCGAGTAGATGAGGAACATGTACTTCATCAGGCTTTGGGGAACTCCGGGTGCTGCATCCATTCTTCGATCTGGCGCATGTGGCGCTCGTTATGAGCAAAGGTAGCAAGAATCCACTGCTCGAGATCCATGGTGCGGTAGCGCTCGCCGGACATCTCGAGCAGGGGCTTGGACTCGATGCGCTGGCGACGATTGATGTTGCCGGCATCGAGCAGGGCCTGCAGTTGCAGGTTGTTGGCCTGGTAGCTCTCGAGCGAGGCGTGGAAGGAGGCGCCGGTGGGAGAGACGGGTGGCGGCGCGGAGATCTTGTGTGTGCGATCCGCGAAGTTGGCGCGGATGAACGCATCGACTTCAGCAAGCGGGGCTTCCACATCCGACTCGGGAGCGGCGGCA
>CAZBTA010000212.1:0-1100 GCA_964494515.1 uncultured Bryobacter sp.
GGCAAAAGCAAGCTGATTGCCCCAAGCGGCAAATTGCTGGCGACGGCGGGTAATGTCCGCTCTCGACGGCACCCGCAACATCACCTACATCGACATCGGCAACGTCTTCCTCGAGCCTGACGGCGCGATCGCTCCCGCCATCATGAACGATTACCTCCACCCCACCGAGGCCGGCTACGAGCGATGGGGCGCCGCCATCGCACCCACCCTTGGCAAGTTGATGACGCCCTGATGTCGTCGCGGATCAGCCAGCACCAGGCCCACGCCCGCTGAAACAGGCAACCTCTGGTTCTACCCGGGTGTCGTTGGTCATTGACGCATTCTCCTCCGCAGGGCCTGCATGATGCTCCGCTCCGCAAACTAGTCCATAATCGGAGGCAAGCTGGTAGTTTCAGGCTTGCCCTGCTTTTGGTGCCACCCATGAGCGTTTGCCTCCAAGGTTCCGTTGCTGTTCGCCTGCCGCACATTCCGCAGCGGGCTCCGTACACCCCCGATGACGTACAGGTTTGGCTGCCGAATACGGCCCGGCCCTCACCCTCGTCACCTGTTTTCCCCTTGAGTTCTTTGGCTTTGCGCCGTTGCGCTTCATCGAGAGGGCGCTACCCAAATGACCAGATTGATCGCTCTCCTCTGCGCTACCTGTTGTCTTGCCCAGCAGGCCGACGACATCATCCGCATCAATGTCTCTCGCGTCGTGCTTTATGCCACGGTCCGGGAGGGCAAGGCTCGCTTCTTTGACCAGTTGCAGCAAGAAGACTTCACCATCTTCGACAATGGCCTGAGCCAGGAGATCCTCTCCTTCTCTCGCTCCGATGAGCCGGTGGCCATCGGCATCCTCGTCGACAATAGCGCCAGCATGCTGAACAAGCGCTCCGAGGTCGTTGCCGCCGCCAAGGCCTTTGTCGCCGCCAGCAATCCCGCCGACGAGATTTTCGTACTCCACTTCAACGAGACGTTGCACTTCGGCTTGCCCGAGGGCATTGAGTTCTCAAGCAACCATGTCCTCCTCGACCAGGCCCTCGACAAGATGGTGCTCGATGGACGCACTGCTCTTTACGATGCCATCGGCACTGGCCTTGACCGTCTCGACAAGACCCGCC
>CAZBTA010000212.1:1110-8976 GCA_964494515.1 uncultured Bryobacter sp.
TCAGCGATGGCGGCGATAACGTCAGCACTACCCGTTACCAGCAGGTCGTCCGCAAGGCCGATCTCTCCGGTGCTCTCTTCTACGGCATCGGCATCTACGACATCATGGACGGCGACGCCAAGCCGGATGTCCTGCGCAAGCTCGCTCGCAACACCGGCGGCGAGACCTACTTCCCCGGCTCAGTCGCCGAAGTCAAAATCCTTTGTGAAACGATAGCCCGCGAGCTGCGCAGTCAGTACTCCTTGTCCTACGCCGCGCCCATCCCCAAGGCCTCCGGTGAGTTTCGCAAGGTCGACGTCAAGGTGCGTAATCCCAAGGGCGTCCGGCTCGTCGTGCGCGCCCGCACCGGCTATTATGCCGGGAGCGCCACCCAATAGCCACTCGTCGCAAGATCATCCGCTGCCAATGCCGCCGCGTCATCGGGGCGATCAGCCATGGGCTCCTGTCATCCCCTCCGGGTCGACCATCGTTCGCCGTTACTTTTTCACCCCCCATGGGGAACTTTTCCCACTTCTTGCTACAAGAGAAGTAGGACAGCTCATGAAGACCGAACAGATCACGCCAGAATCCCTGTGGCTCAATCGCCGCGCATTCCTTGCCGCCCTCGGCGCCACCAGTGTTGCCGCCGCTGCCACTGGCCCGATCTCCGGCATCAAGCCCGGCCCCTATAGCCTCAAGGAAGAACCCAACCCCATCGAGCACGTCACCACCTACAACAACTTCTACGAGTTCGGTGTCGACAAGCGCGATCCCGCCGTCAATGCCCAGCGTTTCCGTACAGACCCCTGGAAGCTCCGCATCGAAGGCGAAGTCGAAAAGCCCATCGATCTCTCCCTCGCCGACATCTACGGCGCCGGCCAGATCGAAGAACGCGTCTACCGCTTCCGCTGTGTCGAAGGCTGGTCCGCCGTGATCCCCTGGGCCGGCATTCCGCTCGCCCGTTTCCTCGACAAGGTCAAGCCCAAGTCCACCGCAAAGTTCGTCGCCTTCGAAACCTATTTCGACGCCGGGCAGATGCCCCTGTCTCGCATGGCCGGCCTCAACTTCCCCTACATCGAAGGCCTTCGCCTCGACGAAGCCATGCACCCGCTCACTCTCATGGCCGTCGGTCTCTATGGCCGTTATCTGCCGCCGCAGAACGGCGCCCCCGTCCGTCTCGTCGTCCCCTGGAAGTACGGTTTCAAGTCCATCAAGTCCATCGTCAAGATCCGCCTCACTTCCAAGCAGCCACCCACCAGCTGGAACATCAGCAACCCGCGCGAGTACGGCTTCTACTCCAACGTCAATCCCGCCGTTGCCCACCCCCGCTGGAGCCAGGCCACCGAGCGTCGCCTCGGCCGCATCGCCAAACAGCCCACACTCCCCTTCAACGGCTACGAGAAAGAAGTCGCCGACCTCTACCGTGGTCTCGACCTCGTCAAGAACTATTGATGCAGTGGCTCATCTTCCTCGCCGGGCTCACCCCGCTCGGCCTCTACGTCTGGTGGTTCTTCAACAATCGCCTCGACCCTAACCCGGTCGAGGCAATCCTCCACGCCAGCGGCGATTGGGCCATCTACTGCCTCCTCGCCTCGCTGGCCGTCACTCCGCTCCGCCGCTTCTTCAAGCGCCCCATGTGGATCATCTGGCGCCGCCCTCTCGGCCTGCTCGCCTTCTTCTACGCGGTGCTCCACATGTCGCTCTGGCTTTGGCTTGAAGAAGGCCTCGATCTCGCCACCATCCGCGCCGACCTCACCACCAAACGCTTCGTCATCGCCGGCATGTTCTCGGTCCTCGTCATGCTGCCCCTTGCCCTTACCTCCTTCAATCGCGCCATCGGCTGGCTCGGCGGCCGCAACTGGAATCGCCTCCACAAAACGGTCTACCTCGCCGCCATCGCCGCCGTTGTCCATTACATCTGGCTCGTCAAGAGTTCCCTCGTCCGTCCGCTGCTGTTTGCCGCCATCCTCGCCATTCTCCTCGCCACACGCCTGATCCCCAACCCGCAACGGGTAAAATAAAGGGTCAATAATTTCACTCATTCGCTTGCGTGCGGCTTTCGCCCCAGAGGCGATATGCCGTATTGAACTTGATCCCGATGCCAGCAACTTTTACCCCACTCCAACTTGAAGGCCTTTGGCTCATTGAACCCCGCATCTTTTCCGACCCTCGAGGCTACTTTTTCGAGACCTTCAAGCAGTCCGAATTGGCCGCCGCCGGCCTGCCCACCCACTTTGTTCAGGAGAATCATTCCAGCTCCGCTGCCAATGTTTTGCGTGGCCTTCACTACCAGCGCGCACCCCGTCCCCAGGGCAAGTTGGTCCGCGCCCTCCATGGCGCCATCTACGACGTGGTTGTCGACATGCGTCAGGAATCCCCCACCTGCGGCCAATGGCTGGGCGTTGAGCTGTCCGCCGCGAATCGCAAGCAACTCTACATCCCGCCCGGATTCGCTCACGGTTTCTGTGTCTTGGGGGAGCGCGCGGAGATCGCTTATCTTTGCACTTCTGAATACTCGCCTGAGCACGAAGCCGGCGTCATTTGGAATGATCCCGCTCTCGGCATCGACTGGCCCGTAAAGACCCCCCTCCTCTCAGATAAAGACAAGCTTCTCGGCTCGTTCACTCCTCTCCCTGCTTCCGTCTGGCGCGGCGAGAACCAGTAGCACCGTCTTCGCTGGCGGTAGCGGCACTGGCGTCTACCCCGCCACCGTGTAGCCGCCAAAGCCTCTCATCCCGGCCTTGGACCAGCCCATGATCCAATGCCGCCCCACCTCGCTCATGCGGGCCGGCATTCGCGAGATCCTCGTCATCACCACTTCGCAGGACAGCCCGCCATCAGGCGTCTGCTCGGTGTCGGCATGCGAATCGGTCTCAATATCCAGCACGCTTTGCAGCTCCCTCGCGCAGGCTCAATGTGCGCACTCACTCTTTCCTCCTCGAGACCCCGAACTTCATTGCCGCCGTGGAAACGCGTCAGGGCCACAAGGCCTCCAGCCCCTCCTCCGCCTCGATGGCCGGTTCCGATCCACTCGCCGTGATGCGCGCCTGCATCCACCAGGCCCCAACTTCTTTCCCGAAAAGCTCATCCCCTCATGATTTCCAACGCCATCGCGGACACGTCCCTGCCCACCTACGGTGATGGCATGCAGATCCGCCACTCACATTAGCTCTTACCATTCGTGCCGTCTCTTTTAAGTTGCATTTCAAATGCAAAATAAAGTGGGCCGGAACGGACTGTTTTTGCGCTTTTCTCCTTGACGACTTAGGAAAGCCTCTCTATCCTAACCCATATAGGAGAGGTCTGCCCCCTCCCCTGTCGTAACCACTATGCGCACTATTGCAGTCTTTCTCCTTGCCTCGCTTTGGGCCGCTGGTCAGGTGAGCGTCGCTGTCCCGGGCAACCGGGTCATCACGCTCGCCGGCCAACCGGCTGGTACCCGTTCCGCCAACAATGGTCGCAGCGCCCCTGCCGACTCACCCATTCTCGTCAACATCCCCCTCGTCGCCGGCCAGGCGCTCGAGATCACCGCCACCGGCACCGTCGATGGCATCGGCCCGAACGGCGGCACCGTCTGCAACGATTCCTTCCTTGCCGAGTTCTCCGTCGCTCGCGTCAGCGGCCCTTGCCGCATCCTCGTCGGCGTCTTTATGGCCGACACAACACGTCCTCAACCCGCTGCCGGCATCGACTTCACCGGCGACGCTCGCAACATTCCCGTCCTGCGTCCCCTGCTCCAGCAACCCTTTGCCATTGGCTCCGGCATCACGGCTGCCGGTGAGCGCAAAGCCTTCGTGGTGCCCGCCGGGGCCACGCGCCTCTATCTGGCGCCCATTGCCAACAGCACTTCCACCGGACAATTCATCGCAACCGTGCGTCCCGCTCCGGTGCCTGAAACTCCCGGCAATCCCATCCGCGTCTCCGGTGTCAGTGTCATCAATCTCGCCGGCCAGGCTGCGGGAACCTTCTCGGGTAACAACTCACGCATCGCCCCCATCCACTCGCCCTCGTTGGCCAACGTGCCGCTCGTCGCCGGCCAGGCCCTGCGTATCGTTGCCACGGGCGCGGTGGAAGGCGTGGGTCCCGATGGCCGTCCCTCCTGCTCCGATTCCTTTGTTGCCGAGTTCTCGGTGGCCCGTGTCGACACTCGTTGCCGCGCCCTCGTCGGCGTCTTCATGGCCGATACCACGCGAGCCCAACCCCCCAATCTCAACTTCACCGGCGCCCTGCGCAATAGCGCCCGCCTCGAGCCTCTCATCCAGCAGCCCTTTCTCATCGGCAGCGGTTATACCGATGAAGGCGAGCTCAAGCAGTTCATCGTTCCCGCGGGCGCCACGCGCCTCTATCTTGCCTCGGTCGGCAACACCTCGTCGGCAGGCTTCTTCATCGCCACGATCAGCCCCGTCGCTGCGGGTACGCCGGCCGTCGAACGCTCTGGAGTGGTGCGCGCCGCGGGCTTCGGCTCCGGCTCGCTCAGCGCCGGCGGCCTCGTCTCCGTCTTCGGTTCCAGCCTTGCCGCCGGCACTGATGTTGCAGCCACCGTTCCTCTCCCCATTCAGCTCGGCCAAACCCGCGTCTACGTCAACCTCCGCCCCGCGCCGCTCTTCTTCACCAGCACGGGTCAGATCAATGCCCAGATCCCGTGGGAGTACGCAAGCGATACCTCCGTTCAACTTGTCGTTGTGCGCAACGGCGCCGCCAGTCTTCCGGTCCCGGTAGAACTCGCCGCCGCCAGCCCCGGCATCTTCCTGATCGACCAGACCTCGGGCGTCGTCGTCAATGCCAATTCCGGGCAGCTTGCCAGCGCCACCACGCCCTCGCGCCCCGGCGACACGCTCGTCATCTACGCCTCGGGTCTCGGCCCCGTCGATGCCCCTGTCACCACCGGCGCTCCGTCATCTTCCTCACAGCTTGAGCCGCTCACTGCTCCGCTCGAGGCCCAGATTTCGCGCGCCGATCAGTCCCTGCCCATGTCGGTTCTCTTCGCGGGTTCCGCCCCAGGTTTCATCGGCGTCAATCAGGTCAATGTCACGATCCCCGCTACGGCTTCCAGCGGCGTCTGGACACTCCGCCTCCGTACTCGCGGCACCGAGTCCAACGCCGTGCAACTCGCCGTTCAACCCTAAGGAGCACCACGCATGAAGTCACCCTTTCTCTTCACCCTGCTGGCGGCCACCCTCGCCGCCAGCGAATGCGAAGACTCGTTCTCCAAACAGGGCAACCCCCTCACCGGCACCAAATACAACGCTGCCGTCACGGTCAAGGATCTCTCCGTGGCAGATGCCATTGCCCAGTTGCATGGCATCGCCATCGGCAAGAAGCTCGATATTCTCAGCGAAGATCCCGCCGGCAGCATGCTTCTTGAAGATCGCGCCTCGTTTCGACATAAGGCTATTCCTTATGTCGTAAGTGTCTCTGCCAATGGCGCTGCCGCTACCATTCAGCTTCTCGTCAAACTCAACAAGGGCGCCATCGCCAAATCAGAAGATGCCCGCACCGAGATGTGCGGCATCCTCAATCAGGTCAAAGGGGGCGATGAGGGCCACCAGGCCGCGCTCAATGGCGCCAGTGCCGTCTCCAAAGAAGGGCCCCGCCGCGTCGACGCCTACAAGCTTTCCCTCGAGCTTGCCCGCGAGATGAAGGACAGCCCCGAGTCCATCCCGCTTCGCTACAAGGGGCGCGCGTTCACTATCACCGGTCGTGCCGACTACGTCATCAAGGATGGCGACGTCTATCGCGTCGCCTTTGAGATCCCCGAGCCCGGCTCGTTCATCAGCCTCGGTCCCGCTGATCCCACCTTCAAGGTCAACATCAATTGCTTGATGGCGCCCAATCAGTCTGCCTGGGCTGTGGCTCTCCGCAAAGGTGAGAAACTCGCCCTCACGGGTATCTTTCTCAATTCCGATCAGTTCCGCAAGTCGATCTGGCTTGAGAACTGCAAGCCGGAGTAGCGGCTTTGGTCGCGCTACAGCCGCGCCAACTCCGCAACTGCTGCTCGCATCGCGCGTGACTGCTCTGCCAGATGCGCCGCTGCCGCTGAACCTTCTTCCGCTGCGGCGGCCGCATTCTGCGTTTGCCGGTCGAGGCTCGACAGCGCGCTTGCGATCGATTCCATCCCTCGCCCTTGCTCCACGCCAGCCTGGGCAATTTCTTCCACCAGATTCTTTACGTCAAACGACTTCGCGTACAATTCCTTCACGGACATCACCAGATTGTCAACGCGCCTTTGACCTTCACCCGTCTTCGTCATTGTGGCTTCGATCAGTGAGGTCGTGTCATGCGCCGCCTGCGCGCAGCGTTGCGATAGCGCTCTCACTTCATCGGCCACCACCGCAAATCCCTGTCCTGCTTCTCCCGCCCGGGCTGCTTCCACTGCTGCGTTCAGCGCCAGAATATTCGTCTGGAATGCGATGTCATCGATCACCTTCAGCGTCTTGGCAATCTGTGAGCTCTGTTGGCCAATCTCCACCATCGCCGCCACCATCCGCTCCAGTCGCTGATTGGTTTCCTCATAGGTCTTCTGCTTGTGCTGAACAATCTCTGTGGCTTCAGTCGTCCTCTGCGCATTCTGCCGCGTCATCGACTTCACTTCCTCGCTGGCTGCTGACACTTCTTCAATCGATGCTGCTTGCGAAGTCGCCCCCTCCGCCATGGCAAAGCTCGTCGATGCCACCTCGGTCGCCGCCGAAGACAACTGCTCGGCCGTTTCACTCAGTCTTCCCAGCGCATCCTTCATGCGGCTTTGAAAGTCGCGCATCATCACCAGTGAGAATCCGATTCCCACCACCAGCGCCACCACCACCGTGATGCCACTCCATCTCTCAATTTGCTCCATGGTGCTGCGTGCCTGTTTCGCGGCACTGATGCCGTGGCCTTCATTCCATTTCTGCATGGCCTTCAGGACCCGTGCCGATTCCTGAAAGTGCGGATCCATTTCTCGCATGTAGGCTGCTTGCGCTTCCTCACGTGCACCCTCCCGGCTCTTCTGCGCAATCGCTGGCCAGGCGCCAAAGTAAAGCCCTGCTGCCCGTTCGAGTCGGGCATATTGCTCCCGATCATCCCCGGATTGGATCCCCGCCTGATAGGCCTTCATCTGGACTTCGAAGTCTTGCTTTACTTCATTCATTGCCGCATCCACTGCCTGCTTTACGGCGGCATCAGCGGATGAAAAGTGCTTCCACGCATCCCCACGAAACCGGTAGAACTCGGCCGAAGCCAGCCCAATTCGCTGTACCGCGGGCATGGCAACCTCGGCAACTTGCGCAAGATCGTGATGTACCCGGTAATTGCTATAGAAGGAAAGGGCCCCGACAATACCGATCAGGCCAAGCAGGATTCCTGTCAGAATCCTGATCTTGTTCGTCATGTTAATTCTCGCCAGCATTGAGCCTCAGATCGCATATCGTCTCTCTCATTTAAAACTGATAATCACTCTTACTACTTTTCAGATAGTTAAACTTGATACGCTGTCAGACTTAAATCTGGCACAAGGTGTCACAGGCGGCAATAGCCGCCAATATCCCCCGAATGGGTGATCATCATCAGGGTCCGCACCATTCCAGAAATTTCACAACTCAATCTCTCTTCAAATCAACATCTTGACTGTCTGCCCCGGCGAAGCTCGCCAATACGTATGCGACAAACAACTCATGTTTAAGTCCGAAAACATACAGAACGAAATTCGCCCGCACGGCGAAGTAGAAAACCTTGCCTACGAGCGCTACATCCACGCGCTCAAAATGGCTGCACGTACCCGTAACCTTGAAATCGAGTCACAAGATCGTTGGTCAAACGAACCCGATAACCAGCAGTTCTTCTCTCAAATGGAACGATTGGCGAAGCTGGCCGCCAGCTACGAACGCCGCGCCGACATGGCCATGAAAGAGC
>CAZBTA010000213.1:0-8974 GCA_964494515.1 uncultured Bryobacter sp.
ACCTGCGGGTGAGGCTGAGGGTGGCCGGGGTGGACAGCAACGAGATGGTGGTGCCGTAGCGATAGTGTGGCGGATTTGATAGTGTTTTGTCGCTTTACCCAACAGGAGACAGAACATGAAGAAGATCGTGATGGCGATGATCGCGTTGGCGGGCACGGTGGTGTACGGGCAGACGAATCAATTGAGCGTGCACTGGCTGGTGCGGGAGGATATCTTTGCCGGGTTGCTTGAGAATGACAAGGTGAGGATGGATAAGGGGCTGGAGACGCTGGACCGGGTGGCGGCGTATTACGACGAAGTGGATGTGCTGAGCTGGCGTTATGCGGGCGAGGTGATGAAGGGCGTGTGGGCGTATGAGGCGAAGGACCGGGTGGCGTTTGACCGGCATTATGGGTTGGCGCTGACTTATCTGGGGCGCATGCGGCAGGTGGGGAAGGGGCGCGGGACGATCGTACCCGATATCTTTGAGGGGGCGGTGATGACCATGTTGGGAGACCGGCTGCCGCCGGAGATGCGCAAGGGCGCGGCGGAGCGTGGGTACAAAGCTTATGCGCGGCTGGCCGAGGTACAGGCGGCGGAACTTGAGAAATCGCCGATGCATATCAAGGGGGAAGTGTGGGCCGGGGTGGCGGCGGGAGCTTATGCGACCGGGCGCGAGGCGGAGCTGAAGCAGGCGCTGGAGCGTATTATGACCGGGATGCCGAAGACGCCGTACGCGATGGTGGCGAAGAAGTGGATGGATGACCCGGCGGCGCGGGGTAAGGTGAAGATGGTGTGTATCTCGTGTCATGAGCCAAACCGGCTGGGGCCGCGGGTGGTGAGTGCGCAGGGGCAGTAAGTCTGCTATAAGTACGACATGCAGACGCGTGTCGATATGTTGGTGCTGTTGTTGGTGGTGATTGCTCTGGGGTATGTGCTGCCGATACAGCGCGTGCTGCGGAAGAGATATGAATCGGAATGGGTGGCGCTGGGACTGGCGTTGTTGCTGGTGGTGCCACCCATCAATATTGTGGTGCTGTATGTGATGGGGTTTGCGGGTGAGGGTGGTGGTATAAGACGGGTATGGGGATTGTCGAAGTAGCGGCCCTCGTGGCCGCCTTTTTTGTTTCTGAACAGACGCCGACGGCGGCCGATGTGTTGGCGCGCGCGATCGAAGCCGAGAAGAAGCAGGGCGAGATCGAGCGGCAATATGCGTATACCGAGACCAAGATCGAGACGCAGATTGACAAGCAGGGGCGGCCGACGTCGTCGGAGACGAAGACTTATGAGGCGGTGCCGCTCGAGGGGGAGCTGTACCGGAAGCTGGTGTTGATTGATGGCAAGCCGCTGAGTGAGAAGTTGCAGAAGAAGGTGGACGAAGAGCTGAAGAAGGCAAAGGAGGAGCGGCAGAAGGCGAGGCGGAGTAGCCTGAGGACGATCCGGCGGCAGGCGTCGCTGAGTGGGTTGGAGCGGTTGGCGGATTTGTATGTGAATGAGGTGGTGGATGACGGAGAGTTCTGGAGGGTGGAGTCGAAGGCGCGGGAGGATGTGGGGAAGGTGAGTGAGGCGCAAAAGCAGGCGATGTGCTGGAACTACACGTCGTGGATTGACAAGAAGACGGGGTTGAGAAGGAAGTGGCGGAGCGTGGTGGTGAGGCCGGTGAACGGGTTTCAGCCGGGGAGCGAGGTTGAGTTTGAGCGGGGGCTGGGGACGGAGAATGTGTGGCTGTTGCGGGAGATTCGGGGGAACTTTGAATTGAAGGTGATGAAGGTGCTTGGGGGCAGGGTGAAGAGCGTGCAGCGGTTTGAGAAGTATCAGAAGTTTGAGGTGGATTCGAGTTTGAAGGTGGAGCAGCCATGAGGGGAGTCGTGCGGTATGTGTGCGCGATGGTGATGATGATGTACGGGTTTGCGAAGCTGAACGAGTCGCAGTTTACGATGCTCGATTCGGAGCTGGACAAGCCGATGCGGATGGTGCCGGGGTTTTGGGTGGTGTGGCATTTCTTTGGATATTCGAAGGTATATGGGAATTTAATCGGCGTGGTACAGGTGGTGGGGGCGCTGTTGCTAACGATGCGGCGGACGGCGTTGCTGGGGGCTTGTATGCTGGCGCCGATACTGGTGAACATCGTTTTGGTTGATTGCTACTTTGGGGTGGATAGAGGAGCGATGTGGACGGCGGTGGTGATGCTGGTAGGGATGATGGTGGTGATCTGGCCCCATCTGGCTGAACTGAAGGCGATGTTCTGGCGGGAGGCGGGTGGGGAGAGACTGTGGTGGCTGCGGGTGGTGATGTTGGTAGTGGCGTTTGGGTTTACTTACTGGGTGGCAAACTACAATAATCGCGCGCCTACGCCGATTGATGGAGCCTGGGTGAGAGTGGAGGGGCCGTGGGATCGACCAGGGGAGAAGCCGGACAAGTTGTTCTTTGAGCACAATCGCGCGCATCTGCTGGTTTACAAGGATCAGAACGGGAAGTATCTAGAGCATCACTTTGAGGTGGACGCGGGGCAGCAGAAGGTGAGCGTATGGGAGAGATGGCTTGAGAAGGGGGCGTCGCTGTTTGAGGGGAAGTACCGGTTGGATGGGGAGGAGTTGGTGATTGCGGGGAAGTGGTTGAATGCCAGCGCGGTGGAGTGGCACTTTCGGCGGCAGTAAATGAAAAGCCCCCGGCGTTGTGATGGCCGGGGGCTTTTTTGTTAGAAGTAGAACTTCGCACCGAGGACGACGCGGCGGGCGTCGAGGGTGGAGGTGTACTGACCAAAGGTGCCGGAGACCTGACGGCCGGCGGCATCGAAGCGAGCGTTCGTATCGACGCCCTGGAACGAGGCGTGATTGAAGAAGTTGTAGAACTCAAAGCGCAACTGCAGACGCTTGGAATCCGACTTGCCGAACGGGATGTTCTTGATGATGGTGACGTCGAAGACGTTGATGCCGGGGCCGCGGAGGACGTCCTTCGGGGCGTTGCCGATACCAAACTCTTCGCGCGTGGGAGGCGCAAAGGCCGTGGTGTCGAAGTGGCGAAGCTCGGTGCGCTCGGACTTCGGGATGATCGGGTTCTTGAGCAGGTTGACGCGGCTATCAATGCCCGCACCGGAAGCACCGACGATATCGGCGCCGCTGACGAGCGAGTAACCGATGCCGAGCGGGGCGCCCGAGGTAAAGGTGGTGAGGCCGGAGAGCTGCCAGTTGTCGAACAGGCTCTTCATGATGATGTTGTTGCCGGTGACCTTGGAGAGGGCCGGGATGTCGTAGAGGTAGTTGAAGACGAAGTTGTGCGTACGGTCGAAGCTGGCGCGACCGTAGTTGCGCACGCGGTAGTCGAGGTAAGGATTGACGGCGTCACCGTTGCCGTTGACGATGGTCATGGCCTTGGACCAGGTCCAGGAGACGCCGAACTGGAGGCCTTTGGAGAAGCGCTTGTTCACCTGCGTCTGCAAGGAGTGGTAGTTGGAGGTGCCGGCGAGCTCGATGTACTGAATATCGGCGTAGCCGGGGAGCGGACGGAGGAAGTTGTCGGGGAGCGGATTGCCCGTGGTGGAGTCGATGCTGGAGGCGCGGAAGCGTGTGCCGTAGGGCAGGGCGTTGAGGCTGCGGCGCTGCATCAGGTTGCGGCCGACGTTGCCGACATAGGCGACGTCGAGCACGGTGCCGAAGCCGACGTTCTGCTGGATGCCGAAGGACCAGTTGTAGACCGTGGGCGGCTGGAAGTCACGCTCGATGGAGGTGACGCCCGGAGGGCTGACGCGGAAGGGGCTACGGAGGAGGTCGGCGATGGTGGTGTTGAAGGCCTGACGCGTGACGACGTTGGGCGGAAGCTCACGATGGATGAGGACCTGGTCGTCATTGAAGCGGTCATAGAAGATGCCGACGCCACCGCGGATGGCGGTCTTGGAGTTGCCGAAGACGTCCCAGGCGAAGCCGAGACGGGGGGCGACCTGAATGGGCGGGGTCTTCTGGAGGTGCTGATCGTAAACGGTCATGCCCTGGAAGGGAGCGACGCCGTCGGCGAACTGACCGATGGAGGCCTGTGAGTATTCCGTGCCGGTGCGGGGATCGCGAGCGACGCGAACGCCAGCCGAGTTACGGAAGGGCTGGAGCAGGGCGGGCTGCTGGGCGGGATTGTAAGCACCGAGGTCGAAGGCGGCGAGCTTGTCGTTGGCCGACCAGGTGGGCTGGATGAAGTAGAAGCGCACGCCAGCGTCGATGGTGAAGCGGCGGGTGACCTTCCAGGTGTCCTGAGCGAACCATTCGACGTTGAGGTAACGGGCGTGGCCGTCGAGCTTGGCGTCGGCTTCCGTATAGCTCTGCACGGAACCGAGCAGGGCGTTGGAGTAGGCGAAGTTGGTGTCGAAGGGGTTGTTAACGTCGCGGTTGAAATTGAAGGTGCCGTTGAAGGCGGAACCGCGAGCGGCGTTACGAGTGGTGCGTTCGACGTAGATGCCGAACTTGGTGTTGTGCTTGCCCCAGATCTTGGAGAGGTTGTTGGACCAGTTCCAGATGTTGTTGGTGCCGAAGAAGGGGAAGCGCTGTTCGATGTTGAGGACGCCAGCGTTGGGCACGCCGCCGAAGTTGGCCTGGGGCACGAGATTGCGCGGGTTGGCGCCAGGGAAGAACTGCGGCAGGTTGGGCGTGACCTTGGCGCGGGTGTTGCGATCGAGACCTTCCTGGGTGAGCGGGTCGACGGTCTGCTTGGCGCGGTTGACGCCGAAGGTGAACTCGTTGACGAGCGTGGGAGAGAAGGTGTGGATGAGGGTGGCTACCGAGCCGACGGAGCGGATCTGGTAGTTGATGGGGAGCTGGGCCCAGGAGGAGGAAGCGAGGACGAAATCGAAGTCGCCCTTGTAGGCTTCGTAATCCTGGATGCCGCGCCAGTAGAAGAGCGTCTTGTTGCTCAGGTTGTAGTCGATGCGAAGGATCGAATCGCGGCGGGGCTGGGTGATGGGCGCCTGGATGAGCGCGTTGAAGTTGAACGTGGGATCAACGGCGTTGGGCGTGGGGAAGATGTTGAGGATCGCCTGGCCATTGCGGTCGATGCGGCTCTGGGGCACGACGTTGCCCGGGAAGGGAACGCGGTTGTTGAGCGGGTCCCAGATGGGGATGAGCGTGCGATTGGTATCGAAGGTCTGCGAGAAGTCGCCATTGCGCTGCAGCGCGGTGGGGAAGGTACGGCGCTGGAGGGAGGACGGGTACTTGCGGGGAAGGAACTCCTGGCTCCAGAAGAAGAAGAGCTTGTCGCGATTCTTGTTGAAGCTGCCGAGGGGCACGGGCCCGCCGACGAAGTAGCCGGGATAGTTGAAGCGATACTGGGGCCGGGCGAGGCCGTCGCGATTGCGGAAGAACTCGTTGGCGTTGAGGGCTTCGTTGCGGAGGAAGTAATAAGCGCCGCCATGATACTCGCGGGTGCCGGACTTGATGACGGTGTTGATGGTGCCGCCAGAAGAGCGGCCGTACTCGGCCTGATAGTTGGTGAGCAGGACCTTGACTTCGGCGACGGCGTCGACGGAGGGGGCAAGATAGGGGCCGCCCATGGAGCCGGTGTCGAGCGAGGAGATGCCGTCGAGGGTGAGGTTGATGGTGCCCTGACGGTTGCCGTTGATGGTGATGCCGCCGAGGTTGTTCCAGCCGGGGGCATTACGGTTGGCCGTGTCGATGACGCCGGGGAGGAGCTTGACGAGGCCGAGGTAGTCGCGGCCCTTGAGCGGGACGTTCTGGGTCTGCTCGAGGGAGATCAAGCCGCTGCGTTCGGCGGACTGAGTCTGGAGGCGGGCGGTTTCGGCGATGACTTCAACCGTCTGCGAGATTTCGCCGAGTTGGAGGTCGATGCGCTTGAGCACGACGCGCTCGGTGGCGGTGAGGATGATGTCGGTTTGCTCGTAGCGCTTGAAGCCCTTGCTGGTGACGGCGACCTTGTAGGTGGAAGGCAGGAGCTGGGTGAAGACGAAGCTGCCGGTGGGGTCGGCGGTGGCGTTGCGAGTCTGGCCGGTGCCGACGTTGGTGAGAGTGATTTCGGCACCGGGAATGGCGCTGCCGGACTGGTCAGCAACGGTGCCGGAGATGGAGCCGGTGAGGCCCTGGCCAAAGATGGAGAGCGCAAGCAAGGCTGCGAGGCTCAATAAACGAATCAACATGGAAGTTTTCCCCCTTCGTGAGGTTGAGTTTCGACAAAGAACTGCTCAATGGTGGCGATCAGGTGTTGCTCGGCGAGGCCGGCGTGGCCGCGGGCGAGAACGTTGATGATCGCTTCGTGCTCCGCGATCGAGCGGCTCCAGTAATTGCGGTTGGTGCGGAATAGCTGGAGACGCGTGACATAGAACGCGAACAGCGGGACCAGGAGAGCGCGCAGCTGGCCAGTCAGGAAACGATTGCCGGAGCAATCGCAAAGGGCCAGATGGAACTCGAGGTCGTGCTGGTAGAAGGTGCTCAGATCTTCGAGCTGCGCGGCGTGGCGCATACGATCGAGCGCTTGCCGCATCGCGGAGAGGTCAGCAGACCGTTCGACAGTAAGACGGGCGGCGAGACCTTCGAGAGCGGCGCGGAGCTGGTAGATCTGATCGATGTCAGCCGTAGTGAGGCAGGTGACGCGAGCAGAGCGACCAGCGGACTTTTCAACGAAGCCTTCGTGGATGAGGGTATTGATAGCTTCGCGAACGCTAGCCTGGGCGACGCCGAGGACACGAGCCCAGTGGCCTTCGATGATGCGATCACCGGGGGCGAGGTGGCCTGCGATGATTTCGGCACGCAGACGACCGGCCACGGAATCCTTGCGGAGACGTGGAGCCACAGATTCGTTTCGACCCAGAAGACGAGCGCTCAAGTGGGATGAATCTATCAAATTGTGAAAAAGAGTCAAGGGTTTTGAGCGCTCATTTTGCGCTAAATTCTTGATGAATGGATCAACAATTGATGGCGGAAGCGTTGTTTCTGTATGTGGCGTTTCTGTTTTCGACGGTGTGTCATGAGGCGGCGCATGCACTGGTGGGTAAGTGGGGTGGAGATGATACGGCTTATCTGAACGGGCAGGTTACGCTGGACCCGATGCCGCATTTGAGGCAGGAGCCGTTTGGGCTGGGAGTGCTGCCGGTGTTGAGTTTGCTGTTCTATCTGGGTGGGTCGGGGTATGGGGTGATCGGGTATGCGAGCGCGCCGTTTGATCCTTACTGGGCGATGCGGAATCCACGCAAGGCGGCGTGGATGGCGATGGCGGGACCGGGGGCGAATCTGTTGTTGATGGTGCTGTCGTTTGCGGGGTTGAAGGCGGGGCTGGGGATGGGGTGGTTTGAGATGGCGAATACGCCGCGGCTGGATCAGATGGTGCGGGGGACGGATGGCGTGACGGATGCGGTGGCGGTGTTTCTGGGAGTGATGGCGTTTGAGAATCTGTTGCTGGCGTGCTGGAACCTGATACCGGTGCCGCCGATGGACGGGTTTAGCATGTTGTTGTTTGTACTGCCGGAGAGGATGGTGCCGGGGTTTTTAGACTTTCGGGCGCAGGCGGGGATTTTTCTGCCGATGGGGATTGTGGCGCTGGGGCGGATCTTTGGCGAGTTCTTTAATCCGCTGGCGAACTGGGTGGTGGCGATGGCGTTGCTATGAAGCGGGAGGATTGGTGATATTGAGGGATGGTTTACCGGTTTGGGTTGTTCGAGTTTGATGCGGCAAAGGGGGAGCTGCGCAAGGGTGGGCAGGTGGTGGCGCTGGAGCGGCAGCCGGGCAAGCTGCTGGGGCTGTTGCTTGAGAAGCGGGGAGAGCTGGTGAGCAAGGATGAAGTGCGGATGGCGGTGTGGGGAGAGGGGACGCATGTGGACTTTGACCGGGGGATCGCGTATTGCGTGTCGGCGGTGAGGGCGGCGCTGGGGGATGATGGCACGCGGCCGCTGTATGTGGAGACGAAGCCGAGGCAGGGGTACCGGTTTATCGCACCGGTGGAGGTGAAGGCGGTGGACAGGCGAGGGTGGATGATTGGGGTGGCTGCGGGGGTGGTGGTGGCGGGGTGGGCGCTATGGCCGAGGGTGGTGCGGATGGGGGTGTCGATCTTTGATAACGAGACGGGAAGGGCGGAGCTGGACCGGTGGGTGGCGGGGCTGAGCGATGTGACACTGGCGCGGCTGGAGGGGTTGGCACCGGGCAAGCTCGAGTGGGTGGGGAATGCGCCGGTGTTGCGGCGGGCGCGGAACATCAGGGACCTGAAGACGGTGAAGCGAGAGCTGGATGTGGACTATGTGCTGCTGGGGCAGTTGCAGCGGCAGGGGGAGGGATTGCGGTTTGTGACGCACCTGATCCGGACGCGGGATGAGGCGCATCTGAAGGCGAACCGGATTGTGTGGACGGGGGCAGACGTGGAGGGGCTGGAGGGGAAAGTGGTGGCCGAGTATGAGGCGGCGGTGCGGAAACATGTGCTGAAGTGGCCTGAAGTTGGCGCGTAAGTGGTTGAGGGGTGGTGGTTTGTGGCCTGAAGTGAAGTTGAAGTGCCTGGGGCGGCGGATTGTGTCATGGTGGCGGCATGATGACACGACGCATGATGCTGATGAGTGGAGCGCCGCTGCTGGCGGCGGACTGGTGGCCGCAGGAAGACCCGAAGTTGCTGTATGAGATGGTGACCGTGGCGCACGGGAATGTGGCGCGCGTGAAGGAGCTGGTGGGGCGGAATGTGGCGCTGGCGCGGGCGACAGTGGATTGGGGGTTTGGCGATTGGGAGACGGCGCTGGGGGCCGCGGCACATGTGGGGAATCGGGCGATCGCGGAGTACTTGATCGAGCGGGGGGCGGAGCCGACGATTTTTGCCGCGGCGATGTTGGGGCAACTGGAGGTGGTGCGGGCGATGGTGACGGCGCAGCCAGCACTCGAGAGGCAACTGGGGCCGCACGGGATTACGCTGCTTGCGCATGCGCGGGCTGGTGGGGAGGCGGCGAAGCAGGTGTATGAATTCTTGCGGGAACGCGGGGAGGCGGGTAAGGGATGGAAGGTGGAAGCGCCGGGGGAGGAACGGATGGCGG
>CAZBTA010000214.1:0-8790 GCA_964494515.1 uncultured Bryobacter sp.
ACTACTCGATGATTTCCGACACCGTGCCGGCGCCGACCGTGCGGCCGCCTTCGCGGATAGCGAAGCGCAGACCCTTGTCCATGGCCACCGGGGTGATCAGTTCGATTTCCATCTGAACGTTGTCACCAGGCATCACCATTTCCGTGCCGGCAGGCAGCTTCGCCACACCCGTCACGTCCGTCGTGCGGAAGTAGAACTGCGGGCGGTAGCCGTTGAAGAACGGCGTATGACGGCCGCCTTCTTCCTTGCTCAACACGTAAACTTCACCCTTGAACTTCTTGTGCGGCTTGATCGAACCCGGCTTGGCGATAACCTGACCACGTTCCACGTCCGTCTTTTCAATGCCGCGCAGCAGCAGGCCGACGTTGTCGCCAGCGCGACCTTCGTCCAGCAGCTTCTTGAACATTTCAACGCCCGTCACCGTCGTCTTGCGCGTCGCCGTGAAGCCCACGATTTCAGCTTCTTCGCCGACCTTCACGATGCCCTGTTCGATACGACCCGTAACCACCGTGCCGCGACCCTGGATCGAGAAGATGTCTTCGATCGGCATGATGAACGGCTTGTCAATCGCGCGCTCCGGCAGCGGAACGTACTTGTCAACCTGGTCCATCAGCTCGTCGATCGTCGCTTCCCACTTCGCATCGCCATTCAGCGCGCCAAGGGCCGAGATCTTCACCACCGGCAGATCGTCGCCGGGGAACTGGTAGGAGCTCAGCAGTTCGCGAACTTCCATCTCAACCAGCTCGAGCAGCTCGGCGTCTTCCACCATGTCCGTCTTGTTCAGCGCCACAACGATGTACGGCACACCCACCTGACGGGCCAGCAGAATGTGCTCGCGCGTCTGGGGCATCGGGCCGTCAGTGGCCGCAACCACCAGGATCGCGCCGTCCATCTGCGCCGCACCGGTGATCATGTTCTTGATGTAGTCGGCGTGGCCGGGGCAGTCCACGTGAGCATAGTGACGGGTCGCCGTCTCGTACTCCACGTGCGCCGCCGCGATTGTGATACCACGGGCCTTTTCTTCCGGCGCGTTGTCGATCGAATCGAAGCTCCGGAAACTGTTCTTCGGGTTGTGCTTGGACAACACCTTCGTGATCGCTGCCGTCAGGGTCGTCTTGCCGTGGTCGATGTGCCCGATCGTTCCCACGTTGACGTGCGGCTTACTACGGTCAAATTTCTCTTTCGCCATTTCCGTTCGCTCCTAATTAGCGCTGAACCGCGCCCTTCGTTTTCGCAATAATCTCGTCCGCCAGGTTCTTCGGCAGATCTTCGTACTTGCCGAAGTGCATCGTAAACGCGCCACGGCCCTGAGTCTTCGACCGGAGATCGGTCGCATAACCAAACATTTCCGAAAGCGGGACCATCGCGTTGATGATCGTCGTCGTGCCCTGCTTTTCGGTACCAACCAGCTGGCCGCGGCGGCTGATCAGGTCGCCATTGACGGCGCCCATGTAATCATCCGGCACAACCACTTCCACCTTCATCACCGGCTCCATCAGCACCGGACGCGCCTTCTTGACGGCGTCCTGCAGCGCGAGCGAACCAGCGATCTTGAACGCCATTTCGCTCGAGTCGACTTCGTGGTAGCTACCGTCATAAACGGCAACCTTGATGTCACTCATCGGGAAGCCCGCAATGATACCCATCTCGAGGCGTTCCACAATGCCCTTCTGAATGGCGGGGATGTATTCCTTCGGAATCGAACCACCCACGATTTCGCTGACGAACTCAAAGCCCGTGCCGGGTTCCTTCGGCTCGATGCGGACCTTGCAGTGGCCATACTGACCACGGCCACCGGTCTGCTTGGAGTACTTTTCTTCACCCGTCGCAGCCTGGCGAATCGACTCGCGGTAGGCCACCTGCGGCTTGCCGACATTCGCTTCGACGTTGAATTCACGCTTCATGCGGTCGACGATGATTTCGAGGTGCAACTCACCCATGCCGGCGAGAATCGTCTGATTCGTTTCCGGATCGGTGTTCACGCGCAGCGTCGGGTCTTCGGCCACGAGCTTGGCGATCGCCATGCCCATCTTTTCCTGGTCGGCCTTCGACTTCGGCTCGATGGCGAGCTGGATGACCGGCTCGGGGAAGTCGATCGACTCGAGGATGACCGGCTTGTTCGGGTCGCAAATCGTGTCGCCCGTGATGACGGTCTTGAGGCCCACGGCGGCGCAGATATCGCCAGCCAGGATCTCGGTGATTTCTTCACGCTTGTTGGCGTGCATCTTGACGAGGCGGCCAACGCGTTCGGTCTTGTTCTTGGAGACGTTGAGCACCGAGTCGCCCGACAGCAGCTTGCCCGAGTACACCCGGAGGAAGCTCAGCTGGCCGACAAACGGGTCGGTCATGATCTTGAAGATCAGAGCCGAGAAGGGCTCGGTGTCATCGCTCTTGCGGATCACTTCGACGTCGCGGTTGTCAAAGTCCACACCCTTGATCGGCGGAATGTCGATCGGCGAGGGCAGGTAGTCGACAACGGCGTCGAGCATGTTCTGCACGCCCTTGTTCTTGAAGGCCGAACCGCAGATGACCGGGAAGAACTGCTGCGCAATCGTACCCTTGCGGATCGCGGCGCGGAGTTCCTGTTCGGTCGGCGCTTCGCCGTTCAGGTACTTTTCCATCAGCGTGTCGTCAGCTTCGGCGACCACTTCGAGCATCTTGTCGCGGTATTCGTTGGCGAGCTCAACCAGGTCAGCCGGGATTTCAACGTCGTCGTACTTGGCGCCGAGCGTTTCTTCCTTCCACAGGCGGGCCTTCATCGTGACGAGGTCAACGATGCCCTTGTACTGGTCTTCAGCACCAACCGGGATCTGAATCGCCACCGGCTTACAGCCCAGGCGATCGATCATGGTCTGCACCGACTTGTAGAAGTCCGCACCGATGCGGTCCATCTTGTTCACGAAGCAGATGCGCGGAACCTGATACTTGTCAGCCTGACGCCACACGGTTTCCGTCTGGGGCTGCACACCAGCCACCGAGTCGAACACGGCAACGGCGCCATCGAGCACGCGGAGCGAACGTTCGACTTCAGCCGTGAAGTCGACGTGGCCCGGGGTGTCGATGATGTTGATCTGAATCCCGTTCCAGGAGCAGGTCGTGGCCGCCGAGGTAATCGTGATGCCGCGTTCCTGTTCTTGCGCCATCCAGTCCATGGTGGCGGTACCTTCGTGCACTTCGCCGATCTTGTAGGACCGGCCGGTGTAATAGAGAATGCGTTCTGTCGTGGTGGTCTTACCGGCATCGATGTGGGCCATGATGCCGATGTTGCGACATTTCTCAAGAGGTACGGTGCGAGCCATAAAATTACTTTGAAATTCCTTGAATCAGTTACCAGCGGTAATGGGCGAAGGCGCGGTTGGCTTCAGCCATGCGGTGCACTTCGTCCTTCTTCTTGATCGCCCCACCGCGCAGGTTGGCGGCGTCGTTCAGTTCGTTGGCCAGCTTTTCGATCATGCCCTTTTCGGCGCGACCGCGAGCGTTCGTCAGGATCCAGCGGATCGCCAGCGACGTGCGGCGATTCTGCGGAACTTCGATCGGCACCTGGTAGTTGGCGCCACCCACGCGGCGGGTCTTGACTTCGAGCAGCGGCTTGCAGTTTTCAACGGCCTTCTTGAACACCTTCAGGGCGTCATCCTGCGCGCGCTCAGCCAGCAGCGTCAGCGAAGAGTAGAAGATCCGCTGCGCGGTGTTCTTCTTGCCGTCCCACATCATGCTGTTGATGAACTTGGTCGCGAGGGTCGAATTGTAAATCGGGTCGGCCCCTACTTCGCGTACTTCAGCTCTACGACGTCTTGCCATAATAGATCCTCAAAATTCCTACGACTTCGGCCGCTTGGCCCCATACTTGGAGCGGCTCTGCTTACGGTTCTGGACGCCGCCGGTGTCGAGCGTACCGCGCACAACGTGGTAGCGAACACCCGGCAAGTCCTTCACACGGCCACCGCGGATCAGCACAATCGAGTGCTCCTGCAGGTTGTGGCCTTCACCAGGGATGTACGTGGTCACTTCGATGCCATTCGTCAGGCGAACGCGAGCGACCTTGCGGAGAGCGGAATTCGGCTTCTTCGGCGTGGTGGTGTAGACGCGGGTGCAGACACCGCGGCGCTGCGGGCACGCCTGCAAAGCCGGACTGGCCGTCTTGTAATTGATGGGCGTGCGGCCTTTGCGCACGAGTTGATTGAACGTTGGCACGAAAGATTACCCTCTCAACGTGATTGCTACGCCAGACGCGCGCGAACGCGCAGAAGCGCAACAATGTACTGAAAACTGTTTACTGCTCTAGTGGGCGTTGCAAGTGCATTAAAAATCAACGACTTGCGAATTGAAGGTTCTGGACTAGCCCTTGCCAGGTTGCGTCGCGCGATCTTTCGACCGGTACGTCCCAGTAGCGGGGCCGGCCCCCAGCCGGCGTCTCCTTAAGCTTCCCCTGAGGCAGGTTCGGCAGAAGACGGGTAGCATGGGAGCAGAAGCACTACTCGCCAAACTTAACCAGAATAACCTAAGCTTCTGATGTTGTCAAACGCAGTTGTGGAAAACTGTAACATAACAGAATGCTGGCAGCCGCACTGAGCCTTTTGGGCATTTTGCCCGGCGTTCCCCTCGAGCTCGCCGAGGCGCGCGCCAAACAAATCCGCGACATTCACTACAAACTTGACCTCAAGGTACCGGCCGCCAAGGGCGAGCCGATCCTCGGGCGGGCCCGAATTCGCTGGCAATTGGCCGGCCCGGGCGATGTGGTGCTCGATTTCGCCCCCGGGGCGGCGAATCTGATCCGCTCGAGTGTCAAATATACTGCCGTCAACGATCACCTGGTCTTCCCGGCCGGCACCAGCGAGGTCGACCTCGAGTTTCGCCTCGGCGACGCCCCGCTGAACCGGAATGCCGACTTCTTCTACTCGCTGTTCGTCCCGGCGCGGGCTCACCTGGCGATTCCCTGCTTTGACCAACCGGACCTCAAGGCCCGGTTTACCGTGACGATGACCGTGCCCGAGGGCTGGCAGACGCTCATGAACCAGGAGCCGGGCGTCGAGACACAGCCGCTGCCAACTTACCTGCTCTTTTTCGGAGCGGGCAAGTTTGAGGTCGAGACGGCCGAGCTCGGCGGGCGGCGGATGCGGATGTTCCACCGCGAGACCGACCGCAAAAAGGTCGAGCGCAACCGCGAGGCCATCTTCGAGCTGCACGCGCGGGCCCTCAAGTGGCTTGAGGACTACACGGGCATCCCGTATCCGTTCGGCAAGCTCGACTTCATGGCGCTGCCGGGGTTTCAGTTCGGCGGCATGGAACATGCCGGCGCGATCAGCTACAACTCTAACGGCCTGTTTCTCGAAGAGAGCGCGACGCAGGCCCAGAAGCTGGGCCGGGCGAGCGTGATCTCTCACGAGACGGCGCATATGTGGTTTGGCGACCTGGTGACCATGAAGTGGTTTAACGATGTCTGGCTCAAGGAGGTCTTTGCCAACTTCATGGCGGCCAAGATTGTGAACCCGAGCTTTCCGGAACTCAACCACGAGCTGCGGTTCTTTTTGAGCCACTACCGTGCCGCGTACAACGTGGACCGCACGGCGGGCGCCAACCCGATCCGCCAACCGCTGGCCAACCTCAACGAGGCGGGCAGCCTGTACGGACCGATCATTTACCAGAAGTCGCCGATCGTCATGCAACAACTGGAGCGCATGATAGGCGAAGCCCGGTTTCGCGAGGGCGTCCGGAGCTACCTCAAGAAGTACTCGTTCGCCAACGCCACCTGGGACCAGCTGATCGCCGAGTTTGGCGGCGACCTGCGGACCTGGAGCCGGATCTGGATTGACACGCCGGGCCGACCGAAGGTGACCAAGGTAAAGAAGTACCCTGGCTTTACCCTGCCTGACGGCTATGGCGAATATCATCTTGACGCGGCGAGCCGGAGCTACCTGCTCGCCCACCTGCCCGAGATCCAGGACCCGCTGGTGCGGGCCGAAGCCTGGAGCGCGCTGTGGGAAGACCGCGTCGACATCTTTGAGCTCGCCCTGCGGGCGATCCCGGTCGAGACCGAGGAGCTCAATCTCACGCGCCTGCTCAATGACCTCGAGCGCGTGATGTGGTGGCATGAGGATCAGCTCGACCGCGTGGCCGCCATGGCCCGGGCCGGCATGGAGCAGGCCAAATCGCGCAGCATACGCTCGGCCTACTTCAACCTCTACAGCCGTGTGGCCCCGACGGACTGGGTCGAGGCGGTTTGGGATCGTAAAATCACGATCCCCGATCTACCGTTGGCCGAGACCGATTCCATGCGGCTGGCCGCCGAGCTCACGCTGCGCGGCCGCGATGTGCGGACGGCGCAACTGGCCCGGATTGAGAACCCTGACCGGCGCGCGCAATGGCAATTTGTCAGCGGCGCGCTCGAGGCCGACCCGACGCCGTGGTTTGAATCATTGCGCGGGGCCAAGGAGGCCTGGGTGCTTGAGGGACTGGGTTACATCCACCACCCGCGCCGCAAGGGAGCGGGCGAGAAGTTTATCGCCCCGAGCCTTGAGAGACTCGAGGAGATCCGGCGGACGGGGGACATTTTCTTTCCGCAGCGCTGGGCGGCGGCGACACTGGGCAACTACCGCAGCGCTAGCGCGGCGGCGACGGTGAGGGCCTTTCTGCCGCGGTGTCCAGAGAAGGTAAAGCGGACATTGCTGGTAGCGGCTGACGACTTGCTTTGGCACGCTGATAATACTGCTGGGCGAGGTCGTGGTCCTGAAACTCGTCGGTAACGGCAGCCAGCGTTACGAGGGCTTCAAAGTGGTTGGGGTTGATGGCAAGGGCTTCGTTTAACAGATCGCGCGCCTTGTCGAGATCAGTAGTCAGGCGGGCCATGCCGACCAGCGCATCGGCGCTGCGAGAGGCGGCGAGGGCGCGCTTGTAGCAGGTGGTGGCGCGGGGCAGATCGCGGGCGAGCAGGTACTGCTTGCCGATGGCGGCCCAGTCGGCACCGGGGTATTCGGGGATGGCCAGCGGATCGGCCGGAGAGAGCTTGGCGACATCGAGGACGTAGCCGGTGCGGAAGCCATCGACCTCGACGAGCAAGGTGTATTGGCCGGGCAGAAGGTAGACGCGCTGGGTGTAGGTGAAGGGCTTGGTGGCGGCGAAGTTGAGCGCGTTCTGAAAGCTGTGCAGGTCGCGGATCTCAACCGTGATGTAGGAGCGGGCCGAGCCGGTGAAGGTGAGGTCAATGGCGGGCAGCTTGTTGGCGGTGGCGAACTGGCGCGTCTCGAGCCGGGGCCGCTCGCCTTCGAAGCGGATGCGTGAAGTCGCGGAGCCCGTGCGGGCGCGGCGGAGCATCTCGCGGGGCGAGGAGGCGAGATAGAGGATCTCGGAGTTGCCCGAGCCCTTGATGCCACGCGAGACGGACATGGCGGCTTCGAGGACATCGAACTCGGCGGGGGAGAGATTGAGCCGCTCGCGGACGTCGGTCTCGGTGATGACGTCGTTGATGGGGAACAGGCCACGCGTGCCGGCGTTGGGGATGAGCAGGGCGCGCAGGGTGTGGATCTGCGGCGAGTAGAGCTGCATGCGATTGCCGAAGAACAGGAACTGGACGCGCGTGCTGGTGGGGAGGCCGGGGACGTGGTCATAAGCCCAGACCTCGGTGGGATGGAAGATGCGGCTTGAGGGCAGCCGGGAGATCGATGTGGGCGCACCCAGGGAGAGATAGATGCGCCCCTGATCGGTATTGGCGCCGGAGCCGGGTTGGCCCGAGCCAAACTTGTGATCGATGAACTCGGTGCGCGCCATGAACTCCGACTCGGTAACGGCCTTGGCGGACCAGAAGCCGGTGCGGAAGACTTCGCGCGCCCGCTCATCGGGCAATGCGAGATAGAGCTTGCGCTCCTCGCCAGTCATGACCGGGGCCACGCGCTCGAGCCACACGTCGGCTGAGGCGGTAGCGAAGGCGAGACTGAGGAGGAGCGTGGTGAGCATAGGCGTTAGAAATCAAACCGGGCCGCGAACTGGAGCATGCGCGCGGCGTAGGCGAGGTTGGAATTGTATGCCGGACGGCCATAGCTGGCGATGCCGATGTTGGTGTTATAGGTGCCGTAATTCTGGGCGTTGAGGACGTTGAAGACCTCGAAGATGCCCGTGGCGGTGAGCCGCTCCTTGATGGTGAAGCTCTTGTTCAGGCGCCAGTCGAGCCGGTTGATGGCAAGGCCGGAGAGCGAGTTGCGCTTGACGTTGCTGTAGCCGGTGGCGCGCGACGTCGTGATGAAGCTGGGGTTGATGAACGTCGTGGCCGTGGACAGGAACGTGCGGTTGTTCGCGCCGGCGTAGGCGAAGGGGTTGGTGGGGCTCAGGCTGCGGAAGGGATTGCCAGAGCCAAAGTGGTAGAAGAGGCTCGATGACAGTCCCCAGGGCAGATTGACGCTGCCGTCGAAGTTGAGCGTGTGGCGCTGATCGTCGAGGGAGCGGGCCCATTCGTCAGCGAGGTCGAACTGGTTGTTGGCGTAGGAGAAGGCGCCGTCGGTGGAGTCCTTGAGCTTGGAGAGCGTGTAGGAGGTGCCGACCTGGAAGCGATTGCCGAAGCGGCGGGTGAGCTCGAACTGACCACCGTAGTAGATGGCGCCGGAGGCGCTGGGGGTGGTGAAGTTGAGGATCTGACCGAAGCGGGTGTCGGGCCGGCCGGCGGTGGCCGGGTTGGCCTGGAAGCCGGTAACGGAGTTAAAGAAGAGGTTGCGATCCTGGCGGAGCCATTCGTTGTAGACGCGCCAATAGACGAAGTCGGCGGATACGGTCCAGTTGCCGCGGAACTGGTGTTCGCCGCCGAAG
>CAZBTA010000215.1:0-8720 GCA_964494515.1 uncultured Bryobacter sp.
GCGCAGATCGCCTTGACGAGATTGCCGTGGACGTCGGTGAGGCGGAAGTCGCGGCCCATGTGGCGATAGGTGAGCCGGGTGTGCTCGAGGCCAAGCAGATGGAGGATGGTGGCCTGGAGGTCGTGGATGTCGACGCGGTCGCGGACGATGTTGAGGCCCAACTCGTCCGTTTCGCCAATCACCTGACCCGCTTTCACGCCCGCGCCGGCCAGCCAGATCGAGAAGCCGTTCGGATGGTGGTCGCGGCCGGCGTTGTCGGCTTCTTCCGGACGACGAATTTCGCTCATTGGAGTACGGCCGAATTCGCCGCCCCAGACGACTAACGTTTCGTCGAGGAGGCCTCGTTGTTTCAGGTCGGCTAACAGAGCCGCGGTGGCTTTGTCCGTCTGACGGCAGAGCTTGGGGAGGTTAGCGTTGATGCCGGAGTGGTGGTCCCAACCGGAGTGCATGCACAGCACGAAACGTACGCCACGCTCGACGAGGCGACGGGCGAGCAGGAGGTTGGTGCCGTAGGCTTTGGATTCTTTGTCGTTGATGCCGTAGGCCTCGAGGGTGGCCGGGGATTCGCTCTTGAGATCGGTGAGCTCGGGGCCGGCGCTCTGCATGCGGTAGGCGAGCTCGTAGGAATGGATGCGGCTCGCGATCTCGGCGTCGCCGGTGCGCTCGAGGTGCTCGGTGTTCAGATCGCGGATGGCGTCGAGGCGGGCGCGCTGCGCCTCTTCCGTAATGCCCTGGGGCGTGGAGAGGTAGAGGATCGGATCGCCGGAGCTGCGCAGGACGGTGCCCTGGTAGAGCGAGGGGAGGAAGCCGTTGGTCCAGAGGTCGGAGCCGGCGCTGGTGCCGGGGCCGGACTGGAGGGCGACGAAGGCGGGGAGATTGCGTGATTCCGAACCGAGGCCATAGGTGACCCAGGAGCCCATGGAGGGGCGGCCGCCGGTCATGTGGCCGGAGAAAAGCAGGAGCTGGCCGGGATGGTGGTTGAAGGCCTCGGAGTGCATGCTGCGGATGAGGCAGAGATCGTCGGCGTGCTTGGAGGTGTAGGGCAGCAGGTCGCTCATCATCATGCCGCTCTGGCCACAGGGAGCGAACTTGCGCGGGGAGGCAAGCACCTTGGCGGTGGGCTTGATGAAGGCGAGCTTGAGGTCTTTGGTCATCGAGGGCGGCAGCGACTGGCCGTGCCACTTCTCGAGGGCGGGCTTGGGATCGAAGAGATCCATCTGGGAGGGAGCGCCCTCCTGGAACAGGAAGATGACGTTCTTGGCCTTGGGGGCGAAGTGGGGCTTGCGCGGCAGCATGGGGTCGACCGCCTCGGCGGCGTGACCCGACTGGGCGAGCAACTCGGCGAGGGCGAGAGTGCCCATGCCGGTGAGGGAGCGGCGGAGGAATTGGCGCCGGAGGTGGGTTTCGAGCAGTTGCCGTTCGTCAAACATGCGGGTGTACTCCTATTCGCGGGTGATGAACTCGTCGAGGTTCATCAGGACGCTCGACAGAGACGTCCAGGCGGCAAGTTGCTGACGCGAGATGCCGGGCAGATCGAGGGGGGCCAGCTTTTCGGCGTTGGCCTTATCGCGGGCGTAGAGGGCCTCCTGCTTTTCGAGGAAAGCAGAGAGGCGGAGAGATTCCTTCTCGCTCGGCTGGCGGCCGAGGGCGAACTGGAAGGCGACCTCGAGACGGCCGCTGAGCGAGGCCGGGGCCTCGGTGAGCGTGCGCACGGCGAAGGCCTGGGCGGCCTCGAGGAAGACGGGGTCATTCAACAGATTGAGGGCCTGCAGCGGGGTGTTGGAACGATCGCGCTTGCAGACGGAAACGGTGGCCTTGGGCACGTCGAAATTGACGAGCAAGGGATAGGGCGTGGTGCGCAGGAACTGGATGTAGAGGCCGCGGCGATAGCGATCCTGCCCGGTGGCTTCTTTCCAGCTTTGACCCCAGCCGCGGGAGGCGTAGCTGAGCTCCATGACGCCGGCGGGGATGGGCGGTTGGACGCTGGGGCCGCCGACCTGACGGGTGAGCAGGCCGCTCGAGACCAGGGCTGCGTCTCGGATGGATTCGCCGCTGAGGCGGAGGCGATTCTGCCGGGCGAGGAGCGTGTTGTTGGGGTCGGAGTCTTTGAGCTCGGGCCGCGCGGCGGAGCTTTGCTTGTAGGTGGCCGAAGTGACGATGCGACGGATGATGGACTTGCGGCTCCACTGATTGTCGCGGAAGTCGGCGGCGAGGAAATCGAGCAGCTCGGGGTGAGAAGGCGGCTCGCTGCGGACGCCGAAATCTTCGGGTGTTTTGACGAGGCCGGAGCCGAAGAGCTCTTGCCAGATGCGATTGACGGCAACGCGCGCGGTGAGGGGGTTGTCCTCACGCACAAGCCAGAGGGCGAGATCGAGGCGGGTGGCACGGCCGCTCGTGCTGATGGGCGGCAGGGCGCTGAGCGTGTTGGGGGTGACCTCGATGCCGTTGGTCTTGTAATCGCCACGCACGCGGAGATAGCTGGGCTGGGGCGTGGTGGACTCGGTGAGCGTCATGGCCTGGGTGAGCTGGGGGTATTGATCCTTGAGCTCGCGGAGCTTCTTCTGCAGTTCGTCGAGCTTGAGCTCTTTCCACTTCTTGTTGCCGATGGCGAAGTGGTAGTTGCCGACGAAGTGATCGGTGAGGATGTCGCGTTCGCGCAGGGTGCGCTTGTCGGGGGCGATCTGAACGATCTTGGCGCCATCGCCGCCCTCGGTGAGCTTGTTGACGCAATCCCAGGCGAGATCCCAATCGGTGCGCTCGCCGGGGTGGGCGATGGTGTAGAGGATGTTCTTTTCCCAATCCGCCTGCAGCGGGGCAACGTTGTACTCGGCCAGCAGGGCTTCGCGCTTCTTGCGGTACTCGGCGTTGGTGCGCAGCCAGGGGCCCAGCTCGCCGGGCAGCGGGGCGTCGATGTTGACCTCTTCGGCATTGTCGAAGAAGGCGAACAGCGAGTAGAAGTCTTTCTGGGAGATGGGGTCGTACTTGTGATCGTGGCACTGGGCGCAGGCGACGGTGAGGCCGAGCCAGGTGGAGGCGACGGTGCTCGAGCGATCGGAGGTGATCTCGAAGCGGAACTGGCGATCGTCGATGCCGCCCTCGCGATTGGTGAGCGTGTTGCGGTGGAAGCCGGTGGCTACCTTCTGCTCGGTGGTGGCGTTGGGGATGAGGTCGCCGGCAATCTGTTCGATGGTGAACTTGTCGAAGGGTTGATCGCGATTGATCGAATCGATGACCCAGTTGCGCCAGCGCCAGGCGTAGGGGCGGACCCAGTCTTTCTCATAGCCGTCGGAATCGGCGTAGCGAGCCTGATCGAGCCAGTGGCGAGCCCACTTCTCGCCGAAGTGAGGCGAGGCGAGGAGACGATCGACCTGACGCTCCCAGGCATCGGGGCGCTTGTCGTTGAGGAAGGCGGCCATCTCTTCGGGCGTGGGCGGCAGGCCGGTGAGATCGAAGCTGAGGCGACGGAGCAGCGTGCGGCGATCGGCCTCGGGAGAGGGCGCGATTTTGGCGTGCTCGAGCTTGAGGCGGATGAAGTGATCGACGGGGTGGACGTCGGCTGGCGTGGCGGGGCGCGTGATGGGCTGGAAGGCCCAGTGCTTGCTGCGGGGGGCGGTGGCGCGAGCCGCGGCGACGAAGCCCGCGGGGAATTTGGCGCCCTGATCGATCCAGGCGGCGAGGATGGCGGCCTGGGATTCATCGAGCTTCTTCGGGCCCGGGGGCATCTGGGGCTGGCCTTTTTCCGCGCGGATGCGGAGGATCATGGGGCTCTCGGAGGACTTGCCGGGGATGATGGCGGGGCCGCTGTTGCCGCCCTTTAGCGCGGCGGCGGAATCGTCAAAACGGAGGCCACTTTGCTGCATGCCGGGGCCGTGGCAGGCGTAACAGTTGCGGCGGAGGATCGGCTGGACATCGCGAGTGAAGTCGACTTCCGCTGCGGCCGGGAGCAGTGAAACAGCGCCGAAGGCGAGAACGAGGCCAGATAGCCGGTGCAGCATTTGATGAAGATTTTATCAGGAGCTACGGCCGAGCGAACCCCGTAACGGATTGAATGTGCGGCGTGGGGCCGAGGGTGAAGACGTTGAAGCCGTGATGGGGGCCGGCCGTCCAGGCGGCGAGGATCTGGCCCTGGCAGTGGCGCGGCTCGCCGGTGAGGGTGGGTGTGAGGCCGGGCATGAAGCGCTGGGCGGCGGTGATGTGGGCGTTGAGCTCGTCGCGGCCAACGATCGAGGCGTGACGATCGTGGAAGGTGATGTCGGGGGTGGTGCAGGTGGCGAGCAGCGTGGCGCGCTCGTCGGCATCGGTGAGCGCCCAGGCGGCAAACCAGGCATCGATGAGAGCAGGCGCGGCGGCGTAGTGGCGATCGGCAATGAGGTTGGCGAAGACGCTGAGCTGGTAGCGCCAGCCGGGGATGTGGAGATCGCGCGGGGTGATCTCGGTGAACTCATGAGTGAGGGTGAGGGCAGTGCCGGTGGGGGTGGGCGCGAGGGTGATGGTGACGGTGGAGGCGCCGGGGGGAATGGGCTGGCCGGACTCGTAGCCGTAAGTGAAGACGATGCGGTGGGGCGGGGTGAGCTCGAGGACGGTGCCCGAGACGCGGACGCCGTTGGGGTATTGGATGAGGACCGCGCCACCGGGGCGCGCGTCGATGGTGGAGCCGGGGCCCCACCAGGAGGCCCAGAGCGCCGAGGTGGTGAAGAACTCAAAGACGAGCGCGGGCGGAGCGGCGATGGAGAGATGGCGAGTGAGCTCAGGCATGGGATTTTCCTTTGCGAGATTGGGGGCCGCGGCGAGAATGCTCGAGCTCGGCGGCGAGTTTGAGGCGGTGGAGGGCGTCGTCCCAGGTCTGCTCGAGCAGGCGAGCGACAGGGCCGAGGGACTTGCGACGGGCGCGGTAGTAGCGGAACTGACGTTCGCCACGCATGTCGAGCAGGCCGGCGGAATGCATGGCGCGGAGGTGGAGCGAGATGGCGCCGAAGGTGACATCGGGCATGGCGCGGTGGATGGCGCCGGCGGAGAGCTCTTCGCGCCAGACGAGACGGAGGATCTCACGGCGGCGGGGAGAGCTGAGCGTCGCGAAGAGATCGGGCATGGCAATAGTTTAGTTGAAACTAAAATAATGTCCAGAGAAAAAGCCCCGGCTGGTGGGCCGGGGCTTGATGGTGATTAGAAGTCGAGCCGCAAGCCGAACTGGAGGCTGCGCGGATCGGTGGCGCTGGTGATCTGGCCGAAGTTGCCGGCGCCGAGAGTGGTGCCGACGCCGAGCCAGGAGAAGTGGTGCGGGGCGTTGTAGAACTCGGCGCGGAACTGCATGTTGAACTTTTCGGAGAACTTGAAGTTCTTCTGCAGAGAGGCGTCCCAGTTGTTGGTGCCGGGGCCGCGGACGATGTTGCGACCGAGGTTGCCAAAGGTGCCGAGAGCAGGCAGCGCGAAGGCGGCCTGATTGAACCACTGGAGGCGCTGGCCACCGCCCTGCTGCCAATCGCCGACGACGTCGGGGCGCTGGTTGCCGAGGCCGGTGCCGGCACGATCGCCGTTGATGGCGAGGTTGAGCGGCAGGCCCGTGTTGAGCGTGGTGATGCCGGAGAGCTGCCAGCCACCGAAGGCCTTCTTGTACCACTCGTTGCCGTTGATCCAGAAGGGCAGCGGGTAGACGTAGCTGAGGATGAGGTTGTGACGGCGGTCGAAGGCCATGTAGCCGCGATCGCGCTTGGCATCGTAGCTATCCATGGGCTGCTCGTTGTAGTTGCTCGCGTCGGTGATGGCGTTGGACCAGGTGTAGGAGGCGCTGAACTGGCCCCCGCCGCGGATCTGGCGACGGAGCTGCACCTGCAGCGAGTTGTAAATGGAGTTGGCGCCATTGACGAACTGCTGGATGTCGGCGTAGCCGCGATAGGGGCGGAGGGCGTTGAGGTTGACGCCGGGGTTGCGCTGGAGCGTGCCGACGGGGAGCTGGTTGATGTTGAGGGCGCGCGTCAGGCTGGCGGCGGAAGAGCCGACATAGGCAACGTCGAGCGTGGTGACCTTGTCGATCTTCTGCTGGACGCCGAAGGACCAGTTCATGATGCGCGGCACCTTGAAATCGGTGACGCGTGAATTGGTGATGGAGGCCGGGAAGGCGGCCGGGGCGCCGCTGGTGGGGTTGTCAACGTTAGCGGACTGGATGGTCTGCTGCTGGATGAAGGGCGGGTTGTTGATGGCGCTGAAGATGAAGTTGCCCTGGGTGCGTTCGTAGAAGAGACCATAGCCGCCACGGATGACGGTGGTCTGCTTGCCGCCCCAATCATAGGCAAAGCCGAGGCGGGGGGCGTGAGTGCCCCAGAAGGTGGCGGCGCCACCTTGCGGGATGCCGCGGAAGAGAGCCTTGACGCGGGCATCACCAGTGATCGAAGAGGGGATGCGCGCGAGAGCCGCCTCGCCGAAGCCGCTGCCGGGGAGGACGAGGCCATTGAAGGGGTCGCCAGTATTGGCAACGATGGAGCCGTTGGAGGCGAGGATCTGAGGGGCGTTGGCGGCGTTGTAATACTCGGGGAGGAAGCTGGTGGTGTTGTCGAGGGCCGAGTACTGCGGCTGCATGTACATGAAGCGGTAGCCGAGGTTGATGGTGAGGCGTGAGGTGACCTTCCAGTCGTCCTGGATGTAGGGTTCGAACTGGGTGAAGCGGTACCAGCCTTCGCGATTGGTGTTGGCTTCCTGATACTGCTGGAAGTTGCCGAGCACGGCGTCGGCGAGGGGATTGCCGGAGCTGAGGCTGTGGCCGGTCTGGAAAGTGAGTGTGCCGTTGATGGCGGGGATGTTGTCCTGATTCTTGCGGCTGCGCTGGAACAGGAAGCCGGCCTTCAGGTTATGACGACCCATGAGGTGGGAGAAGTCTTCTTTGATGTTGATGATGCGGTTGAAATTGTTGAACTGGCGGGGGGCGGCGTTGAGGCCGTTGAAGCCCGCGATGTTCAGCGTGGGGATGTCGTTGGTGATGCCGTAAATCGAGGGCGCGGTGTAGTTGGAGCCGCGGCGCGTGGTGTCGTTGGTGAAGCTGGGATTGGCGCGGTAGCCGTCCTGCCGGATGACGTTGCCGGAGGTGGAGACCTGGAACGTGTTGACGGTGGAGGGATTGATGACGCGGGTCCACTGGGCCTTGTAGCTCTTGCCGGGGATGTTGCGATCGAACAGGACGAGGGCCGTGAGATTCTGCAACTGGTAGAAGGTGTCGCTCAGCAGGTGGAAGGAGATTTGGTCCTTGTTGCTGAGGTTGTAGTCGACCTTGAGGATGTTCTGGTTGGTGTTGGAGGGCGTGGTGGTGGGGAAGACGAGGTTGCCACCGGCGCCGGTGAAGTTGGGGGCGGGGTATTTGGCGAGCAAGGCGGCCATGGAGCGATTGACGCGGCTCGACGGGATGATGCCGTTGGGGAAGAGATTGCCGGTGGTGATGTCACGCGGCTGCTGGGCGGCGGGGAGAGCGGAGAAGTTGCCGCCGCGCTGCTCGAGCGTGGGGACGACCCAGGTGTTGATGGCGCCCTGACGCAAGCGCTTGTATTCCTGGCTGAAGAAGAAGAAGAGCTTGGAGCGATCGCGATTGAACTTGTTGGGGATGAAGATGGGGCCGCCGAGATTCCAGCCGAAGTTGTTGAAGCGGAGCTTCTGCTTCTGGAGGGCGTTGAAGGCGCGGGCGTCGAAGGCGTCGTTGCGGACGAACTCGTAGGCCGAGCCGTGGAACGCCTTGGAGCCGGACTTGAGGGCGAGGTTGATGATGGCGCTGGCGTTCTGGCCGTACTCGGCGCTGTAGTTGGTGGTGAGGACTTTGAACTCGGCGATGGCGTCGGGATTGACGTTGACGAAGTTGTTGCCGCCGCCGCCGTTGTCCTTGTTGTCGACGCCGTCGACGTTCCAGGAGAAGGAGTCGGAACGACCGCCGTTGGCGGACTGGCCGCTCGCGTTAGTGCCGAAGCCGCCGGCGAGGCCGAAGCTGGAGGAGTAGTTGGTGGAGACGCCGGGGATGAGGGCGAGCAACTGGATGTAATTGCGGCCGTTCAACTGGAGCTGGGTGGCCTGGGTGCCGGTGATGAGGCGGCCGATTTCGCCGGTGGTGGTTTCGACAGAGGCGGCGTCGGTTTGAACGGTGATGGATTCGCTGACCTGGCCGACTTCGAGCTGGATGTCGGCGGCGACTTTGGCGTTGACCTCGACGCGGACGCCCTTGCGGACGGCTTTCTTGAAGCCGGCGGCGGTGGTTTCGATGTCGTACAGGCCAATGGGGATGCCAGTGACGGCGTAGGCGCCGGTTTCGTTGACGGTGACTTCGCGCTCAAGACCGGTGCCGGTGTTGCGGACGATGACCTTTGCATTGCCTACAGCGAGGCCGGATGGATCACGGACAACGCCGGAGATCTGTTGTGAGGAAGCCTGGCCGAAGGCGAGGCTGGAAAGGAGGAGAAAGAGCAGTACTAACTTAGACTGTTTGTTCATATGATCGACCCTGGATCGTGGCGGGATCTTATCAAGTTTTGGTGTCGGAAAAAACGGGGGGTAACCTTAATGTCATGAAGATGCTGCGCCGTTTTGTGTTGCTGTTGCCGCTGGTGGTGTTTGGGCAAGCGCCGCCGTTGCTCGATGAATGGGCGGGGAGAGCGATGAAGGAATTTGATGTGCCGGGGGTGGCGATCGGCATTGTGAAGGACGGCAAGGTGGTGGCGACGCGCGGGTATGGCGTGCGGAAGATGGGCGTG
>CAZBTA010000216.1:0-8691 GCA_964494515.1 uncultured Bryobacter sp.
GGAATGGCGGAGAGAGAGGGATTCGAACCCTCGGTAGCGCTTTAAGGCACTACGACGGTTTAGCAAACCGCTCCTTTCGACCACTCAGGCATCTCTCCGCGCTGTGGTCTACTCTTTGCATACTAGCATAGAGCTTGAGAGGAGCCGCCATGCTCATCAAAATTCCTGCTGGCTGGGAACTCCCCGCCTCCGCCGCCACCCCCGAGCCCATCTACCGCAACCGCCGCCAGATCCTCGCCGCCCTCGCTCTCCCGGGCCTGCTCCCCGCCGCCTCGCGCAACGCCGCCTTCGCCCTCGATCGCGATCTCACCCCCGAGTGGGCCGCCACCAGCTACAACAACTACTACGAATTCACCACCGACAAGCAGCAGGTCCACAAGGTCGCCGCCCCCTTCAAACCCCGCCCCTGGACGCTCGAGATCAAAGGCGAATGCCAGCGCCCCTTCACCATCTCCCTCGATGAGATCGAGCGCACCATGCCCATCGAAGAACGCCTCTACCGCCACCGCTGCGTCGAAGCCTGGGCCATGGCCGTCCCCTGGCTCGGCTTCCCCCTCTCGCTCCTGCTCAAGCGCGCTGAACCCACCGCCGCCGCCCGCTACGTCCGCTTCACCACCATCCATCGCCCCGAAGAAATGCCCGGCATCCGCTACTCCGGCAACTACCCCTGGCCCTACTTCGAAGCCCTCCGCCTCGACGAAGCCATGAACCCTCTCGCCCTCGTCGTCACCGGCCTCTACGGCAAGCCCCTGCCCAATCAGAACGGCGCCCCGCTCCGTCTCGCCCTCCCCTGGAAGTACGGCTTCAAAGGCCCCAAAGCCATCGCCCGCATCGAATTCCTCTCCGAGCGCCCCGCCACATTCTGGAACTCCGTCGCCCCCACCGAATACGGCTTCTTCGCCAACGTCAATCCCCTCCGGCCCCATCCCCGCTGGTCTCAGGCCGTCGAACAGCTCATCCCCAACATGGATCGCGTCGCCACCCAACCCTACAACGGCTACGGCAAATGGGTCGCCGGAATGTACAACGGAACAGAAATCTGAAATAATCTTTTCGAAACCAGGTATTACCATGCGCCGTCGCGATCTCCTCACCAGTTACAGTCTCGTGGTCCTTGCCGACCAGCTTCCCCCCGCCCAGGCCCAGACGATCACTCCGCAGATGCGGCGGCAGTTTGATCAGATCGCCCCACCCTC
This sequence comes from uncultured Bryobacter sp., assembly GCA_964494515.1. Taxonomy (GTDB): domain Bacteria; phylum Acidobacteriota; class Terriglobia; order Bryobacterales; family Bryobacteraceae; genus Bryobacter. The sequence goes on from CAZBTA010000216.1 coordinate 1,197, forward strand.
CAAAGACGTCCGCCTTGCCAGCGCGATCAACGAGCCCCACATGGGCCTCGTCGAGCTCAACTGCGATGTCCTCGTCGCCGGCGGCGGCATGGCCGGCGTCTGCGCCGCCATCTCCGCGGCCCGCCACGGCGCTAAGGTCGTCCTTCTGCAGGATCGCTCCCGCCTCGGCGGCAACTCCTCGAGCGAAGTCAAAATGCACATCGTCGGCGCCGATTCCCACCGCGGTCGCCCCGGCTGGCGCGAGAGCGGTCTCGTCGAAGAGCTCCGCCTCGAAGACGCCGTCAACAATCCCCAACGCTGCTGGGAGATGTGGGACTTCATCCTCTACGACAAGGTCGTCAGCGAACCCAACATCACCCTCCTGCTCGAAACCGTCCTCTACAAGGCCAACCTCGACGGCGATCGCATCACCGAGGTCTACGCCCGCTGCGACAAGAGCGAGATGATCTACCGCGTCAAGGCGAAGGTCTTCATCGATTCCACTGGCGATTCCCGCCTCGGTCTCGAGACCGGCGCCACCTTCCGCACGGGTCGCGAAGCCCGCTCCGAGTTCAACGAAAGCCTCGCCCCCGAGCAGCCCGATAACGAAACCCTCGGCAGCTCCATCCTGTTCACCTCGCGCCTCTACAGCAAGCCCATGCCCTTCAAGGCCCCCTCATGGGCCCGCAAGGTTACTCCCGAGATCCTCCGCTTCCGCAAGGTCGACCAGTGGGATTACGGCTATTGGTGGATCGAGTGGGGCGGCAACAAGGACACCATCCGCGACAACGAGCTCATCCGCTACGAGCTCCTCTCCATCGTCATGGGCGTCTGGGATTACATCAAGAACAGCGGCAACCACACCAACAGCGCCAACTACGCTCTCGACTGGATCGGCATGATGCCCGGCAAGCGCGGCTCCCGCCGTCTGGTCGGCGATCACATGCTCACCCAGCAGGATCTCCTCGGCGGCAGCTTCTATGACGCCGTCGCCATGGGCGGCTGGCCCATGGACGACCATCCGCCCGGCGGCTTCGATCGCGCCGATCTGCCCCCCAACACCGTTCTCAAGACCCCCGAGGTCTACCCCATCCCGTTGCGCAGTTGCTACTCGAAGAACGTCGCCAACCTCTTCATGGCCGGCCGCAACATCTCCGCCACCCACGCCGCCTTCACGTCCACCCGCGTCATGGCCACCTGCGGCACCATCGGCCAGGCTATCGGCACCGCCGCCGCGCTCTGCGTCGAGAAGGGCAAGCTCCCCCGCCAGCTAGCCGAAGACAAGGCCCTGGTAGCCACCCTCCAGCAGCGCCTCCTGCGCGACGACCAGACCATCAAGGGCAAGCCCGGCGAGCTCATCCGCAACGAAGACTCCCGCGACGAAGCCCGCAAGGCCACCATCTCGAGCTCCGGCAATATCGGCGAAGCCGTCGCCCCGCTCGTCATCGACGGCATCACCCGCGACATCCCCAAGGGCCCCATCCACCATTGGGCCGGTCCGCTCACCGACAAGGGCGCCTGGCTTGACCTCGCCTGGCCCGCCGCCCGCAAGATCAGCCAGGTCCAGCTCACTTTCGATACCGGCTTCCAGCGCCAGCTCTTCCTCACCGCCAACCCCACCTACTGGCGGCAGGATTCCCAGCGCCAGCCCCAGCCCGAGACCGTTCGCGACTATCAGATCCAGGTGCGCAAGAAAGGCGAGACCACCTTCACCACCGTTGCCGAGGTCAAGGGCAACTACCAGCGCCTCAACCGCGTTCGCTTCGCTCCCGTCGAGGCCGAAGCTCTCCGCGTCCTCGTCACGGCCACCAACGGCATCGAAGAAGCCCGTATCTTCGAAGTGCGTTGTTACGCCTGAGCTAAACCGCTGCTGGTATCCTGAAGGCGAAAATGCTTTCGCAGCGGTTAGGTTTACAGGTATCGCAGAAGCAGACGTTGACCCCTGGCCTGGTGCAGTTGGTCACCGTTCTCCAGCTGAACCGGCTGGAGCTGAAGGAAATGATCAGCCAGGAGATCGTCGCCAACCCGTTTCTCGACGAAACGGAAGAAGGCGAAGAACTCACCCCTCAGGAGGTGCAAAACCTCCTCGAGGCCGAGCGGATCACCGACCCCAGCGACCAGCAGGTCATGGAGATGCTCTCCACCGCCCCCGCCGGCCCCTACGAGGCTGAAGGCGAAGCCGACACCAACGTCGAATACACCGCCGAAGCCACCACCGAAGCTCCCGAGGCCCCCAAGGCCACCGACCCCTTCGACGAAATCGACTTCGGCTCCTACTTCGACGAATATCTCGACCCCGGCCACAAAACGCCCGCCGGCGAGACCCCCGAAAAACCCAGCTTCGAGACGTTCCTGTCTTCTCCCGTCACGCTCTCAAGCCATCTCAATTCCCAGCTCAGCCTCATCCTGATGAACGACCGCGAGCGTCAGGCCGCCGAGGCCATCATCGGCAACCTCAACGAGTACGGCTACCTCCTCGAGCCGCTCGAAGAGATCGCCCGCGACGAACAGCTCACCATGGACGACATGGACGACGGCCTCGAGATCGTTCATAGCCTCGACCCCGCCGGCATCGGCGCCCGCGACCTCCGCGAGTGCCTCCTGCTCCAGCTCAAGAGCCGCGGCGCCAAGGGCGGCGTCGCCTGGCAGATCGTCCACGACCACATGCGCCTGATCGAGCGCAAGGAGTTTAAGGAGATCGCCAAGCTCCTCGGTCGCCCCCTGAGCCACATCGAGATCGCCCTCAACGTCATCCGCAAGCTCGACCCCCAACCTGGCCTCCGCTATTCCAGCCAGGCCGCCCAGACCGTCGAGCCCGACGTCTACATCTTCAAGGAAGGCGAAGACTACCTCATCCAGCTCAACGACGAGGACCTGCCCCAGATCCGCCTCAACCCCGGCTACCGCCGCATGCTCGACAAGGATCACGCCCCCGAGAAAGACGTCCGCAACTACATCCGCGAGCGCTACTCAAGCGCCCTCATGCTCATGAAGAACATCGAGCAGCGCCGCCAGACCATCCTCAAGGTCTGCCAGTGCGTCGTCGAGCGCCAGCGCCAGTTCCTCGAAGAAGGCATCGACTATATTCAGCCGATGATGATCAAAGATTTGGCCGAAGAGATCGGTGTGCATCCCTCTACGGTCAGCCGCGCTGTGGCCGGCAAGTATGTTCACACGCCGCAGGGCGTGTACGAACTACGCTTCTTTTTCTCCGAGGCCGTTCAAGGCCCCGCCGGCGCGGGCACCGCGCTGCTTGTGCTCAAGCGCAAGGTCAAAAAGATGATAGAAGAGGAAGATCCGGCACACCCGCTGACTGACGATCAGATCACGGCCCGCCTGAACGAAGAGGGCATTTCGGTGACACGCCGCACCGTCGCCAAGTATCGCGAAGACATGAAGATTCCCTCGACGCACCAACGCCGCGTCAAGAAATAGCTCTAATACCTCATGAAAATTCACTACACCGGAAAACTGGTAGAACTCACCAAAGAACAAAAGAAGAACCTCGACAACCACTACGCCAAGGTGGGTAAGTTTGTCGATCGTCGTGGCGAGCGTGAAGCGCACGTCGTGCTCACCAGCGAGCGCCACAACCAGAAGGCCGAAGTCACCATGAACTTCTACGGCCACCAGGCCGCCGGCATCGCCACCCACAAGGATCAGTTCCTGGCCCTGCTGGCCGCCATCAACAAGCTCGAAAAGCAGATGCAGAAGCTGCACGACAAGCGCATCGACTCCAAGCGCCACGGCGTCGGCATCAACGGCAAGAAGGCCCCCATCCCCGAGGGCAAGGTCGTCGCCGCCCCCGTCAAGGCCAAGGCCCTCAAGCCCACCCGCGTCCAGCGCACCACCAAGCCCATCTCCATCGAAGAAGCCCCCTTCGCCATCAAGAAGGCCTCGGCTTACCTCGTGTTTGAAGAGATCGGCACCGGCCAGTTGCATGTGCTCGTCCGCCGCGGCGACACCGAGTTCGATCTCATCGAAGTGCGCTAATGTCCATGGTCGCCCCGCAGGCTCAACTGGTCATCATCACCGGCCTTAGCGGTTCCGGCAAAGGCACCGCGCTCAAGTGTTTTGAAGACCTCGGCTACTATGCCGTTGATAACCTGCCGCTCGACCTCTTCCCCAAGTTCGCCGAGCTGACGAAAGATTCACCCAACATTCGTCGCGCGGCCCTTGTCGTTGATGTTCGCGAGGGGGAACCGCTCGAGCGGTTCCCCGCCATGTTTCGCGAGGTCTCTGCCCGCGTTCCCTCGAGCCTCATCTTCCTTGAGGCCGATGACGAGGCGCTCGTGCGGCGCTTCTCGGAAACGCGCCGCCCCCATCCCCTCGGCCAGAGCCGTTCCGTCATCAAGAACGTCCAGGCCGAGCGCCACATGCTCGAAGAGCTGCGCAATCTCGCCACGCACGTCATCAACACCTCCCGCTTCAACGTCCACCAGCTCAAGGCCCATCTCGAAGAGCTCTTCGCCGCCCCCGGCAAAGAGCAGCGCCTCGCCATTCACGTCTCGAGCTTTGGCTTCCGCAACGGCATCCAGCAGGACGCCGACCTCGTCTTCGACGTGCGCTTCCTGCCCAATCCCAACTACATCCCCGAGTTCAAGCCCCTCACCGGCAAAGACCCCCGCGTGGCCCGCTACATCCGCAGCTTCCCGCAAACGCAGGAATTTCTCACCCGCGCCACCGACATGCTCACCTACCTCCTGCCCCACTACGCTCAAGAGGGCAAGAGCTACCTCACCATCGCCTTCGGCTGCACCGGCGGCCAGCATCGCAGCGTCATGATTGCCGAAGAGGTCGCCAAGCGCCTCAAGCGCGCGGGCTTTGACATCCGCGTCAATCACCGCGACGCCAAATCCAAGTCCGGCAAGAAGCGTGGCTAGGCAACTCGGCTTCATCTTCCTGTTCGCCGTTCTCGTGCGGCTCACCCATTCTCAAGTGCTCTGGATCGAAGAGGCCTACCCCATGACGGCCGCCATCCAGATCCTCCACGGCCGCCTGCCCTACACCGATTTCTGGTACGACAAGCCCCCCGGCGCCGCCTGGCTCTATCTGCTTTGGGGCGCCGCCCCCGGCTGGCTGCTGCGGGTGGCCGGTGCGGGTTACGTCACACTCTGCGCCTGGCTTGCCGCGCGCCTCGGCGGCCGCTACGCCGCCTGGCTCATGGCGGTTTACTTGAGCTTCGGCATCCCCTCGGCCGTCATGGCGCTTGCGCCCGATCTGCTGCTTGTCGCCCCACACCTGGCCGCCGTCGCCCTCGCCCAATCTGGCCAGCCGCTCCTCGCCGGTCTGGTCTGCGGCCTGGCCCTGCTCATCCACACCAAGGGCGTCTTCGTGCTTGCCGCTGCCTTGCTGTTCGCGCCCCACTGGCGCACGCTCGCCGGCTTTGCCGCCACCCTGCCCATCCACTTCGCTCTCGGTCCCCAATATTGGCAGCAGGTCTGGGTCTGGGGCCAGGTCTACTCGACACACACCTTCGTCTCCCAACCCATCACCGAGTTCATCCGGCGCACCTCCAACTGGGTCGGCTTCCAGTCGGCCGCCATCGTCGCCGCCGCGCTCCATTGGCGCACTCACGGCTGGCGCAATTACTTGTGGCTCGCCATCGCGCTCGCCTCGGTCGTCACCGGTCTGCGCTTCTTCCCGCGCTATTACTTCTTCCTGCTCGTGCCGGTGGTTGTCCTCGCCGGTCGCACGCTCGACCAGCTCCCCGCGCGCCTGCGCTGGGCTGTGCTCGCGCTCTTGCTCGTGCCCGTTGTTCGCTTCGGGCCGCGCGACGTCCAACTCGCCCTCGGCAACACCCGCTGGGACGATCTCGCCCTCTTCGACGACAGCCGCGCCATCGCCCAGCTCATCAACCAGCAATCCGGCCCCCAGGACACCCTCTTCGTCTGGGGCTACCGCCCCGACATCGACGCGCTCACCCGCCTCCGCGGCGGCACGCCCTTCCTCGAGAGCCAGCCCCTCACCTGCGTCTTTGCCGATCGCCACCTCCGCGATTCCCGGCCCATCCCCAACTCCGGCTGCGAGCAACGCCTGCGCCGCTTCCGCGAAATGGACCCCACCTGGCTCGTCGACGGCCTCGGCCCCCTCAACCCCACCCTCCGCATCGAAGCCTTCCGCCTGCTCACCGGCTACGAAGTCGCCCTCCGCACGCCGACGGCTGTGCTCTACAAGCTCGTCAACCCACCCAATCGCAACATCGACGCCCGCCTAACCCCGCCGCCCGTGCACATGCGACGGCACGTAATACCGCGGGTCGTCATCGCGCGTCGTTAGCGCAAACCCGTTCCCGGTCAGGAATTCCCGCACAAACCCCAGCGTGCGAAAGCTCTCGCCCTCCCCCCGATCCGCGCGAAAATCATGCGCCGCGATCGTCACATTCCGCGTCCGCTCCAGCACCGCGCGACACCCCGGCAACGCCTCCCTCTCAGCCCCCTCGATATTCATCTTCAGGTAGCTCACCTCGCCCAGCCCCTCCCGCGCCGCCAGTTGGTCAAACGGGATCCCCTCCACCGCAAAGCTCGTCGCCGTCGCCTCCCCCGGCCGGATATAGTTCGACTCCCACACCGCCATCGTCTCAATCTGCAGCTGCGCCGGCTCTGACGTCGACGCATACCCAAAACACTTCACGTTCGTGAGGCCGTTCCACTCACACAACTTCCGCAGCGCCAGATAGCTCACCGGGTGCGGCTCCACCGCCCACACCTCTCCCTCCGGCCCCACTGCCTCCGCGAACACAAACACGTCCTCCCCCCGCCCCGCGCCAATATCCACAATCACATCCCCCGCCCGCGGCTTGTACAGGTGGAACCAGTAATCGTTCACATCCTTGCGATACTTCTCCACAATCGCGGCCCGCTTTACCAGGTCCTCCGGCTTGCGCAACGGCATCTCCGGGTCCGGAATCCGGTAGTTGCCTACCTTCCACCCATACATGCCATCCCAAAACGCTTCCAGCTCCAGTGCGGGTTGGGCCGCCACCCATTCATTCATGCGTGCCACTACGGCGAGATCAGGGACGAGATTCATCTGCTTACATAACTTTACGTTAGCGATGGAACCACCCCGGTCCCCACCACATCCAGTAAGTTTAGGCCTTTCTCCAAGTCTTTCAGTTTCAATCGTTTAGAAGTCAATACCATGTTAGTCACAACCGCACTGCTCACTTCCACTCTTTTGTTGATGGCCCAACAGGCCGACGTGCTTGCCGGGGGTGGGCCGGGCACTTCCTCCACCGCGCTCAACACCGCCCTTACCCTCACCCAGGCCGTTACCTCCGGTCCTGACGGTCGCCTCTACTTCACCTCCCAGAGCCGCGCCTTCCGCCTCGAGACCGACGGCAAACTCACCCTCATCGCCGGCTCGCGCCTCAGCGGTTTCTCGGGCGACGGCGGCCCCGCCACCCAGGCCACCTTCCGCACCATCACCGGCATCGCCGTCGACACCGATGGCACCGTCTACCTCTCCGACTACGGCAACCACCGCGTCCGCCGCGTCAACACCGATGGCACCA
>CAZBTA010000217.1:0-8636 GCA_964494515.1 uncultured Bryobacter sp.
GCGAGCATGACGCGGAGGTTATCGCGGGAGAAGGCGTCGCGATCGGAACGGTACATGGCGAGGACGCCGACGACGTTCTGTTTGCCTTCGAGGGGGACGGCGAGGGCGCTGCGGAGGGTGGAGAACTTGGAGGGGTCGTTGAGGTAGCCGGGTTCGACGCTGGGGTTGCCGTTGACGATGGGCTTGTTGTTGTCGGCGACCCAGCCGGAGAGGCCCTGGCCCATGGGGATCTCGAGGGAGGAGAAGAGGCGGAAGTTTTCGCCGCAGACGTATTCGGGGACGAGCTTGTCGCCGCGCTTGATGTAAACGGCCATGGAGTCGTAAGGGACCATGCGTTTGACGCGGAGCGAGAGGATGGAGAGCATCTCGTCGAGGGTGAGGGAGCGGCCGATGTCCTGGGAGATCTCAAAGAGCTGCTGCACTTCTTCGCGGGCGTCGGCGATCATGTGGATGAATTCGCCGGGGTCGCCGTTGGAGACGGGGAGGATCGACTTTTTGACGGTTTCGAAACCGGCGGCGGGGGCGAGGCCGGCTTCGATCTTGATGTGCTTGGAGAGCTTGGGCTGGGGAGCGGTGCTGCGGATGGCGGCGCGGGCCATCTCTTCGAGCTCGGTGTAGCGTTTTTTGAGGACTTCGACGACGCGGGGGTCGAAGCTGATGCCGGATTCGCGCTCGACGACGGCCATGGCTTCGTTGAGGGGGAGGGCGCGGCGGTATTGGCGGTCGCTCGCGAGGGCGTCGAGGCAATCGACGGCGGAGAGGATGCGGGCGCCGAGGGGGATGTCTTCACCGCGGGTGCCGTAGGGGTAGCCGCTGCCGTCCCATTTTTCGTGGTGGGCGAGGACGATGGGGGAGACGTCGTAGGGGAACTGGACGCGCTCGAGGATCTCGGCCCCGACGATGGGGTGGATCTTCATTTTTTCGAACTCTTCGGGGGTGAGCTTGCCGGGTTTGGAGATGATGTGTTCGGGGACGGCGAGCTTGCCGATGTCGTGGAGGATGGCGGCGGCGCGGAGGGCTTCGAGCTCTTCGTTGGACATGCCGAGATCGCGGCCGATCTCGAGGGCGTAGACCTGGACGCGCTGGAGGTGTTCGTGGGTGGTTTCGTCCTTGGACTCGATGGCGAGGGCGAGGGCTTCGATGGTGCGGAGGTGGAGGTCGGCCATCTGTTCGGAGTGCTGGATTTCCTTTTCGATCCGGGCGAGGTGCATGGAGTAGACCTTGTAGACCAGATAGAAGAAGAAGAGGGCCAGCATGGAGTAGCCCCAGTCGAGGTAGATGTTGACGAAGCTGAACAGGCCGGCGGCGGCCGTGCCGACGACGTAGAAATTGAAGCTCCAGATGTAGCGCTCGCGCCAGATGCGGCGGAGGCTCTTGTGCTCGGTGAGGGCGATGACGCTGGCGACGGGGAATGTGTTGAAGATGTAGAAGATGCCGGAGGCGAGCACGAGGCGGACGGGGGTGGAGACGAGGTCGAGATGGAGCGAGGGGTGGCTGTAGACGAAGTGGGCGATCCAGGTGGCCGTCCAGATGCTGCAGACGTTGAAGAACGTGAGGAAGCCGCGGGAGGGGCCCTGGAGGACCTGGCGGCACTGGATCCAGGTGGTGGTGCCGGCGATGACGAGGGTTTCAGGCAGTGAGAGTTCGAGGATGCCGATCAACACGAAGAGGATGTTGATGGGCATGGAGGTGCCGGTGGAAGACTGGACGCCGACGCGCAGGCCAGCCGCAAAGAGGGCGACGAGAAGGAAACAGGCGAAGCGAATCAGGTCCGATGATTCCCAACTCAGGAAACTGGAAGCGGCCACAGCGGAACCAATCCAGCCGATCAACAGGACGTAGACTCGAGCAGGCAGACTCAGGAGATTCACTGGCTATAGGGTTGAGATCGGCGGGGTGGGATATTTCCTTTAGTACTGTGTGGAGGTATTCGCCATGACAAGATTGCTAGGGTCTTTCGTAGAAATGGAATCAGGTCTAGCGCTGATGCGTGTTGAGCGCAAAGGACCTTACTATCAGAGTCGGAAGACCCTCCGAATGGCAGTGGAAAAACATCAGTTTCTGGGTGTGGAAGTGGTGGTGGCGTCCGAGAGAATGGCGCGACTGCTGGGGGAGGCGCGCAAACTGGCTGAAAAGAAAGGGCCATTGCTGGTAGTGGGGGAAGCGGGGACGGGCAAGGAAATTGTGGGGCGGGCGTTGCATCATTACTCGTCGCGGCGGGAGAGGGCGTTTGTGGATCTGCACTGCGCGGGGCTGCCGGAGGAGTTGGTGGAGGCGGAGCTGTTTGGGCATGAGAAGGGGGCGTTTAGCGGGGCGAAGGCGGCCAAGCCAGGATTGCTCGAGCTGGCGGCGGGGGGGAGCCTGTATCTGGATGATTTTGAGGCGCTGAGCGAGCGATTGCGGGGTAAGCTGCTGCGGGCTGTTGAGCAGGGGCAGATGCACCGGATTGGGGCGGTGAAGGCGGTGAAGGTGGATGTGAGGCTGATCGCGGCGAGTGGGGTGAGGATGGAATGGCGCGGGGATGTGATTGAGGCGCCGCCGTTGCGGGAGAGGGCTGAGGATATTGAACCGCTGGCGCAGTTCTTTCTGGCGCAGCAGAACCCGGAGCTGAAGCTGGCGAGCGATGCGATGATTGCGCTGTACAGCTACCAGTGGCCGGGGAATGTGCGGGAATTGCGCAACACGGTGTTGCGTTCGGCGATGAGTGCCAAGGGGCCGCTGTTGCATGCGGATGACATTCTGTTCCAGGTGAAGCCGGTGGTGGCGGACCGGGGGCTGGAGGGGATGGAAGCGGCGATGATCCGGCTGGCTCTTGAAGAGGCGGGTGGACACCGGCAGCGGGCGGCGAGCGCGCTGGGGATTACCCGGCAGGCGTTATCGCGGAAAATGAAGGCGTATGGGTTGGAGGCCCAGGGGAAGTCGTCATGGTGAACTGGGAAGACCGGAGAGCGGAACCGAGGCTGAAGGCGGCGGGGAGTGTGACGCTGCGACTGAGCGAGGAGTATCAGACGACGTTTGAGGCGCGGCTGATGGATGTGTCGCCGTCGGGATTCCGGGCGCGGCATGCGAATACGAATTTGCGGTCGGGGCAGGAGTGTGACTTTGCGTTGCCGGGGACGCGGGGGCGGGCGAAAGTGGTGTGGAATCGGACGACGCCTGACTTTATTGAGACTGGATTTTTCATCATCCTGCACGAGACGGCTTGAACCCTGTAAACTAACAGGGGAGATAGCACTTCAGGAATGCAAGCCTATCGATCGGAGCCCGCACTTGGGCGACCGTTCCGTACTGAAACGGAAATCCTGCCAGCGAACGAACTGCTTCGCGCTTTCCGTCTGATGTACACGAGCCGTCGCATCGACGACCGCGAAATCCAACTCAAAAACCAGAACAAGATTTTCTTCCAGGTGAGCGCCGCGGGGCATGAAGCCGTGCAGGTGGCCGCCGGGATGGCCATGGAACCGGGGTATGACTGGTTCAACCTGTATTACCGGGATCGCGGGATCGCGCTCGCGCTGGGGATTACGCCGACGCAGATGTTCTTGCAGGCGGTAGGGGCGGGGGATGATTCGATGAGCGGTGGGCGGCAGATGCCGAGCCACTGGAGCTCGCGGGAACTGAATATTGTGTCGGGGAGTTCGCCGACGGGGAGCCAGTATCTGCATGCGGTGGGGTGTGCGCATGGGACGCGGTATCTGAAGCAGAATCCGGATGAGGTGACGCTGGCCTCGAGTGGTGAAGGGGCGACGAGCGAGGGGGAATTCTGGGAGGCGGTGAACCTGGCGTGCCTGCACCGGTATCCGGTGGTTTTCCTGATCCAGGACAACGGGTATGCGATCAGTGTGCCGGTGGAATACCAGACGCCGGGCGGGAGCATTTCGAAACTGCTGGCGGGTTTTCCGGGTTTGTTGCGGTTAGAGGTGGACGGGCTGGATTTCAGAGCGAGCTACCGGACGATGGCCGAGGCCGTGGCGCATTGCCGCGAGGGGCTGGGGCCGGTGCTGGTGCATGCGAAGGTGATCCGGCCGTACTCGCACTCGCTGAGCGATGACGAGCGGGCCTACAAGAGCGCGGCGGAGCGGGAACGCGAAGCGGCGTCGGACCCGATTGAGCGGTTGCGGCGGGAGCTGGTGGAAGAAGGCCTGTTTGACGAGGCGACGGTGCGCGGGGTGATGGCCGAGGTGGACCGTGAGGTGCAGGCGGCGGCTGATTATGCGCTGGCGCAGCCGACGCCGCCGATGTCGCGGGTGTATGAGAATTTGTACTCGCCGGTGGTGGATATCACGGGTGAGGGGTTTGCGGTGGCGCCGGAGTTTCGCGGGGAGCCGCGGACGATGGTGGACACGATCAACCAGACGCTGGCTGAAGAGATGCGGCGTGATGGGCGGATCCTGGTGTTTGGCGAGGATGTGGCCGATTGCAGCCATGACGAGCGGCTGGGCGAGGTGAAGGGCAAGGGCGGCGTGTTCAAGACGACGCTGGGCCTGCAGAGGGAGTTTGGATCGGGGCGGGTGTTCAACACGCCGATCGCCGAGGCGGGCATTGTGGGGCGGGCCGTGGGGCTGGCGCTGCGCGGGCTGAAGCCGGTGGGCGAGATCCAGTTTTTTGACTACATCTGGCCGGCGATGATGCAGATTCGCGATGAGATGGCGAACCTGCGCTGGCGGAGCAATGGGGCGTGGGGCGCGGCGGCGGTGATCCGGGTGCCGATCGGGGGATACCTGACCGGCGGGGCCGTGTATCACAGCCAGTGTGGGGAGTCGATCTTTACGCATATTCCGGGGCTGCGGGTGGTTTTTCCGTCAAATGCCCTTGATGCGTGCGGATTATTACGTACGGCGTTGCGTGCGGATGATCCTGTGCTATTTCTGGAACATAAGAAGCTTTACCGGGAGACGTACAACCGTAGCCCGCATCCCGGTGAGAACTTCACGATCCCGTTTGGGAAAGCCAATACGGTTAAGTCTGGCCAGCATTTGACGATCCTCTGTTATGGGGCGCTGGTCAAGAAATCGCTGGACGCGGCGCAGGCGCTTGAAAGACGGAATCCAACACGGACGGTGGAAGTGATTGACCTCCGGAGTCTGGCCCCGTATGATTGGACTGCAATTGCTGAAAGCGTACGGCGTACAAGCCGTGTGTTGATTGCCCACGAGGATGTACTGAGCTGGGGCTTTGGCGCAGAGATTGCGGCGAGGATTGCTGACGAATTGTTCAGTGACCTGGACGCGCCTGTGGGCCGGGTAGCGGCGAAGGACACGTGGGTTGCTTATCACCCCTCGCTGGAGGATGCAATTCTCCCGCAGGTTGAGGACTTGGTTCGCGAAGGCGAAAGGCTGTTGGCTTACTGAGGTCCGGCAAATTTGCCATACTGAGGAAAGAAGGAACGAAATATGCCGAATCTGGGACCGATGGAACTGGTGTTGATTCTTGGGGTAGCGCTGCTGCTGTTTGGCGGGCGCAAGCTGCCGGAATTGGCCAAGGGTATGGGTGAAGGGATCAAGAACTTCAAGAACGCGTTGAAGGAAGATTCGAATCCGCCCGCACCGCCGCCGGCTGCGCCGAATCCGGAACAGCCGAAGCACTAGAAGTTTTTACAATATTTGATTGAGAGAGGGGCCCCAAGAGAGCTTGGGGCCCTTTTCTATTCTGAGGGTATGGGTGAGGTTGGGGCAGCTGTCCAACGGGCAAGAACCGCGGATAACGCATCGAGCTGAATTGGCTTGGCGAGGTAATCGTCCATGCCTGTAGCGAGGCAGCGTTCCCGGTCACCAGGCATGGCATTGGCGGTAAGGGCGATGATCGGAATGTGCTGACCAGGCGGTGCGGTAGAGCGAATGCGAGCTGTTGCCTCAAAGCCATCGAGTAGCGGCATTTGGCAATCCATCAGAATCGCAGCATAGTGATGTTTGTTTATGGCATCCAGGACTTCGTGTCCATTGGTGACTTCATCGAAAGAATAGCCAAGCCTGGCGAGCATGTGGCTGGCCACTTTGCGGTTGACGGGGTTGTCCTCGGCGAGAAGCAGTCTTGTGCCGGGAGGGGCGAGCGGAAGGGAGGCGAGTGGCGAAGACTCGGGGGAAAGGACTAAGGGGGTGCACTTGTGAACCACTGCGGTAAACCAGAAAGTGGAGCCCACGCCGGGCTGGCTCTCAAAGTCGATCTTGCCATGCATCATGTTGACAATCTGCTGGCAAAGAGCAAGGCCCAGCCCGAGACCGCCGTGGCGGCGAGCATTGCTACCGTCGGCTTGGGCAAAGCGCTGAAAGATGACGTCTCGCGACTCTGGTGGGACTCCCGATCCAGAATCACGGACGGCGAAGCGTAAGGTGAATGAGTTGTCGTCTTCGGCATCGAGCGTAACGATTGTGCAGATGGAGCCGTGATCGGTGAACTTGATGGCGTTATGGAGCAGGTTGAGCAGGACTTGCTGGAGGCGAATGGCGTCCCCGAGAACCTGTGTGGGGACATCAGGGCCTATCTCAAGTTGGAGAGAAAGGTGTTTCTCTTCAGCCATCGAGCGCAAGCCCGCCACCGCGTTGCCGCAGGCATCGCGCACGTTTAGCGGAGCGTACTCGAAGGACAACTTGCCAGCCTCGATGCGAGACATGTCCAGCAAGTCGTTAACGATGGCCAATAGCGCATTCGAGCTGTTCCAGACTGTTGAGGCAAGATCACGCTGTTGGGAATCGAGAGGCGTCTCGAGCAGGAAACCGGTCATGCCGATGATGCCATTTAGAGGAGTGCGGAGCTCGTGGCTGACGTTGGCAAGAAACTGCGATTTGAGGCGTGAAGCCTGGACGGCCTCGTCCCGAGCGTGAGCCAACTCTTGTGTGCGCTGGTCGACCAGTTGTTGAATGCGATTGGCAACACCAATGCGGTCGCGCACCCACCAGGCAAAAGCCAATGAGGCAAGCAGACCCGAGATGAGCATGACCCACCCGGTCTTGCTGTAGCCATTCTTGACGAGGTCTGGCGCGGTGTCACAAACGATCCAGTGGCGCAAGCCAGCGATGTCGAGAGGTTCGGTGAAGCGGATGTCAGGAGAAGTTTGCGGTTGCGTGCGCTGGATGCCCTTGCGGGAGGCATGGAAGTAAATCACACGTTGTGCGTCGGGGAGAACCGGATCAACGATAGAGACATCAATACCGCCAGGGGCAAGGTAGGCGATGGCCCGCTCGGCCATTCGTTCGACCGAGAGTATCGCCGCCACGTAGCTCTGCGAATCTGACGTGTGGTCTGTGCCTTCAACATGCAGCGCGGCAAGAATGATGATTTGTCGAGAAGATGAAGCACGGACGCCTGCCAAACTCTGGCGAATCGCCAACAGATCTCCAGTCTTGCGCGCGCGCTGTGTAAGTTCGCGAATATCCTGCCTGGCCCAGAAGACCGCTGCGGGAGCTGTATTGCTGGTTGAGGGATAAACATGGAAGTTGTTCGTGCCAAGCCCACTTGAGGAACACCAGGTGAAGGTGACTTCGGGATCGATGCCGTGACGGGATTGCGACAGGAATCGATTCAACTCTTCAGGCGTGACGTTAACGGATGACCCATAAAAAGCGCGTAGCGCGCGGAGCCGCTCGAGAACGTCATCAACTTCGCGACGGATACTGACTACACGATCAACGGAGACACTATGGGCTTTGGTGCGGGTGCTCTCATGTTCGGCACGGCGGACGGCAACAAAGCCGATCAGCGACAAAGAAACACCCACGATCAGGACGATCACCCATGCCAGAAACGACTGCGTCCGCTTACCGCCAGGAATCTGCACACTCACCCCTTGGAATTATCGACCCAGATTGTGGCCATTTTATTGCATCTCGATAAATTATTGCGGGTGGTGGTAGAAGTGTTATCGAGAGAATCCGGGCTTTTGAGTTAAGGATGAATCCTGATAGCCTTTTGTGCGCAGCTTGTTGAAGGCTTTGGGGGCATGCAATTCAATAATCGATAACAACGGTGGGTGGCTTGTTGGTGCATGCGGCGGCTATGGGGTCGCATTCGCCAGTGATTGGGCCACAGTCTGTCCATTTCACAAAGCGGACCCTTACGAAGCCGTTCCTAAACTCTTCCGCGCAATACTTTCTGTCTTCTTCCGGGATTGGTTCGTTCAACTCTGGTTTGTTGGCAAAGTGCTTTTCGGTCGCTACGAATGAAGTTGTGCTGATGCTGAGTTGATCGCATACGGGGACTTGTTGGTTCTCGTTAGCGATAAGGCAATGCGGCGGACGATTCTGCCCCAGGTGGCTACTATTTGTCATTCCTTATTCCGCCTTCAATAGGTTGGTGGGGTCTGCTGTGGCTGCTCGCCATACGGGTTCAGCCACCGCGATCAGGACAACCGTGAGGCAAATGACTGGAGCTGTGAGATAGACAATTGAATCGCCGCCCTGGGCTGCAGCGTCCGGGCTCATTCGCAACAACTCCTGTTCGGCGATGACGCCAAGCCAGGCGCCCAGCAATCCGCCCATCAGCGCCAATCGACCGTAGAAGGCATAGACGAGCCAGGCTAGCTGGGAAACTCGTGCCCCCATTGCGACGCGAACTCCAAACTCCCGCGCTCGCGAGTTCACATTGAAGCGGGCGGCGGAGTACATGCCTCCAGCCGCCAGGATCAGCACCAGCGCGGATAG
>CAZBTA010000218.1:0-8617 GCA_964494515.1 uncultured Bryobacter sp.
ATTTACGAGTTCGCTCGCGAGTTTGACATCCCTGTCCACCTCGAGATCCGCCCCCTTGTTCCGGGCGCTGGTGATCCTGTTGCCCGAATCCGCAAAGCCGCGCGGCTCATTGCCGAATATAGCCGTACCCGCACTACCCCCTCCGCTTCCTACATCCTCCTCGACCGCGATCAAGCCGACGCGAATGTGCAGATCCGGCAGCAAACCGAAAATCTCGCCAGGCAACACGACATCCGCCTGATCTGGCAGCGCCCCTGTCACGAAGCCTTCCTCCTTCGCCACCTTGCTGACAAGCAGAACCTCAGACCACAATCCACCCGACTCGCCATCGATGCCCTCTCGCAGCACTGGCCAGATTATCGAAAAGGTATGTCCCGCCATGCCCTTTCGCACCACATTTCGTGGGATTCTATCCTTCAGGCCACCCGAGTCGAACCGGAGCTTCGCGACTTCCTCGCCGACCTCGGCTTCGACCTCACCTAGCCCTCTACGCCACCCGTGCTGTACCGCTTCGAACTCGAAAACTTCGCCTCCTTCCGCCACCCCCAAACCCTCGATCTCCGTCTACCCGCCTCCGTCACCCCCGACCCCGCGCTCCACCTCGAGCTCCTACCCAACACCTCTATCTACATCCCCAAAGTCATCTCCATCTCAGGCCCCATCGCCTCCGGCAAATCCAATCTCCTGCTAGCCCTGGACTTCGCCCTTCACACCGCTGCCCGCCGCAAGGACGCCCCCGCCGTCTGCCTCCCCTTCAACCACCCCGACACCCTCACCGCCCCCACCCGCCTCACTCTCGAGTTCGCCCACGGCTTCACCCTCTTCCGCTATCTGCTCATCGTCGACGCTTCCACCCCCAAAGGCCCCGCGATCCGCCACGAATCCCTCCGCTCCCGCCCCGACTTTACCTCCCCCTGGCAACGCCACGAACCTTACTTCCCCGACTGGGCCCAATCCGCCTCCATCCGCAGCCCCCTGCTCAACGACAACCCCGACTCCGACGTCCACCGCATCCTCTCTCGCGAGCCCGACTCACTGCTCAAGCTCAACGCCCATCTCGCCCGCCTGCCCTTCGGCGTCGAGCAGCTCACCTATCGCTACACGCCCACCGGCCCCCAGCCCCGCCTGCGCCATACCGGCATGAAAGACGAGATCCCCTGGCCGCTCCAAAGCTCCGGCACGCGCGCCTTCATCCGCGCCTTCCCCTATACTGACGCCGCGCTCCGTCAGGGCTCTTTTTGCGCGATCGACGATCTCGATCCCTTCCTGCTTCCCGAGCTCCTGCCTCTGTTTGAACACCCCTCCTCCCGCGCCCAGCTCTGGTTCACCCAGCGCGACACCCGCGCCACCATCCTCTGCCAGAAAGACGCCACCGGCCAGTCCCTCCTCCACACCCCACGCCGCCGTTCCCGCTAATCACTTTCCACTATTGCCCCCGCCCCGCCCCTTCGCGTAAGATCGCCCTCACGATGAAGCCCATGTTCCTCCCGGGTCTCGAGGGCCCCCACGAGCCCTCCCCCTACGCCAAAGCCATCGATGCCATGAAGCAGGCCGGCCAGGAGTACCCGCAAATCTGGCACCTGTTCGCCTTCAAGCCCGCCGCCACCGAGCATCTCGCCCGCTTCACCCAGGAGATCCTCCGCGAACCGGCCCCTCTCACTCCGGCCTTCCGCGAGCTCATCGCCGCCTATACCTCCAAGCGCAACCACTGCCCGTTTTGAACGAAGTCGCACGCCGCGGTCGCGGCGGAACTCTACAACGATCACGCCCTCGTCGAAGCCGTCCTCGCTGACCTCGATTCCTCGCCCCTCAACGACGGCGAGAAAGCCATGCTCCGCTTCGTCGACAAGGTCAATCACAATTCGCCCGACATCAGTCCCGCCGACATGATCCCGCTCTACGAGCAGGGTTGGAACGACGAAGAGATCTGGTACGCCATCACCGTCTGCGCCCTCTTCAACTTTTACAACCGCTGGATCGATGCCACCGGAGTCCACCCACTTTCCGACGAAGCGCACCGCGCTGGAGGCAAACGGAGTGCATCCACTGGATACGTCCGCAAATAACGAATCATCCCTGCGCTGGCCCGGCTGGCGCACCGTCGCCGCGGCCCACCTCGGCGTCATGTTCAGCTTCGGCTCGATCATCGTCTACACGTTCAGCATCTTCCTCAAGCCGCTCGCCGCCGATTTCGGCTGGTCGCGCGAAGCCATCTCGCGCGCCTTCGCCTTCGCCGCCATGAGTGTTGCCGTCGCCTCCCCGCTGCTCGGCATCGCGCTCGATCGCTTTGGGCCCCGCGCCGTTATCCTGCCCTGCTTTGCCGTCTTCGGCTCGGCCATCATCGCCCTCGGCTCCATCCATGAGCTTTGGCATCTCTATGCGCTCTTCATCCTGATTGGCCTGGCCGGCAACGGCACCACCCAGATGGGCTACTCGGGCGCCGTCTCCGCCTGGTTCCGCTCCCGGCGCGGCCTTGCGCTCTCGCTCGTGCTCGCGGGCACCGGCATCGGCTCCATCCTCCACCCCCAACTTGCCAACTCCCTCATTGCCTCCTGGGGCTGGCGTGATGCCTGGCGCACCTTCGGCGTACTCGCTCTCATCGCCGGCATCCCGCTCACCTGGCTTTGGGTCCGCCGTGGCCCCCAGCTCACCAGCACAAGCCCCGTCGCCACCGGTCATTCCGTTGCCGAGGCCCTGCGCACGCGCGAGTTCGCCATCCTCGTTGCCGTTCTCTTCCTCAGCTCGGTCAGCGTCAACGGCGCCATCACGCACCTCGCCCCCCAGCTCACCGATCGCGGCCTCTCCTCCGGTCACGCCGCCTTCCTCGTCGGCCTGCTCGGGATCGCCAATCTCGTCGGTCGCCTCATTACCGGCTATCTGCTCGATCACATCCACGGCGCGCGCCTCTCAGCCGCCCTGCTGCTCACCATGGCCGTCGGCCTCTTCGCCCTCACCCAGTCCACCACCCTCGCCATCCCCGCCGTCATCTGCATTGGCATTGGCCTCGGCGGCGAAGCCGACATCACGCCCTTTCTCATCTCGCGCTATTTCGGCCTCAAGAGCTTCTCGGCCCTCTACGGCCTCACCTGGACGTTCTACGCCCTCGCCGGCGCCGTCGGCCCTGTCTGGTTCGGCCGCATGTTCGACACCACCGGCTCCTACGGCGGCGTGCTCATGGTCGCCACCCTCATGACGCTCCTCTCAGCCTCGCTCATGCTTGCCATGCGCACCCCCGCTCCGCTTACCCTAAAAGCGAGCGCATGAAATCTCCCACCACACGGCTCGTCACCGGCTTCGTCCTGACGCTTCTCGTGATTGGTGCCTATGCCGCCTACACGCTGCGCATCGTCTCCTCGATGCGCGCCACCCAGACGCAGACCATCGACAAGAATCGCCTCGCCGCACTCCAGTTACTCCGCATCCAGACCGAGCTCAACTCCCTCGCCCTTGCCCTGCGCGATCTCTCCGACCCCGCCTCCACCTATCCCCTCACCGCATGGCGCGCCCCTCTCGCCCGCATGCGCTTCAACCTCGACGACGCCATCCGTCGCGAAGCCACCCTCGCCACCACTCGCCCCGCCTCCCAGACACAATACCTCCAGTCCTCGGCCGCTGACTTCTGGCGTCAGGTCGATACTCTCTTGTCCATTGCCGATGCCGGCCAGACCGCTCGCGCTCGCGAGCTCGCCCGCACCACTCTAGAGCCCCGTCAGGAAGCCCTCTCCGCCCTCGCCGCGCGCCTTCTCATCAGCAACAACGAACAGGATTCCCAGCTCGCCGCCCAGCTCCAGTCCCGCTATGACGAGATCGAGCGCAATGCGTGGCTCTTCCTCGGCATCGCCATTCTCCTCATCGCCGCCAACAGCATCCTGCTCATCCGCGCCAATCGCAAGCTCTTCGATCACGTCTCTGCCCTTTCCACCCAGCGCTCCGAGCTCGCCCGCCAACTCATCTCCACTCAGGAATCCACCTTCCGCGCCATCTCCCGCGATCTCCATGACGAGTTCGGCCAGATCCTCACCGCTCTTGGCGCCATGCTGCGCCGCGCCCGCACCCACGCCCCCGATACATCCTTCACCACCCAAACCCAGGAAGCCACCACCATCGTCCAGGACACCCTCGACAAGATCCGCACCCTCTCCCAATCCCTCCAGCCCGTCATCCTCGAAGAACAGGGCCTTCTCCCCACCATCTCCTGGCACCTCGCCCAGTTTGAGAAACACACCGGCATCACCGTCACCTACACACCCCCCACCACCGACTCGCTCCCCCTCGACCCCGCCCGCGCCATCCACGTCTTCCGCATCCTGCAGGAATCACTCAACAACGTCGCGCGCCACTCCCAGGCCACCACTGTCACCATACTCCTGACACTCACCGCCACCACTCTTACGCTCACCATTGAGGACCCCGGCCGCGGCATCACGCCCACCTCCCGCCCCGGCATCGGCCTCGCCGCCATGCGCGAGCGCGCGCTCATTCTCGGCGCTACGCTGGATATCGTGCCCGTCCCCACCGGAGGCACTCGCGTCACTCTCCGCGAGGTGCCCCTTGGCTAACATCCGCGTCCTCCTTGTCGACGACCACGCCCTCGTGCGCCTTGGCTTCCGTCGCCTGCTCGAAGATGCCCCCGACATCACCGTCGTCGGCGAAGCCAGCGACGGCGCCGAAGCCGTCTCCCTCTCGGCCCAACTCGCCCCCGATGTCGTTGTCATGGATTACGCCATCCCTGTCCACAATGGCCCTCAAGCCACTCGCCTGATTCGCGAGGCCCACCCCAACATCCGCGTCCTCATGCTCAGCATGCACTCCGAGTGGACCTACGTTTCCCAAAGCCGCGACGCCGGCGCCTCTGGCTATCTGCTCAAGAATGCCCTCGATCTCGAGCTCGTCACCGCCATCCGCCAGGTCCTCAGCGACGAATGGGTGCAAGACCCGCGCCTCTCCCCCGCCCCCGTGCTGCCCGGCGCTCAGCGCCCGCTCACCCGTCGCGAGATCGAAGTCCTCGAACACATCGTCGGCGGCAAGGCCAACAAGGAGATCGCCGCCGTCATGAATCTCTCCGTCAATACCGTCGCCGTCCACCGCGCCAACATCATGGACGCGCTCCAGCTCTCCAACACCGCCGAGCTCGTCGTCTACGCCATCCGCCACGGCCTGGTCTCCATCCCATGAAGCCGCTCCTGCTCCTGCTGGCCTTCGCCGCCACGTCCCCCCGCCTCACCCTCACCGACGTCACGACGTCAGCCGGCCTCCGCTTCACCCACAACAACGGCGCTTATGGCGCAAAGCTCCTGCCCGAAACTCTCGGCCCCGGCTGCGCCTTCCTCGACTACGATCGCGACGGCCACCTCGACATCCTCTTTATCAACGGTCAGAGCTGGCCCGGCCATGCGGGTCCCCGCTCCTCTCCCCTGCTCTACCGCAACAACGGCAACGGCACGTTTACTGACCGCACTGTCGCCGCCGGTCTCGATATGCCGCTCTATGGCCTCGGCGTCGCGGTCGCCGACTACAACAACGACAGTTGGCCTGATCTGCTCATCACCGCCGTCGGCCAGTCACGCCTCTACCGCAATGCGAACGGCCGCTTCACCGATGTAACCTCTACCTCAGGCCTCGCCAACCACACCGGTCTTTCCACCTCCGCCCTCTGGTTCGACGCCAATCGCGACGGCCACCTCGATCTCTTCATCGCCAACTACGTCCGCTGGTCTCCAACCGACGACGTCCACTGCTCCCTCGACGGCCGCAACAAGTCTTATTGCACTCCCGAAGCTTACAAAGGCGCCACCAGTTGGTTCTTCCGCAATCGTGGCAACGGCACCTTTGAAGACGCCACCGCCCCCAGCGGCCTCTTCGATCCCTCCTCCAAATCCCTCGGCGCCGCCGTCGTCGACTTCGACAGCGACGGCTGGCTCGACCTCTTCGTCGCCAACGACACCCAGCCCAACAAGCTCTACCGCAACAATCGCGACAATACGTTCACCGAATCCGCCGTCCGCCTTGGTATCGCCTTCTCTGAGGACGGCAAAGCCCGCGCCGGCATGGGCGTCGACGTCATCGACCTCCGCCGCACCGGCCGCCCCACCATCGCCGTCACCAACTTCGATAACGAAATGCTCGGCCTCTACGAGTGGAATGGCTCGAGCTTCATCGATCGCGCCATGCCCCTCGGCCTCGGTGTCGCCTCGCGCGATCGCCTCGGCTTCGGTTGCCTGTTCGGCGATCTCGATCTCGACGGCTGGCCCGACCTCGTGGTGATGAACGGCCACATCGACGACACCGTCCGCAACATCGGCCGCCGCATCAGCCACGCTCAGGTGCCGCATCTGTTCTTAAGCGAATCCGCCGGCCAGCGCTTCACCGACGTCGCCACCCAGGTCGGCGCCGCCTTTGCCACCCCCAAGATCGGTCGCGGCATCGCCCTCGGCGATTACGATAACGATGGCGACCTCGACATCCTCGCCACCACCAACGGCGGCCCCGGCTATCTCTATCGCAACGATCTCGCCGCAGGCCACAACGCTCTGCGCATCACGCTCGAAGGCACGCGCTCCAATCGCGACGCCATTGGCGCCGTCGTCCAGGTCCAGTCCCCCTCCGGCACCCAGACGCAGATGGTCAAGTCCGGCAGCAGCTATCTCTCGAGCTCCGAGCGCACGCTGACCTTCGGCCTCGCCAATGACAAAGAAGCCGCTCGGGTCACCGTCTACTGGCCGAGCGGCCACATCGATCGCGCCACCAATCTCGCGGTAGGCCCCACCTGGCGCTGGCGCGAGGCCTCCGCTCCCCAACGCTAAGCCGGGTTGATCACGTCCGCGCCAATATCCACCAGCGCCAGACACGTCCCACTCCCGCCACACAGCCGCGCCCCCGCCTTCTTGATCTTCTCGAGGTCCGCCCCCTGTATCGTCACCGTTGTCACCTGCAGCCGCTGCCCCGGCTTCAACGCCACCGCCGGGTTCTTCTCCGGCGACGCAATCAATGTCATCTTCTGCTTCTTGCTCGTTGCCATGGGTTCATCCTTTCTCTAGCGGAACTGTTCCCGTTCCGTGAACACATACTCGCCATTGATTTGCGCCCCCGCCTTCTCGGCCATCAGCCGCGGCAGATTACGCCTCCAGTATTCCGATTGCGCCTCGAGCGCCGCTTCATCCTCTTCCAGATGCTTGTGCGGACATCCCCCCAGACACACCGGCAAAAACGAACACCGCTCACACCGCCTCCCCCGCGTCGGGTCAAACTCCGCCCACCACCGCGCATCCTGATACTGCCCCAGAATCCGGAATGGCGAATCACTCACCACCCCCGTCGCCCGCTCCTTCTTGCCCACCTGCAATCCACACCGGTATTCCAGCCCATCCGCCCCCACCACCACCGAGTCTTCCGCCAGCGCCGCACACACCGACGTCCGTGGCAACGGCAATCCATCCGGCGCCTCCACCTCCTCCATCAACGCCTCGCCACACAATGCCGCGCGCAGCCGCGCCCGGATCTCGGCAAACTCCCCCTCGCTAAACTCCCGCGGCCGCAAGAATCCGCAAGTCTCCGTAAACGCCGCCAGCTTCGCCGGCTGAATCACCACCGGATACGGCTTGCCAAACCAGCCCCGCTCCCGCGCCATCTCTACAATCCCGAACGCATCCTCCACGTTATGCCGCCCCAGGTTCAACCGCAGGTCCACCCGCGTCGCCTCAAGCAGCGCATCAATCCCCGCCACCGCCTCATCAAACGACGACTGCCCCGCCTCGCCATACCCCGGCCGGTAACGCCGCGACCGGTTATGCTTCTCCCGCATGCCATCGAGCGACACCTGCACCTGCCGGATCTGATGTCGCCGCACAAACCCCGCCACATCCTCCGGCCACTGCGTGCCATTCGAGATCACGCTCGCGTGATAACTCACCCCCATCTCCCGGCACATCTCCTGCAAGGCCAGCGACGCCACCTCTAGAAATGCAATGTTCAGCAGTGGCTCGCCGCCATACCAGTCCACATGCAACGATCGCCGCCCCCGTCGCTCCAGTCGCTCGCGCGCCAGCTTCACCACCCCCGCCACATCCCGCGCCTCCAGTTGTTCGCCCGATCGCTCTTCGTAGCAGTAGAAGCATCCGAGGTTGCAGTCCTGCGTGGTCGTGATCGTCAAGACGACCGGCGTATCTGTCCGCGCCTTCCAGTAACGTTCCCTGACCCGTTCCAGTTCCCCCTGGAGAGAAGACACGAGAAACCCCTCACGCCGCAAATCCTCCACCACCGCCCCATCCAGCTCAAACTCCGCCCTCTCCCCGCACGCCTCCATCAACCACTGTCCCAGCATCCGCCCATCCTCACCACCAAGCCGCATCAGCGCCCCGCTGTTGGCGTTGTAGAGCACCGCTCCATCCTCGATGCCGATGGCGAAGTTATAGCGCGAAGCAACAAGTTCTGGCACAACCCAAACCTCGGCAGAACTATAACCGCCCCTCTCGCCGAAATCAAGGCTTTAAGATGTCACCAATCACCTCCGCTACCAACTCGAGCGCCTCATCATGCACCAGATGATTCCGCGTCGCCACCCTCGCCACCTTACAATCCCGCGCCACTTCACACACCCGCTCGAGCCGCTCCTCCCAAA
>CAZBTA010000219.1:0-8438 GCA_964494515.1 uncultured Bryobacter sp.
GTTCCTCAAGCTCGATGAGGCGCTGGCGCGGCTTGCCACGCTCAGCCCGCGACAGGCCACCATTGTCGAAAGCCGCTTCTTTGGCGGTATGTCCGTCGCCGAGATCGCCACCCAGCTCGAGATCTCAGAGGCCACCGCGCTACGCGATTGGCGAGCGGCTCGCGCCTGGTTGGGCGCTGCCCTGCGAGAGGAGCTCTAGATGTCCGACCCTGAACGCTTTGCCTTGCTGCAGCAGCTCTTCGATGCCGTCGCCGACCTGCCGCCCCGGGCGCGCGAAGAGTACCTTGCCGCCCATGACGTGCCGTCAGACCTGCGGGTGGCACTCGATGCCATGCTGGAGGCGGACCGCGCCACCAGCAGCCCGCTCGATAAGCCGCTGCATGAGCATGTCTCGCGCCTGAGCGGTGCTATGCCCGCCATGCTCGGCCCTTACCGTTTGGAGCGTTTGCTCGGCGAGGGTGGCATGGGTGTCGTCTATCTCGGCCATCGGGATGACCTCGGCAGCGATGCCGCGATCAAGATCCTCCGCGATGCCTGGCTCTCGCCCGCCCGGCGGGAGCGGTTCCAGTTTGAGCAACGCACACTCGCCCAGCTCAGTCATCCCTCGATCGCCCGGCTCTTTGATGCCGACACGTTGCCCGATGGCACGCCCTGGTTCGCCATGGAATACGTCGAAGGCGTGAACCTGCTGGCCTATGCGGATGCGCAGCAGCTCAACGAACCAGCCCGCCTGCGGCTGCTGCTTGAGGTGGCGCGCGCT
Organism: uncultured Bryobacter sp.; assembly: GCA_964494515.1. Lineage (GTDB taxonomy): Bacteria > Acidobacteriota > Terriglobia > Bryobacterales > Bryobacteraceae > Bryobacter. Next base: position 761 of record CAZBTA010000219.1, read on the forward strand.
GTGCAGCACGCCCACCAGCGCGCGGTGATCCATCGCGACCTTAAACCCTCGAACATCCTCGTCAGCAGCACCGGCCAGGTGAAGCTGCTCGACTTTGGCATCGCCCGCCACCTGGATGACGCGAGCGACCCCACCGTCACCGGCCTGCGGATGATGACGCCCGCTTATGCCGCCCCCGAGCAGATCCATGGCCAACCCGTCGGCGTCTATACGGACATCTACTCGCTGGGCGTCATCCTCGGCGAACTCGTGCCCACCGGCCGCTCGCGAGACTTGACGGCCCTGATCGCGCGCGCTACTGCCGCCGAACCCGAACAGCGTTACCCTTCCGCCGATGCTTTCATCCGCGACATCGAGCGCTACCTCGCCGGCGAGCCGCTCGAGGCCCGTCCGGCGGGCGTGCTGTTGCGCACGGGTCGTTTCATCCGGCGCCATCGCTTGCCCGTGCTGGCCCTGCTGGCCATTGCCGCGCTGAGCGTCTACTACACCGTCCGCCTCGCGCAGGCGCGAAACGAAGCCATCAACGAAGCCAATCGCAGTGGGCGCATCCGCGCCTTTCTCGTCAACCTCTTCGAAGGTGGCGATCTTGCCGCTGGCCCTTCAGCCGACCTGCGCGTGGCGACGCTGCTGGATCGTGGTGTCGCCGCTGCCCGCTCGCTCGAGGCCGATGCCGCAACCCAGGCCGAGCTCTATCGCACCCTGGGCGGCGTCTACCAGAAGCTCGGCCAGCTCGACCGCGCTGACAGCCTCTATGCCTCCGCGCTCAGCCGCCGCAAGGATGTTGAGACCTTGAACGGCCTCGCCCTGCTGCGCACCGATCAAGCCCGGCCTGACGACTCGATCCGCCTCGCCCGCGAGGCGCTCGATCTCGCGCGTCGCCAAGGCGATGCGCTCGCATCGGGGCGAGCCCTGACTACCTTGGGCCATGCGCTCGAGGAGGCGGGCAAGTACGACGAGGCGCGGCCCCCGCTCGAGGAGGCCCTCGCCCTGCTGACCGCCCCCGATACCGATCGCGCCACCGCGCTGGTTTACCTCGGCAACGTCCACTTCTATACCGGGCGCTACCCTGAGTCGCGCCAGCAGAACGAGCGGGCGCTTGCGATCTTCCGCGACATACACGGCCCCAATCATCCGCTGATCGCCGAGGTGCTGATCAACCTCGCAGCTATCGAGCAGGAGACCGGCAACTACGCCGCCGCCGAAGCCCAGCACCGCAAGGCGCTGGCGATCTTTGAACCCTACTACGGCTCCCATCACCCCAAGACCGCATCCAGCAAGACGCTGATTGCCCGGGCGCTGGTGTTGCAAAAGAAGCTTGACGAATCGGCGATCCTCCTCAAGGACGCGCTGGCGATCCGCGAGCGGGTATATGGCCCGACGCACCCGCAGGTGGCCTCAACCGTCAACGAGCTGGGTACAAACGCCCTGCTGCGCGAGAACCTCAGCGAAGCCGAAAGCCACTACCGCCGCATGATCGCCATCTATGAGCAGACCTACCCGGGCGCACACTATCTCAAGGGCATCGCGAAGTCGAACCTCGCGAGCGTATTCATGCGTCGCAATGAGTGGCGTGCGGCCGAGCCGTTGTTCCGCGAGTCGCTTGCGATCTATGCGAGCACGCTGCCGCCCGGCCACATCAACGAGGGCATCGGTCGCATCAAGCTCGGCCGCACACTGCTGCGCCAGAAGCGACTGGCCGAAGCAAAGCGCGAGCTTGAGCTCGGCAAGAAGATCGTCGGGTCACAGGCCAACCCGGCCGTCAGCTGGCTCAACAGCGCGAACAAAGACCTTGAAGAGATTAAGGCTGCGGGCGGTTAAGGCCTTCGAGCAGACGCTCGAGCAGATCGCGCGCCGGCTTGAAGCCCGGGTCGGCGCTTACCGCCTGCCGTAGGTGGACGAGCGCCCCTTCATAATCACGCTGCCGGCCGAGAAGCAACGCATAGTTGTAATGCGTGATGGCTACTTGTGGGGCAAGCTCGAGCGCCGTTTCAAACTCGGCCTTCGCCTCGTCGGCCCGGCCAGCGGTGGCAAGCCACTGGGCGAGGTTGGCATGACCATCGGCGTAGTTGGTCTTGATGCGGATCGCCTCGCGGAAGTCACTTTCGCGTAACCGCAGGATGCCGAGGTTGTTCCACGCTTCATATTGCTGTGGCTCGATGGATACCGATTTCTCAAACGCAACAATTGCCTCGGCGGTACGGTTCTGATCGCGGTAGGCGAGGCCCAGCTCGTTCCAGGCGGCGGCGCGGCGGGGGGCTTTGCTCAAAGTGACGATGGCTTCGGCGAGCTTGCCGTTGGCTCGCAGCGCGGTGCCGAGGCGGAGCTGGACGTAGTCAGAAGCAGGCATGCGCCGGGCTGCTTCGCGCCACCAGGTGAGCGCCCGCGCCATATCCTTGTTGCGTTCCCAGGCCTCGGCGAGCTCGACATACCATTCGCCGCGCTGCGGGGCGTACTTGCGGATGGCGGCTTCGAGCTGGGCAATGCCCGCCTTGAGGTTGCTGCCCTGCTTGACCTGCGCGACTGCAAGGTAAAGCTCGCTTGTGAGCTTGGCCGGGTAGTAGGGAACGACGGGGCCCTGGTAATGGTCCTGCTTTTCGGCAAGGTCGGCCAGTAGATCACCCGCCGGCTTATGACGCTGGATCTTGTGATCGGTGACGACGACGTGGACGACGTCTTCGGTGCGGCGCTTCGGCATATGGCAGCTGACACAGTCAGTCCTTGCCGTCACATGCTCGCCCGCCTGGTGGCAGCTCTGGCATTTGGCGTTGTGCTCAGCCACGGTTTGCACCCGGTGCGGATTATGGCACGTAGTGCAAGTCATCTTGCCCGCACTCTTGAGAAAGCAGGCGGATTGCCGCATGCGGTAGCCGGCATTGACGATCTCAAACTTGTCTTCGCGCCCGGTGCCGGGAGCGTGATCGAAGTTGAGGATGAACTTCTCGAGTGGCTCATGTGGCTGGTAGGAAAAGGGCCCGCGCTCGTAGCGCTGGATGGCATTGGGGAGAGGGAAGCTGGTCGTCTCAAGGTGGCACCCCAGGCAGACGTCCATGCCGGGTTTGGTGATGGGCTTGCCCTTGGCGATGTGTTCAGCCCCATCACCGTGACAACGCTGACAGTTGATGCCTTCAGGGAGCTTGTCGTTATACACAGGCTCGGCAAAAGGCTTGTTATGCCCGGCCGGGATCTTCGGGTAGGCGTTGTGGCAGAACATGCAGTCGTAGGTGATTGGCCGGCGGAAGTCGTCATGGTCGGGGCGGTCATAGCCAGGGTTCATTGCCCAGTAGCCGCCCTTCTCGGCATACCAACCGAGGGGCAACTCGACAAGCTTGCCGGCGGGAGTGCGGTGGAGATAGGTGAGCGCGTGGTTGCCCGAGCCCATCACATAATCAACCCGCATCTCGAAGGTATTCCCGCCTTTGGCATCCGTGCGGCGCTGGATCAGCTGGCCATTGCGACGCTCGACGCTGTAGTAGCTTTTGCTGGGCGCGTGGTAGAAAGGCTGGGCGGTGACGGGGTCTGAAGCACGCGTCGCATGGAAGGAACGACCCATCGCAGTTTTCGCGTAACTGTTGACGATTTCAGCGTGACAGGGGGCGCAGTCGCTGAGAAGTACCAGAATGTTAAGAAATGTAAACATTACTTCAGGTCAGAGATTATCTGTGATAGCTTGCCCGAAACCTATGCAAACTGCAAGATCCGCCTTCCTGGCCAGCTTGTTGATTCTGCCATGGACGATGCTGGGCCAGAGCGGTCTTGGCACGATCCAGGGCACGGTACAGGACTCCACTGGCGCCGCTGTTCCCGCAGTGGCGGTACGCATCGTCAACCAGGCCACCACGGTGGCAAACGATACCACAACCAATGAAATTGGCTTTTTCTCCGTGCCTGGCCTGACGGCCGGCAAGTACACGGCAACGTTCTCGGGCTCGGGCCTCAAGAAGTACGAAGCGGTCGTAACGGTCTCTCCCGGTCAGGTACTGGTGCTCAAGCCGGTGCTGACTGTCGGCGATACCAGCGAAAAGATCACCGTGAGCGGCGAAACCATCCAGCTTGCCACCTATGACAGCGGCACAGTCAACACCCAGCTCGATTCGCGTCGCATCAGCCAGTTGCCGATGAACGGCCGCAACGTGCTTGGCCTCGCGCAGAACACGGTGCCCGGCCTTGAAGGCAACGGCACGCGCGCCAACGGCCTGATGCAGGAGGGCATGGAGTACTCACAAGACGGCGCTCCGATGACCAACCGCAACTTTGGCGGGGAATCCAACTCCGCCCAGGCGACGCTGCCCGATCCGGACTCGGTACAGGAAGCGCGCTTTGAGACGCTCAACTCAAGCGCCCAGTTTGCCACCCCCGCCACCGTGATCCTGACAACCAAGTCGGGCACGAACGCGCTGCATGGCTCGTTCTTTGAAACGGCTCGCAACAACTACTTCGGCATTGCCAAGGCCCGTCAGAACCCCGCGAACTTCTCGGCGCCGAAGCTGATCCGCAACGAATTTGGCGCCAACGTCGGCGGCCCGATCTTTATTCCCAAGCTCTACAACGGCAAGAACAAGTCGTTCTTCTTCTTCGCCTACGAACGCTTCTCGCTGCGGCAGGCGGCCAACCAGTTGGTGACGGTGCCGACGCTGGCGATGCGCAATGGCGACTTCAGCGGCTTGATCAACCGGTCAGGCATTCTGCAGCAGCTCTACGACCCGGCAACCACGCAGAGCGCGGCGCTGAGCTACGCGCGGCAGCCCTTTGCGAATAACCAGATCCCGTCGAGCCGCATCAGCCCGCTGGCGAAGACGCTCTATGCCGCGACGCCCCTGCCGCTCACCACGGACAACCCGCTGGTGAACCCGAACTTCAACGCGATCAACAACACGACGCAGACGGTGCCGAATACGACTTTCCGGCTCGATCACGTGTTTAATGAGAGCAACCGCGGCTACTTCCGGTTTACCAACATCGACCAGCAACAGCAGGCATTGCGCAACTACCCTGCAGCCTCGCCCGCCAACATTGAAGGCGGCGGACTGCCGGCCGGGGCGACCGGTTTTCAGCGCATCCCGATCCAGACCATCAGTGGAGCCTTGGGCTTGAACCACACGTTCTCGCCGACCTTCTTCTCCGAGACGATCTACAGCATGCAGTGGCAGCGCATGTACGTCGAAGGCAACCAGGCCTCGATGGACAACTACGAGAAGATCCTCGGGCTGCCGAACAACCTTGGCAACATCGGCTTCCCGGCCATCGGCGCGAACCTGATCATGCCCTACGGCGGGTCGCAGTGGAATTACGGCATGAGCCAGCGTCTGTCGACGATCGACCAGAACTTCAACAAGATCTGGGGCAAGCATCAGTTTGCGTTTGGCGCCCGCTGGCGTCATGAGCGCTTTGGCTATCTGTCGGATCGTTCGCCCGACCAGATCTCTTACTCAAACCTGGCAACGGCGATCTACGACCCGAGCACGGGGGCCAATTACGGCGCGCGCGCCAACACGGGCTTTGCTGATGCGGACTTCTTCCTCGGCGCCGCCAGCGGCTATTCGCAGAACCGCAACGCCCCCTTCAATCAGGTATCGCTCGATGAAATTGACCTGTACCTGCAGGACAACTTCCGCGTGACCTCGCGGTTGACGCTGAACGTCGGTGTCCGCTGGGAAATGCACCCCTCGGCGCGGCCCAAGAATGACCTGATGGTGACTTTCGATGTGGCCAACAATGCGCTGGCCACGCCGAAGCCGCTCGACTACTACATCCAGAACGGCTACACGACGCAGGCCATCGTCACGAACCTGCGAAACCTTGGGGCCAAGTTTGAAACCTTTGACCAGGGCGGTATCCCGCGCGGTGGCTTTGAAGGCAGCATGGGCAATGTGTTGCCGCGATTTGGGTTCGCTTATACGCCCGGCTTTGGCCGTGGTGGCACGGTGATCCGCGGCGGCTTTGGCGAGTATATCTACCCGGTGCCGGTACGCAACTCGATCCGTTATTTGACGGCGAGCTACCCGTTCACGGCTGGTTATTCGCAGAGCTATACATCGGCTTCGTTTGCTCCGGACGGGTTGCCGAACCAGTTGCTTCGTGGACCGATCGGCGTGGTGACGGGTGTGAACAGCACTGACGTGGTGAACACCAACTCGACGACGGCGCTGCTACCCGGCATCAGCACGGGCACGACGCTCGCCAAGAAGTATCCGCCGGCGCGGGTGCGTGAGATGAACTTCACGATCGAGCAGCCATTCAAGGACGGGTCGGTGTTCCGCACGAGCTATGTGTACACGCATGGCTGGAACCTCGATCAGAACCTGCAGTACAACAACGCGCCTTCGGCTTATGTGTGGCAGATGGCGACGGGTACGACGCCGCCGACGGGGCTCTATGCTTCGACCGCGACTCGACCCTACGATCAGACGCTGTGGGGTAACAACACTTTGTCCACCAAGAACGGCTGGTCGAACGATAACGCGCTGCAGTTGAACTACCAGCGGCCGTTGCGCAAGGGCATTGGCTTCCAGGCGTTCTATGTGTTGTCGAAGGCCTTCCGCGTGGGCGGCAATACGTTCCGCGACAACGTGCTGTATCCGGCGGCCAATTATGCGCCGGGCGTGCTGCCGGCGGGCATGCCGGTGGGCACGACGCTTGAGCCGAGCCGCGAGCTGAACCGGTATCAGAACTACCGTATCGATACGGCGATTCCGCTGCACCGGTTTAGCTACAACGGCATTGTCGAGCTGCCGTTTGGTCGGGGCAAGAAGTTCCTGGGCAACAGCAACAAGTGGATCAACGCGATTGTAGGCGGCTATCAGATGGCGTTTGTCGGCACGGTGGTGTCGCAGGCGTTCTCGGTGGCGGCGAGCAACTTTGGCGAGACGAGCCCGGTGAAGCTCTACAAAGACGGGATCCCGATCACGGATTGCCGCAGCGGCGTGTGCCGCCCGGGCAACCTGTGGTTCAACGGCTACATCGCGCCGAACCAGGTGAACACGCCGACCGGCGTGCAGGGCTTGCCGGCTGACTACAAGCCGTATCTGGCGCCGATCAACAACACCCCGGGGACGACGAACTTCGGCAACAACAACGTGCTGGTGCCGCTCAAGAACGGTAACTCGGTGTTGACGGGTTACTCGCCGGGTCCGGCGGGTGTGAACCCGTATTCGATGACCGTGCTGCAAGGCCCGAAGAACTTCCAGACCGACATGTCGATCTACAAGATCTTCGATCTGAGCGAGCGCTGGAAGCTGCGCCTGAACATTGACGCGTTTAACGCGTTCAACATTCAGGGTCTGCAGAACCCGAACACGAGTGATGGCGTGCAGACGTTCCAGAACTCGTACTGGACGCCGCGCCAGATCCAACTGACGGCCCGGTTGAGCTTTTAGAACAGGCTCCAGTCAGGAGAGAGAACGCGCAGGACTGCCCTTACCCAGGGTGGGCCTGCGCGTTTCTGCGTGTGGCGGAAAGCGCATGGTGGAGTATTCAGTTGTCGGAGAGCTGTAATCCCGTGGGATTGGGTTCGTTTGGTTGAGTTAAGCGGCGGCGGCCTTCTGCTTGCTTTCCCAGGCCTGGAAGGCTTCCCATTTGGCCTGGGTTGGCGCGTCGTATTTGGCTTCGTCGGGATTGTCGAGCATGAAGCGGCAGAACGGTTCGTTTGTAATGACCTGGGCGGCAAGCTGGAAGGCGGATC
>CAZBTA010000220.1:0-8421 GCA_964494515.1 uncultured Bryobacter sp.
TTCCGGAATGTCGTACTTTGCCACTCGCAAAGTCTACCGCCCTAGCCGCGCACCAGGATTCCCCGCGCCGCCTTTTCGATCTGCAAAGCAATCCCCGCATCAATCACACGCGGCAGCACATCTCGCTGCTTAAGCCCACGCCACTTCTCAACCACTGCCTCAGCCGTCTCCCGCACCAGCGCCAACGCGGGTTCGAGCGGCATCCCCGCTTTTTCAGTGAGCCGCCTCACCTGGTCAAATGAGATCCCCGCAAGTGATCGTCCCCCTCCCAACGACAACGCCAACTTGTCTTCGCTAATGTATGGCACCGTCGAGACAAAGTCATAAGCCGGTGCCAGCACTGCCCGCCGCTGATCCGGATACAGAATCGACCAATTCTTCAAATGCATATCCGAATTGCCGATCAGCACGGTAAACGTCAACCGCCTGATGAACTCATATGCTCCTTCCTGTCCGGTCTCTTGCCACAACACCCGTGCAATATTCGCGTAGCTCACCGCTTTGTACTTGTCTTCGGGAAACTGCCCGAACACTTGCGCAAAGTCTTCCATGTGGATTCTGCCCCCACCCACACCGCGATCAAACCGCTCCACCGCTAACGCATTCCCCCGTATCGACTGCGCCACCATCGGCAGTCCCTCAATCTCTTTCACTGGCACGAGCCGAATCCGCGGCACCACCAGACCGATCTCTCGCGCCAGCTCAAGCATCACAAACTCGTTCTCTGCGACACCCTCATAAATCTGCGAAGGCAACTTCACAATCCACGCCCCGCCCATACCCTCCGCCGGGATGGTCAACCCTCCACGCGCCTCACCAATCGCGGAGAACTTGAGCTGCACGCCGGCCAGCGAGAATCGCAGTCTTCGCCTTTCCCGTCGCCGATCACGCGCCTCTTGCATCTTCTCCTCCGCTTCCGTGGTGCCATCAATCGACACAATCGTCACTGCCCCAGCCAGATCAGCCCCCAAAACCTCGAGCAGAAAGAATTCTCGCTGCGGGTTCACCCCTGCCTGCCCCGCCAGATATTCGCGCAGGTGTCCCTCCGGCAAAAGGTTTGCGAAAAAACTCGGCACCCGCCGCCTCGCGTGCACCGGTGTTGTCAGTAATCCCCCGTCCAACTTCTTGAACGACAGGCTCAGCGTTGCGCGAGTCTCATCATCCACATAACTTTGCTCGAACGAAAACACCTGCCGATCTCCCGCCAATCGGAGGATGGTACCGACCTGCTTGCCATGCAGCATCACTCCCAGCGCGCTGGCTCTCCTGGGCTCCCCTTTCACCTCACTCTCTCCTCGGCTTCTTCGCCATCCTCTTCCTCGCCGTCTGGCTCATACAGCGGGCGTTCCTCTTCACCATTCGCATGCCGCACCAGCCCTTCCACCATCCCCACCATCTCCCTTGGCACCAACACCAGATCAAAATCAAGCACCCTCACCAGATCCAGCAAAGTGTCAAACCGCGGCACAATCCGCCCACTTTCAATCCCCGAGATATGCGCCTGCGGCAACCCCACAATCTGACCCAGCGCCGCCTGGCTCATCCCCTTCTCGCGGCGCGCCGTTTGCAATCTCTCCCGCAGAGTTTCCGGCAATGCTCCCATGCGCTGCTTCATATGCTTTTCTATATCAACATCTCTACTCTATATGCTTTCACACATAAACTCAATTCGCCTCATGAATCGGTAGCCCATCTGCGTCACCGCCTCATGCGACACTTCAGTCTTGACGAGAATGATTGGAGCAGGAAGCCGGGGCTCGCTTTGGCAACGTTCAGCTTGAGAGATCACTCAGCCCTTTGACATCCACAACGCAGGCACACGGCGGCTTGATCCAGGCGCATCAAGCACGCTGGAGTCTTGAGGGCTCTGAATTGACGTGCAGTTATCGCCCATCTCAAATGACCACTTACTTCTGCACTTGCTGCGCGGATGTCCCCGTATACCGATCCCCCACAATCTCGATCTTGTCCGCGGCTGCCGTCAGTTGCGCCAGTTCTCCCGCTTCCCATCGAATCTGGCTCGCCAACACGTTCTCCCGCAAGTGGGCCAGTTTCGTCGTGCCCGGTATGGGCACGATGGATGCCCCTTGCGCCCCCAGCCACGCCAGCGCCACCTGCGCCGCCGTGTAGCCGCGCTGATTGCCATACGTCGTCAGCAAGTCAATCATCGTCCAGTTCGCGCGCAGCGCATCCGGCTGGTAGCGCGGCAATGTGGCCCGATTATCATTCTTCGGATTGAACTTCGTGCGTTCATGGATATACCCGCTCAGATATCCGCGGCACAGCGGGCTGTAGGGCACAAACCCGATGCCCAGTTCCCTGCACGTCTGCAGCACTCCCTTCTCCGGTCCACGCCACATCAGCGAATATTCGCTTTGCACCGCCGTCAACTTCTGCACTTGATGCGCCCGCCGAATCGTCTCCGTACTGGCCTCGCTTAGCCCAAACCTCTTGACCTTCCCTGCCCCAATCAACTCCTTCACCGTCCCCGCCACCTCTTCAATTGGCACCTGCGGGTCCACGCGATGCTGATAGATCAGATCAATGTAGTCCGTCCGCAATCTCCGCAGCGATTCATCCACCACCTTGCGTATGTGCTCGGGCCGGCTGTTCAGCCCCGCCATCTCGCCATTTTGTATGTTGAAGCCAAACTTGGTCGATATCATCACCTGCTTGCGCAAGGGCGCCAGCGCTTCCCCCACCAGTTCTTCATTCACATAAGGCCCATACACCTCGGCGGTGTCAAACAAAGTCACGCCCTCCTCCGCGGCCCGTCGCAACAGCCGGATCATGGCGCCCCGGTCGGGTACAAAGCTGCGGTGATAGCTCATCCCCATGCAGCCCAGACCAAACCCGGCTACTTCCATACTCTGCGACCCGCTTCCCAGTACACGCTTTACCGCTCCCCGCCCTTCGCCTGAGGGCTCCACCTGTTCGGCCGCGCCGCTGCTCGCTGCCGCCAGCAGCAGTCCTGCTCCCTGACAAATAAAGTTACGACGATCCTGCTTCAGATTCTGGTCTGGATACATATAAGAACTCCTGGGCAAGCTGACTTGTCTCTCAAAGATCAGCCCGTTAGTTTCATCATTAAGACAGACCCATTCTTCGCAGTAGCACGATTCTGCTCTTGTATTGCCTAATGCTGTCGAACCCTGTTGTTTTCTTCATCCAGCTCCCCTCTTGTGGTTACGCTGGTGATGACGCCAATGTCCGCCTCTGCCTCAATACCTGCCTCACAACCCCAAACCGCGGATACCCCCGATTTCCTGGCTCCGCTGCTCTCCAGTCTTTCCGGGCTCATTGCCAGCCTCGTTGCCCCCTCCGAGCGCCTCGTCACTGCGATTCCCGGGCTCACCCTCGTGCGCCGCATCAAGCCCACCGCCCCGTCCTGCGTCACCTACGAACCCAGCCTCGCTCTCATCACCCAGGGGCGCAAGAATCTCCTGATCGGCGGCAAATCGATCACTTACGATCCCTCCCGCTTCTTGCTCACCTCCGTCGATCTCCCCATCATTAGCCACATCCCTGAGGCAAGCCCCACAAACCCGTTCATCGGCCTCGCGCTCAAGCTCGATCCGCCCATGGTGCGCGAGGTCATCAGCTCGATGCAGGTGCCCCCCGCGTGCGATCCCGTCAATTCGCTGGCCATGTGCACCGGCAAACCAACTCCCCAGCTTGTCGACGCTTGTCGGCGCCTCGTCGCTCTCGTCGACAAGCCGGAAGAAGTGGCGGTTCTCGCCGGGCTCATCCAGCGCGAAATCATCTTCCGCTTGCTCCAGAGCCCCTCGGGTGGCCGCCTTCGCGCCATCACCACGCTGGGGCACCAAAGCCAGCGCACCGCGAAAGCAATCGATTGGATTCGCACCAACTACAATCGTCCCCTTCGCATCGAGGAGTTGGCGGAGCTCTCCGGCATGGCGGTTTCCACCTTCCACCATCACTTCCGTTCCCTCACATCCATGAGCCCCATCCAGTATCAGAAGCAACTCCGCCTGCAGTCCGCTCGCGGCCGTATGCTCACCGAAGGCCTCGATGCTGCCTCCGCGGCTTTCGAGGTTGGCTACGAAAGCGCCAGCCAGTTCAATCGTGAGTACCGCCGCATGTTTGGGCAATCTCCTGTCAAAGACGTCCGCACTCTCCAATCAAACCCCGCCTCACCACCCGAGTAGTCTGTCGGCCGACACAATCAGACAACTGTCCGGCAGAATCAGGCTATTCTCCGGTCCGCCTTCAGCATTAAGCTGGTGGTCAGTCATGAAGACGCCCACCTCCAACCGCCGTTCGTTCCTGCAACTGTCCGCGCTCGCCGGTGGCGGCCTGATGCTCGGCCTTGCCCCCCGGGCCAAAGCCCAGAATGCCTTCGCCGATTCCCCGCTCACGCCCGGCGACTTCATCACCATCGCGCCAGATGGCAAGGTCACCATCGCCTCGCGCAATCCCGATCTCGGCCAGGGCGTCCTCAACACGCTCCCAATGCTGATTGCCGAAGAGCTCGATGTCGACTGGAAGGACGTCCGCGTCATTCGCTCCGGCGTCAGCCGCAAGTACGGCGTCCAACTCACCGGCGGCAGCACCGCCACTCCTCTCAACTGGGACCCCATGCGCCGTCTCGGTGCCACGGCCCGCTCACTCATCGTCACCGCCGCTGCCCAAACTTGGGGCGTCCCGCCTTCAGAATGCACCACCGCCTCCGGTCGCGTTCATCATGCCTCGAGCCAGCGTTCCCTCGGCTATGGCGAGTTGGCCACCCGCGCCGCCGCGCTGCCTCTGCCCGACCCCCGCTCGCTCACTCTCAAGGACCCCAAGTCCTACAAGATCATTGGCACTCGCACCCCCGGCGTCGAGAACAAAGACATCGTCACCGGCAAGCCCATCTTCGGCGTCGACGTCACGGTCCCCGGCATGCTCTACGCCGTCTTCCACAAGACGCCCGTCATGGGCGGCAAGGTCTCGAGCGCCAATCTCGATGAGATCCGCGCCCTCAAGGGCGTCCGCCATGCCTTCATCATCGAGGGCCGGCCCCTGCCCACCGCCTACCCCAACTACCTCTTCCAGGACCCCGGCCTCGAATCCGGTGTCGCCATCGTTGCCGACAGTTGGTGGGCGGCCCAATCCGCGCGCCGCAAGCTGGTCGTCAAGTGGGATAGCGGCGCTTGGGCCACTCAGGACAGCGCCGCCATCGCCGCCAAAGCCAAAGAACTCTCCAGCACCGCCCCTGCCCGCAATCTCCGCAAGGATGGCGACGCCGAGGCCGCCCTCGCTCAGCCCGGCGTCAAGCTGGTCTCCGCCGCCTACCAGTTCCCCTTCATCGCCCATGCCACCATGGAGCCACAGAACTGCACCGCCCACGTCAAAGACGGCAAGGTCGAGATCTGGTCCAGCACCCAGTTCCCCCAACCCGGCCGCGGCGTCATCGGCAACCTCCTCGGCATCCCGGAAGACAACGTCACCATCCACATGGTGCGCGGCGGTGGTGGCTTTGGCCGCCGCGCCTACAACGACGTCATGTGCGAGGCCGTCTGGATCTCCAAAGTCGCCGGCGCCCCCATCAAACTCCTCTGGACGCGCGAAGACGACATCCAGCACGATTACTACCGCTGCGGTGGCTTCCAGTACCTCAAGGGCGGCGTCGATGCCTCGGGCAAGCTCGCCGGCTGGGTCGACCATTTTGTCGGCTTCGGCGAGGGACAAACCTTCGCCCACGACGGTGGCTTCAATGCCTCCGAGTTCCCCGCCGGCTTCGTGCCCAACCTCTCCGTCCATTCCTCGGTGATGCCGCTCGGCCTCAAGACTGGCGCGCTGCGCGCCCCCTATTCCAACAGCACCGCCTGGGTCATCCAGTCCTTCCTCGATGAGTTGGCCCACGCTGCCGGTAAGGACCCGCTACAGTTCCGCCTCGACCTCCTCAACTCCGCTCCCACTCCCCCGCCCCGCGGCGCCCTCGATCCCGCGCGCATGCTGGCCGTTCTGCGCCTCGCCGCCGAGAAGTCCGGCTGGGGCAAACGCAAGCTGCCCCAAGGCGTCGCCCTCGGCATCGCGTTCCACTACAGCCATCGCGGCTACTTCGCCGAGGTAGCCGAAGTCGCCGTCTCGGCCAACAAGAAGGTCAAGGTCAACAAGGTCTGGGTCGCCGGCGACGTCGGCAGCCACATCATCAATCCCAGCGGCGCCGAGAATCAGGTGCAGGGCGCTGTCATCGACGGCTTGAGCGAGCTCATCCAGGAGATCACCCTCCGCGAGGGCCGCGTCGTCCAGGCGAATTATCACAACCACCCCATGCTGCGCATCGCCCAGGCCCCCGCCATTGAGGTTCACTTCCTCTCGAGCGCCAATCCACCTTCCGGCATGGGCGAGCCCGCCTTGCCTCCCATCCTGCCCGCGGTCTGCAATGCCATCTTCGCCGCCACCGGCGAACGCATCCGCACCCTGCCCATGACCAAACAGGGCTTCAGCTTCGCCTGATCCACAAGAGGAACATCATGATCGATCTCAAAATCAACGGAACCACCCACAAATTCACCGGCGATCCCGACATGCCGCTGCTCTGGGCCCTGCGCGATGAGCTGGGCTTGAAGGGCACCAAGTTTGGTTGCGGCATGGGCCTCTGCGGCGCTTGCACGATCCACCTCGACGGCGAGCCCGCCCGCGCCTGCGTCACCAAAGTGGCCGACGCCGCCAAATCCGCCATCACCACCATCGAAGGCATCTCCCCCGATGGCTCTCATCCGGTCCAGCAGGCCTGGGCCACCATCGACGTGCCCCAGTGCGGCTACTGCCAGGCGGGTCAGATCATGTCGGCTTGCGCTCTGCTCAAGAAGAAGCCCCATCCCACCGACGCCGATATCGACGCGGCCATGAGCGGCAATCTCTGCCGCTGCGGCACCTATCCCAGAATCCGCGCCGCCATCCACCAGGCCGCGCGCTAGTCGCCATTCAAAATATTTCGCAACTATATCTCCCCTGTTGCCAATCACTTACGCGCCACGCCGCTAAAACTCGTTTTTTGGCCCTGCTAACGTCCATGTCCGGGTGGGCTCTGTCCCACCAACAAGCAAAACCTCTTTGCAAAGGACAAGCCAATGAACGACGAAAACAAATCTCAAAACCCCGAGGTCCTCACCCGCAAGCGCCGCTCCGCCACGCCTGCCATGATCAACGACCTCGAAGACCAGCGCATCCATAACAACCTCATGGAGCGCCTCTACGGCGAGCTCGCCCCTCAGAACATCCTCGGCGAGAGCGACCTCCTCTCCGTCGGCCAACTCCGCTGGAATTCCGATCGGCTCCACAGCGTGCGCGAGTGCGAACTCAACACTCAGGTCCGCATGCCATTCATCCAGCGCCACGCCGAGCCGGCCCAACGCCTCATGCTCAGCCACCGCGCCTGCCACAACGAGCGCGCCTATCAGTTCCTCACCAAGCAACTGCTCGATTCCACCAAGGGCCTCAACACGCTCTCCTCCCGCGTCGAAAAGTGGGCGCCCCCGGCCAAGACCACGCGCAAGTCAAAGGAGATGTAACCGATGCCTCGCAAAAAGTCACCTCTCCCACGCATCTACGCAATCGTCGAATCGGCCCCACTCAACGCCAGCACCGTCGACATCGCCGAGACCGGTACCGCCCGTCTCGGCCAACTGCTCGAAGCCATCCAGCGTGGGCTCGCCAACTTTCCTGAAGCTCGCGCGGCCGTCGTCAACGAGATCACCAGCACCGTTGGCGCCAATCCCGACACAAGGATCCTGCCCTGATGCAAACCAATCTCGCGCTCCAGCACATCGCCGCGCGGCTCGATCCGGTCTCATTCGCGCAGTACTTCCTCGGCATCACTCCCGACGCCAGGCAGTCCGCCGTGCTCCGCTCCACGGCGCCACAGTTAATCCTCAACTGTTCGCGCCAGTGGGGCAAGTCCACCGTCTCGAGCATCCTCGCGTTGCACCAGGCCTTCTACGTCCCCAAGAGCCTCGTCCTCGTCGTCAGCCCCTCGCTCCGTCAGAGCGGCGAATTGATCCGCAAGGTCATGCAGTATCTGCCCCTGCTCGGCATCCGCCGCAAGAGCGACGGCTTCAATACGCTATCCATCGAGTTGCCCAACGGTTCGCGCATCATCGGCCTGCCCGGTCGCGATGGCACCATCCGCGGCTTCTCCGGCACCAACCTGCTCATCATCGACGAAGCCAGCCAGGTCGCCGACAGTCTCTATCGCAGCGTTCGCCCTTTTCTTGCGGCGGCCAAGAACGGTCGCATGGCCCTGCTCTCCACCCCCTACGGCACTCGCGGCTTCTTCTGGGAAGAGTGGGAACGTGGCGACGACTGGGAACGCATCATGACCCCGGCCACCGAGTGCCCCCGCTTCGATCCCGCGTTCCTCGAGCGCGAGCGCAAATCCATGGGCGAATCCTGGTTCAAACAGGAATACCTCTG
>CAZBTA010000221.1:0-5770 GCA_964494515.1 uncultured Bryobacter sp.
GATGAGAAATTAGTCTGGTTGGCAGGAGGCCCGGGTGATGAAGATTGTTCCAGTGATCCGGTCGAGCGATCTTGAGAGATCCTTGCACTTCTATACAGAAGTTCTCGATTTTGAGCGCAGATGGCCGGGCTATGAAGATAGCGAAATGGCTGTCGGTGTGATTGGACTTGTGCGCGACGGGGCTGAACTGCAGCTCTCAATCCATGCGGGGGATGGAGTCTTCGGGTCGGTGAACCGGGTGTTTGTCGAGGACGTTGATGAGCGATTTGAGACCTTTCGAGCGCGGGGACTGGACACGACGCAGCGACCTGAGTCGCCAGTTCATACGGCGCCCATTGATCAGACGTGGGGACTGCGGGAGTTCGCGGTGACCGATCCGGACGGGAACAATCTGTGCTTCTGCGCGCCGGTGTGAAGTGTCATGTCCTGAACCTACACGCGGAGCAGGCCACGAAAGCCCCGCGCGGCGTAGTAGCTCTCGGCCCCGTTGTGATAGACGAAGACGGTGTCGTAGCGCCGGTCGCAAAACAGCGCGCCGCCGAGTGATCTGATGCGCGGAGGGGTATGGATCCAACTCGAGGTTTTGTTGTCGAACTCGCCGAAGGTCTGCAGCTCACGATAGTGGTCTTCTGTCAGAAGCTCGATGCCGATGGCAGTGGCCATTTCGATGACGCTGTTCTCAGGCTTGTGCTCTTTTCTCGACCGCAGCGCTGCGTCGTCGTAGCAGAGACTGCGGCGGCCCTTGGGGCTTTCTGGGGAGCAGTCGAAGAACCGGAACTCGCGTGTGGCTTGATCGCGCGTCAGAACGTCTGGCTCGCCACCTGTTCGTTCCATTTCATGGAGCGACCAGAGCTTTTGAGGGTTCTCCTGGAGCGCCTTGCGGACGTTCTCCCATGTGAGAGCAGGATGGCGGTGCATGTTGTTCGCAAAGCGACTCTCGAGAAGGTGGAGAAGTGCATCGCGTTGTTCGGCACCGAGTTGGTTGTGTTGAGCCATGCACTGATCTCCGCTTTGCTGGATTAGCGCGCCCAGTAGCGGGCGTAGGGTGGAGCGCCGGGTTGAGTCGCAGCGATGCGGTCGGCTTCGAGGTGATCGGCGGTGTCAGGGCCGTCGGGGTAGATGTAGCGGGCGACGAAGTCGTCTTCCATCTCAAGGCCCCAACCATTGGCCGTGGGCAACTGGTAGTGGCCATTGCGCACGACGAGCGGATGCTTGAAGACGCCGGCCTGGAGGAACTCGAGGTACTCGAGCCAGCGGCCGCTCGAGCCGAACCAGGCCTGATCCCAAATCGAGAGCGCGCCGACCAATTGGCCGAGGCCGATGCCGCCCGAGTGGGGGCAGACGGGGACGTTGTACTTGGCGGCCATAGCGATGATGGCGAACAGCTCGTTAACGCCGCCGACGCGGGCGCCATCGATCTGGCAATGGGTGAGGCCACCGCCGGCAAGGAGTTGTTTGAACGTGACGGCGTCGGGGGCTTGCTCGCCACCAGCGACCCCAATGCCGACATCGGCGAGGGCGTTGCGCAGATTGGCGTAGCCGATGACGTCGTTGTAAGCAATGGCTTCTTCGATGAAGAGGAGCTTGTACTCGGCAAGCTCGCGCATGTAGCTGGCGGCGTTGCGCCAGTCGCCGAGGTTCTGATTGGCGTCGGTGAGCAGGAGCGCGTCGGGGCCAGTGGATTCGCGGATGGCGTTGAGCATGCGGCGATCTTCATCGAGTGCGCGGGCACGATCGTACTGCTGGCCGCGGCCGACCTTGGCCTTGAAGGCGCGGGTGCCAGCGGCATAGAGGCCGCTGCAGATCTGGCGGACTTCGTCGAGGGGGCGACCGGACCAGCCGGCGGTGGAGTAAACGCGGACGCCGACATCGGAGAGGCGGGCAATGTTCTCGGCCTTTTCGGCAGTGCGCGAGCGGAGCATCTCGAGGAGTTCGTCCTCGGTGAGCGCGTCGCGGAGGTGGTGGAAGTCGATGGCGCTGACGATCTGTTCGGGGGAGAGATCGGTGAGCAGGCGCCACATGGGCTTGGACTCGCTCTTGGCCCAGAGATCCCACAGCGCGTTGACGACGCCGCCGACAGCCATACGGTAGACGCCGAGGGCGAGCCAGCGGAGCTGGTGGTGTTCGGCTAGCGATTGGGCGAAGAGGCCGGGAGCGTTGGTGAAGTCTTCGAGGTTGCGACCGACGACGAAGCGGCGGAGGGATTCTACGGCGTGCTTCTGGATGTCGGTGCCATCGCCGATGGTGAAGATGAGGGAGCGGCCCTCGAGGCCGGTATCGGTGCGGAGGATGGGGATGACGCAGGAGTAATTGGGCGCGAGGTGGCGCGGGTCAGACCCGGCCATGCCGAGCTTGACGGTGGGATAGCGGATGTCGAGGACGTCGAGGGAGATGATTTTGTGTTGAGGCATTACTGTTTTTCGATGGCGGCGATGACGAGCTCGAGGGTGCGGCCTGTAGGATCGTCAACGGGTACTGGCTTCCAATTATCTCGCGAGCCGTCGTAGGTGTAGCGGACGGGAAGGCGGGTGAGGGCGGGATCATACTGCGACTCGGTGCCGCCCATTTTGTAGACGACCAGATCGAGCGAGGGCACCACATAGATGGCGTAGCCGCCGGAGCCGCCCTTCCAGTAGGCGTCGCGGGGGGCGCCTTTGAGATGGCCGTCGTCGTTGACGTTGAAGTTGAAGCTGTGGGTGAAGTGGGGGTTGTAGCTGACGCTGCGGCCGCAGAGGCGGACGAAGTCGGCGGGGAGGATCTGCTGGCCGGCCCAGCGGCCCTGCTTCAGGTATAGATAGCCGAAGCGGAGCATGTCCGTGGAGCGCACGGCGATGCTGCCGCCGCCGGGAGTGTGGAACATGCGGCCCTCGGCATCGATACCGCTCTTGAGCTTGGGGCGGTACATCGCATAGCCCCACGTGCCGAAGCCGAGGGGCGTGGTGAGGCGGCGGCGCATGTAGGATTCCATCTCCTCGCCCATGACCTTGCGGACGAGGATGGCGGGGATGTGGCTTGAGGCAGTGGAATAGCTGTAGCAATCGCCGGGGGCGCACCAGAGGGGTTGTTTGAGGGCGAAGTCGTCGGTGGTGGACCAGGGGCCGTTGTCGATGGTGGGGTCGGGCCAGGTTTGCTTGACGCCTTTGACGTAGACGGGGTTGGTGCCCTTGAGGCCAGCCGACATGCTGAGCAATTGACCCAGCGTGATGGCGGCTTTGCGGGGGTCATCGAGGGGCATGGCTTCGGGCAGGAAGCGCGGGGTGTAGATCTTTTCGTCGAGGCCGGCGGGGAAAGTGGCGGGAGTATCCTGCAGCATCATGCCGACGGCGGTGGTGGTGAAGGCCTTGCCGCAGGAGGCGAGCTCGGGCAGGGCTTCACGATTGCCGCGGCCGAAGTATTTCTCGTAGACGAGATAGCCATGGCGGACGACGAGGAGGCCGCCGTGCTGGCTGGTGGTCTTGGTGAACTCGAAGGCCTCGTCGAGGCGAGAGACATTGATGCCCGTGCGCTGGCGGATGGCCTTGGGGGTGGGCAGGGTGCGCCAGCCGCCCTGGGTGTCGGGCTTGGGGAAGTAATCGTCGGCGGCGAAGAGCGTGAGCGCGGAGGCGAGCAACAAGGCTGGACGGCAAAGCATAGGGAAAGCATAATGGAAGCCGATCATGCGTGGACTTGTGTTGTTGGTAATGGCAAGTGTGATGATGGCGGCGCCGGTGGCGCTGCAGCCGCTGGCGCAACAGGTAAGAAGGGTGGAGGACGCGCTGGCGTTTATTGGCCAGCCCTTGCCCGCGGCGACCAAGCAGGCGATTGCCGAGGCCATTGCCATGACCGATGAAGCAGCGGCGGTGAAGGCGATTGAGGCGGCGCTGGCGCCGCATGTACTGGCCGAGGTGGGGATCAACCCGGAATCGCGGGTGAAAGTGGCGCGGGGTGAGGCGAGGGCGGAGCTGGTGCAGGGTGGGTATCGCGCGTTTCTCGTGAAGGTGGTGAACGAGGCGCATGTGACGGCGCCGCTGCGTGTGACAAGCCCGAACGCGTTGCGCGTGGTGGAGAGTTACTGGGGCAAGAGATCGACCGCGCCGATTACGGCGGCGGATATTCGTGACCGTTGGACGGAGGTGAGCTTCTTTCGGCGGGCGCCGCTGGGGGAGCGGCTGACGGGGCTGGAGCTCGAGTATCTGATCCTTGAGGTGTATAGCCGCGATGCGGGCCAGAGGGCGGCGGAGCTGGGGTTTGACGTGGGTCAGGGGACGCAGGATATCGGGTTTCGCAATGACATCTCGATTCTGTTTGAGGCGACGCCGGCACGGCGGATTGCGTTGCGGGTGAAGGATGAGAAGGGCAACCCGACAACGGCATCACTGACGTTTGAAGATGAGCGGGGGCGCGTGTATCCGAACCAGTCGAAGCGACTGGCGCCGGACTTCTTCTTTCAGAAGCAGGTATACCGGGCGGATGGGGAAACGATTTCCCTGCCCCATGGGACGTACACGGTGAAGTCGACGGGAGGGCCGGAATATTTGGCGCGAGTGCAGAAGGTGGTTGTGGATGCGAAAGGGCCGAGCGAGATCGCCGTGGCGCTGGAGCGATGGATCGAGCCGGTGAGATACGGGTGGTACTCGGGGGACCCGCACATCCATGCGGCAGGGTGTTCGCATTATGCGAAGCCGACTGAGGGCGTGAACCCGGAAGACATGATCCGGCAAATCGCGGGCGAGAAGCTGAACCTTGCCTCGGTGCTGACGTGGGGGCCGGGGTATTACCACCAGAAGAAGTTCTTTACCGGGGGCGATGACCGGTTATCGAAGGACAACCAGGTGATGCATTATGACCTGGAGATCTCGGGGTTTCCGTCGAGTGATAGCGGGCATCTGGCGCTGCTGGGGTTGAAGGAGCAGGATTATCCGGGCACGCAGAAGCTGGAGGATTGGCCGACCTGGAATGTGCCCGTGCTCGAGTGGGCGAAGAAGCAGGGGGCGGTGACCGGGTATACGCATGCGGGATGGGGATTGCAGGTGATGGATACGAAGGTGCCGAGCTATGAGATGCCGGGGTTTGACGGCATCGGGGCGAACGAGTATGTGGTGGATGTGACACGGCCGGGGACGATCGATTTCATTGCCGGCGGCGATACGCCGTATGTGTGGGAGTTGAGTGTCTGGTATCACACGCTGAATGTCGGGTATCGGACGAGGATTGCGGGGGAGACAGATTTTCCCTGCATCACGGATGACCGGGTGGGGTTGAGCCGGACGTATGTGAAGCTCGATGCGCCGTTGACGTATCGCAAGTGGATTGATGGGTTGCGCGAGGGACGCAGCTATCTGAGCGATGGGCGGGCGCACCTGATGGACTTTCGCGTGAATGGAGGGCTTGAGGATGTGAAGCTGCGTGGGCGAGGACGCGTGAAGGTGGCGATGAAGGCGGCGGTGCTGCTCGACAAGACGCCGAACCTGGCGCTGCAGAAGCTGCCTTATGACCAGAAGCCGTATTGGACGGTGGAGCGGGCGCGGATTGGCGAGACGAACGAGGTGGCCGTGGAACTGGTGGTGAATGGCAAGGTGGTGGCGGTGAAGAACGTGGTGGGGGATGGGGCGGTGAGGGATGTGGAGTTTGAGGTGGAGATGGAGCGGAGCGCGTGGGTGGCGGCGAGAGTGTTGCCGGCGGCGCATACGAACCCGGTGTGGGTGATGGTGGATGAGCAGCCCGTGAATGACAAGGCGAGCGCGGAGTGGTGTCTGAGGGCGGTGGAACAGTGCTGGACGCAGAAGGCGCG
>CAZBTA010000221.1:5870-8409 GCA_964494515.1 uncultured Bryobacter sp.
AGCACGTGGGAGCGGGAGAGCGTGGAGCGGAGCTCGGAGAGCGAGGGGGCGTGGGAGGTAGCCGTGCCAGTATTGTAGGCGCCGAGCTTGAGATTGAAGCGGGTGGCGAGATGCGGCATGCCGGTGCGGATGTTGATGGCTTTGGTGGTGGGGTGGAGGTGGGGCTGGAGTTGGGGATCGGCAATCCATTCGGCTTGCGTTTTGACGCCGCCCCAGCGGGGGTCGACACGGGTCCAGGCCTCGAGACTGGCGGCCCAGCACCAGTTGAGATCGGCCTGATGGACATAGGGTGGGCGCATGCGATCGATTCGTTCTGCGTTAACGGCCATGGGTGGATTTTATATTGGTATCTGTGTTTCGCATCCTCCATTCTGCTGACTGGCATCTGGGCAAGACGTTGCGCGGGTGGTCGCGGCAGGAGGAATTGGAGCGGGCGCTCGAGCAACTGGTGGCGACGGTAGAGGCACGGCAGCCGGATGCGCTGGTGGTGGCGGGGGATGTGTTTGATTCGCCAAACCCGGGGCCCGAGGCGCAGGGGCTTTACTATCGGACGCTGGTGCGGCTGCATGAGGTGGCGCCGGGGATGCGCACGGTGATCACGGCGGGCAACCATGATGCGGCGACACGACTGGAGGCGCCGCGCGAGGTGTTGCGCGGGATCGGGGTGGACGTGGTGGGCAATGTGCAGCGGAGCCATCTGGGGCGGCATCTGGTGCGCGTTGGTGACAAGGGGCATGTGCTGGCGGTGTCCTATCCGACGCCGGCTTGTCTGGGGTCGACGCGGGATGGCGTGGTGGCGGCGACAAGGAGGATGTATGAGGAGATCGCCGGGGCGACACGTACGCAGTGGGAAGGCGGGCCGCTAGTGGTGATGGGGCATCTGCATGTGAGCGGAGCCGAGGAGACGCAGGCGAGCGAGAGGCGGATTCTGGTGGGCGGGGAGAACGCGGTGCCGGTGAGCGTGTTTCCAGAGGGGGCGAGCTATGTGGCGCTGGGGCATCTGCACAAGCCGCAGGCGGTGGGCGGGGAGCGCGTGAGGTATAGCGGATCGCTGGTGCCGCTGAGCGCGGCGGAGATGGATTACCGGCATCAGCTGGTGATGGTGGAGATGGATGGCAAGGCGGTGCGGACGGAGGCGATTGTGCTGGAGAGGAGTGTTGCGTTTTTGCGGGTGCCGGCGAAGGGGTATGCGAAGTGGAACGATGTTCGGGATGAGCTCCAGCGGTGTGGGGGGAATGAGGCTTTTGCGCAGGTGAAGCTGAAGCGTGAGGGGTTGCCGGCGACGTTTCGCGAGGAGCTGGATGGGTGGGCGCAGGAGGCGCGGGTGCGCATTGTGGATGTGCAACTCGAGGAAGTGGAGAAGAAGGCCGTGGCGGGGGCGCCGGAGGTGAAGGTGAAGGATCGGGACCCGGAGGATTTCTTTGTGGAGGCGTTTGAGAACGTGATGGGCAAAGCGCCCGAGCTGGTGCACCGCGAGATCTTTGCCGTGGCGCGGGAGAAGGCGGAGCAGGCATGAAGATTCTGAAGTTGCGCGGGCGGAATCTGGCGAGCCTGGTGGGGGAGTTTGAGATCGACTTTGGCGTGGAGCCGCTCGCGGGGGCGGGGCTGTTTGCGATTACGGGGCCGACGGGGGCGGGTAAATCGACACTGCTCGATGCGATGTGTCTGGCGCTGTATGGGAGCTACCCGCGGCTGACGATGGCGGGGAGCGATGAGGTGGGGGATCCGAGTGGGGAGTTGGTGCAGGCGTCGGCGGTGACGCATGTGATGTCGCGCGGGATGGGCGAGTGTTGGGCGGAGATGGAGTTTGTGGGGCAGGATGATGTGCGGTATGTGGCGCGGTGGGAATTGCGGCGGGCCCGTCAGAATGCATCAGGGAAGGTGCAGCCGGTGCAGCGGTCATTGCGAGTGGTGGGTGGAGATGTGGTGGCGGACAAGGTGAGGGATGTGGATGCGAAGGTGGAGGCGGCGACGGGGTTGAAGCTGGATCAATTCTGCCGGACGTGTTTGCTGGCGCAGGGGCAGTTTGACAGTTTTCTGCGGGCGGGGGCGAATGAGCGGGCGGCGCTGCTCGAGAAGATCACGGGGACGGAGGTGTACCGGAAGATTTCGGCGGCGGTGTTTGCCGGGGCCAAGGAGAAGCGCGAGGCATGGCAGAAGCTGGTGGAGCAGATGCAGGGGGTGGTGCTGCTGAGTGAAGAGGAGCGTGAGGCGCGGCGGCTGCTAGTGGAAGAGTTGGGCGTGAGCGAGAAGCGGGCGCAGGGGGAGCTGGAGGTGGTGCGTTTGCAGCGCGGCAAGTGGGAAGCGTTGCGGCAGGCGGAGCTGAAAGCGGTAGCGGCGAGTGAAGAAGTGGCCGTGGCTGAGGCGCGGTGGGAGGAGCGAGCAGGTGAGCGGATGTTGATCGCGGAGATGGCGCAGGTGGAGCCGTTGCGGGCGCTGGATGGGGAGATGGTAGCGGGTGAGGCGGCGGTGGTAGCGGCCAAGAGAGAAGTGTCGCGGCTTGAGGGCGTAGTGGAGCAGCTTGAGAAGAAAGTGGTGG
>CAZBTA010000222.1:0-8374 GCA_964494515.1 uncultured Bryobacter sp.
GCGCCAGCAGCAGACGCGAGCGGGCTTACTGGGAAGCAACTGACCGTGAACCCGCCGCGCTGCGATGCCGGTTGGTGATGGTGGGGGAGTTGCCAAGGCAGAGGTTGGTTGAGGTGATGCGGGGAGCGGGGGTGGTGGTGGATGAGGGGGCGGCGGTGACCGTGGTGATGACCGATGATTACCTGCGGCCAGAGTTGCGCGAGTTGGTGGCGCAGGGCGGGCCGGTGCTGCTCGTGAGGCCTACCGGGATGAAGGTGTGGATGGGGCCGGTGGTGCGCGATGCTGCGGCATATGACGAGCTGGCTTATTGGTTGCGGGCGAGACGCGCGGAACGGGCGCTGGTGGCGGGGTGGGAGTATCCGCCGGCAATCGCAGTGGCGGCGACGGAGTGGAGCCTGGCGCTGGTGGCGGGGTGGGTGGGGACAATGCTCGCTAGCCGGGAAGAGCTGAGAGTGTTGCGGACGTTTGATCTGCGGCGAGGAGTGATCCAGGAGCATCCGGTGTGGCGCAGGGGGAAGTTTGTGCCGGAGCAGTGGCTGAGCGCCAAGACCGGTATCGCGACGCGGGTGGTGGGCGAGTATGAGGCGTATGGTTTGCATCACGCGGGGGTGGAGCATTGTCTGGCGCCGCTCGGGGGGCGGCGGCACCGGAGACGGAATGCGGGGTTTGCTTATGGCAGCGGGGTAAATCGTGAGCAGGCGCGGGCGAGGGCGGTGTTTGAGGCGGTGGAGCGATTTGCGGCGCATGCGGATGGGGAAGAAGAGTTGGTTGTGCAGTGCTATGAGCCGGGGCGGTGTGTTCATCCACGGGAGATCCTGCAGTACAGCGAGGCGCAGTATGAGAAGGATGCGAGTGCGCCGGCGCGGTTTCGCGAGGATGTGCCGGTGGCGTGGATGTGGGCGCGAGCGCTGGGGGATTATCCGGACCAACTGGTGCCAGCGGCGCTCGTGTTGCTTGATTATGCGGATGAGGCGCAGCCGCGATTTGCAGTGACGGAATCAACGGGGTGCGCTGCGGGGGCGACACGGGAGGAGGCTATCGCGGCGGGATGGCGGGAGGTGGTGGAGCGGGATGCGGTGGCGCGGTGGTGGTACGGGCGGCTCGAGGCGCCGGCGGTGGAGTGGGGCGAGGTGGCGGAGTGTGCGGAGACGGGATGGATGCTTGAAAGGGAGTGGGGGAGACTCGAGGTGCTGGATGTGAGCGCGGGGATGGGGCCGGTGTGTGTGGCGGTGTCGTCGCGCGAGGATGGCCGGGAGGTGGTGTTTGGGGCAGGGGCTGGTGGGACGTGGCAGGAAGCATGTGCACGGGCGGTGAGAGAGGTGGCGCAGGTGCGCGTGTGGCGTAAGCATTGGGGGGATCGGGCGGTGATGGGGTATGAGGAGTTGCAGCCGTTTCAACGAGCAGGGCGGGGAAACGCGGTGGAGACGCGGGAGGTGAAGCGCTATTGGGTGGATCTGACGCGGAGGCGGGTGGGATTGCCGGTGGTGCGGGTGATCGCGCCGGGGATGTGGCCTAACGGATTGCGGTGGCGAGATCCGTCAGGCCGGCGACCCCGGGTGGAATGTCCGCTCTAGATGTGATCGCGGACGCGCTCGGCGATCAATTGCCAATCGACAGGGGCGTCGCGGCCGACGAGGTTGGCGCCGGCAAGAGAGGCGGGGGTGAGGTTGCAGGAGCCTTCTGTGGTGGGGCACCTGGCGACCCAGATCTCGGAGACGATCATGGGATGCTCGGGGCCGAAGTCGTCTTCGTCGACGATGGCGTAGCTCCAGGACTGGGAGAGCGAGGCGGCATCGAAGTCTTTAGTGACGATGCGGAGATCGCGACCGACGGCACTGCACATGTAGGCGGTCTGAAGGGACAGGAGTTGGCCAGAAGCGGTCTGCTGGTCTCGCGCGGTGGTGGCCTCGGTGGCGATCTGTGTCGCCTCTGTTATGGAGTCGGCCATGACGAGCTCGGAGAGCCACTGGAAGCTGAGATCGGGCACGGTGCGGACTTGGCCGGTGCCGTAGAAGAAGAACGCGCGCCCGATGGGGGTGCGGGTGGTGGCGGGGCTTGCGGGATCCACTTCGACAACAAGCGCGCCCACGTCAGTCTGATCGATTTTGCGTTCGCGAAATCGCATGGGGTTGGGGAATCTCCTTGGAGGGTTGGAGGGTGGAGAACTATTCGAAGCCAAGCTTTGATGCGATTGCTCGCACTCGCGGATGACTCCGCACAAGATCGAAGCGAGGATTGAAACCCAATGCCATGAGACTGGAATCGCCTTTACGGTAGGCCTCTTCGATGAGCTCGATGGCCCGGTCGGGTTCGCCGAGGCGGGAGTAGAGCTCGCAGAGGATGGAGACGTTTCTGGTTTTGCTGACGATATCGTTGGCGAGCGCTCGGGCTTCGGCGTGCTTGCCGCGAGCCGCGAGGACCGTGGCGAAAATCGCCTGGCCAGAAGCGCTCGATTCCAGTCGCAGTGCCTCACGACAAGCGCTGTCAGCGGAGTCGAACTGGCCGGCTCCGAGCAGAACTCTACAGAGAGCGAGATGCGAACTGGGCTCGCGAGGCTGCAGGGTAACGAGATAGCGAGCTGACTTTTCGGCAGTCGCCCAGTCACGGGCGTTCGCTTGAATCGCGACGATCTCGTGATGGATGACCATGGAGCCAGGATCGACATCGAGTCCTTTTCTTAATTGCGCTAAAGCCTCGGGAAATCGGCCAATCTTGCCAAGCCAGGCGCCATACCAGAGACGAGTGGTGATGTTTTGGGGATCGAGAGCGAGGGCGCGCTCGAACAGTGGGCCGACGGTGCGCCAACGAGCGTAATCGAGCGAGACGATGTAGGCCTTGGCCGCGAGGGCGGGGCCGGAGCGTGGATCGAGTTCAATCGCACGATCGGCCGCCTGCTCGGCGAGCAGAGCGGTGGGGCGGGGCTCACCGAAGCCGTAGTTGGCGATGGAAGAGTAAACGTCGGCAAGGCCAATCCACGCGGTGGTGTTGACGGGGTCGAGGTTGAGCGCGGCCTGGAACTCTTCACGGGCCTTCGTGAGATCGGAGGCGTTGCGGCGGACGGAGAACTGGGCGGCGAGCTTGAGGTGACGAGCGACGTCGGGGGAGACCGCGGGCTGTCGAGGCCAGAAGCGGACGGCGAGGATGATGAGGATGAGCGCGGCGAGAGCGTAAACGCTCTGGCGAATGGCGCGGCGCGATAAAGGGCGAGACTTGCCGGATAGCAGCGCACGGATGGCGGCCGGGGAGGAGGGCCGGTCGTTGGGGGCGGGCTCGAGGCAGGAGCTGATCATGCGGCCGAGCGGGCCGGGGAGCGAGGCGGGACGACGATTGTGCTGCAGGCGCTGGACAGCGCGGGCCACGGGGCTGGTGCCGACCCAGGGCTGGCCGCCGGTGGCGAGTTCATAACTGAGCAGACCGAAGGCGTAGTAGTCACTGGCCGGGGTGACATCGAGGCCCTCGAGCTGCTCGGGGGACATGTAGTCGAGCGAGCCGAGGACCGATTCGGTGGCGGTGAGTGTGGGGAGATCAGGCGTGGTGGCGATGCCGAAATCCATGAGGACGATGCGGCCGGAGTTGGTCTCGAAGATATTGGCGGGCTTGAGGTCGCGGTGGACGATGCCGCGGGCGTGGATGGCGGCGAGGGCTTCGATGAGATCGGTGGCGATGCGGGCAACGGCGGCGGTGGGCAGGGGGCCTGACTGCATGAGGCGATCGGCGAGGGTGTGGCCTTCGAGCAGCTCCATGGTGAAAAAGCAGTGCTGCTCGTCGGAAATGAAGTCGAAGATGCGGATGACGGAGGGATGTTGAACGTCGCGCAGCAGGAGCACCTCACGGCGGAAGCGCTCGAGGGCGACGGGATCGCGAGCGAGATGGGATTGGAGCGTTTTGAGGGCGACGCGCTGGGAGAGTTGCTGGTCGAAGGCAGCGTAGACTTCACCCATGCCCCCTTCGCCGATTAACGACTCGATGCGGAAGCGATTGGCGAGGATAGTGCCGGGCGAAAGTTGTTTGCCCAGCCAGGTGGCGCGGGCCTGGGAGATCTGGGGTTCGAGGAAGTCGCCTTGTTCGGCCATCTGGTGGAGGTGGAGGAGGCGGAGGGCTTCCTGACGGGCGGCAGGGACGGCAGGGGTGGATTCGAGCCAGGCGGCCGGGTTATCGGGAGCGGCGTTGAGGGCTTGTTCGAAGAGATCGGAGGCGGCGCGGTAAATCTCGGGCGTCATGGTGTAGCGGGGGACTTACTGGCCTCGTAACTCGCCGTAGAGCCAGGCGCGGGCGGTGGTCCATTCGCGGTGAACGGTGCGAACAGAGAGCTTGAGGATGTCGGCGATCTCGGCGACTTCAAGACCGGCGAAAAAGCGCATTTCGATGATGCGGGCTTGACGGGCGTCGAGGGCTTCGAGTCGTTCGAGAGCAGCGTGAACGGCAAGGACGAGTTCGTCGGTGTCGCCCGCGACCTGCAGGCCCTCTTCGAGCGGGAGATGCACGATGGTGGCGCCGCGTTTGGCGCTGCCACGGCGTCGGGCATGATCGATGAGGATGCGGCGCATGACGCGGCTTGCGATGGCGAAGAAGTGATTGCGGTTCTCGTAGCTGGACAGCGCGTCACGCGAGAGGCGGAGATAGGCCTCGTGGACGAGGGCGGTGGGCTGGAGAGTGGAGGCGTGATGCTCTTTGGCGAGGTGGCGTGATGCGATGCGGCGGAGCTCGTCGTAGATGTGTGGGATGAGAAGTTCTTCAGCGGCCGTGTCGCCTTGGGCAATCCGCTTCAGAAGTGCTGTAACAACGCCGTGTTCGGCCATTTAATACTTGATGGATCATAACATGGGCGGTGGGGAAGGATGACTCAAACGCGTTTGCCAGTGGTGTGGGTGAGATAGTCGAAGGACAAGGGGATCGTCTTGTCGGCGCGTACGCGTATGAGTATCTGGAGTGGCTGGTTTGAGAATCCGGTGCGGGAAGCGAGGGCGGCGATGTGGTGCGGGGATGAAGCATACTCAGCGGCGGCAAGAATGCCGGCCGAGGTGACGCCAGAGATGATGATGTAGATGCGGGCCCTTTCGCCATCGCCTTCGGCGGGGATGCGGGTGATCAGGCCGTAGACTTCAGTGAGCTCGGAGTTTTGCCGTTTGATGGGAAAGCGTTCGAGTATCTGTCCAGCGGCGCTGTAGCGGAGAGCAGTATGGTCACCCGATGGAGCATCATAGGCGATGCCAAAGGGCAGGTCACGCAGCAGACGCGAGACGGCGGCTGAGTATTCTGAGGTGCCAAGGAAGACGACGCTACGATTGCGCAGAGCCGGGAGGGCAATGAGGCGTTCGGCAACCAGTTCGGTATCGATGCCGTAGCTGGTGAGGAAATGTGATACCCGTGTGGCCCCGGCGGCATCGCCCCAGAGGGGCGAATTCAGTGTGGGGACGTGAGCCAGATGAGGGCCTTGCCGCTCGACGCGCTGACGAGCAAACCACTCGGTGATGGTCGGATCTGCCGGGTAAACGCCGGGGACGCTCAGCTCGGAGGTGGGGAAGGTACGCAGAAATGTCTGGGCGGGGGTAGACACACAGAGGATCTTCTTCTCGTCGGGAACCAGGAGCGGACCCCAGAAGGACTGGAGTTCCGGGTGTGGTGCAGGCAACTGGCGTGAGGACAGCCGCCAGTGTTCGGCCCCAATACCCAAGGCCAAGCCAGCAGTACCCGCGGCGGCGAACCGCCAGAGTTGGCGGCGGGAGGGAGGGGGAAGAGGAGCCGGGCCGGCATTCAACGTGAACTCGGGGGCGTAGCTGCCCTTGGGGAGGGAGATGCGAACGGGATCGGCGGCGCCTTCGGCCTCGTAGTACTCATCCAGCTTTTTGCGGAGGGCGTAGGCACGATTGCGGACGCTCGAGTCTTCCTGGGGGGAGAAATCGGCAGGTCGACCAAGGACATCGACGGCAATGGCGTACTCGGTGAGAGCGCTGGCTTCGCCTTGCCAGGAACGTTCGCAAACATGCCGGAGGATGGATTTGAGTTGTTCGCTACGGTCGAAGGTACGGCTGGACAGGATGGAGGCGAGAGCAGCGCGCTGCTGGTCGTCACGGACGGGCGGCATTGAGGAAATTCTAACGAAATCAAATGGTTAGAAGAAGTTTGAACATGTTTGCGCACGGTTTGGCGACTGTGTACGCACTTCCCGACGGCGGTGGGGTGGGCATAGGGTCGCATTATGTCCAAGTTGATCCTGATGTGTTGCCTCGCGGTGATGGGGGTGATGGCGCAAACCAATAGCGCGACTTTGCGGGGGACGGTAACCGATGTCTCGAAGGCGGCGGTGGTGGGGGCGGGGGTGAGGGTGACGAACCCGACAACCGGAATCTCGACGACCACGACTTCGAACGAAGTGGGATTGTATGAGTTTCCCTTTCTGGCCCCGGGGCCTTACCAACTGGTGGTGGAGCGGCAGGGATTTCAGACTTACCGGCAGCAGGGAATTGAACTGGCGGCGGGGGAAGTGAAGCGGCAGGACGTTGGCCTGACGGTGGGGGCGACGACGGATTCGGTAACAGTGGAGGCGAACGTGTCGGCGCTGCAAAGCGAGACGGCCGAGTTGAGCACGTCGATACAGCCGCAACGGATCGCGGCGCTGCCACTGCTGGGGAGGAACTTCACGAGCCTGATCACGATACAGCCGGGAGTGACGGCGGTGGCGCCGGGTAACGGGTTGAGTTTCTCGATGAACGGAGGCCCTTCGGGGCATGGATTCAACATTGCGCTGGATGGTACGGATGCGTCGGCGATTTCGACGCAGCGAGTGGCGACGGCGAGGAATGGATTCCAGCAGACGAATACGACGAGCCTTGAGGCGGTGCAGGAGATTCGGGTTTATACGAACAACTATTCGGCGGAGATTGGGCGCGCGACGGCGGGGGCGTTAAATGTAGTGACGAAGTCGGGCGGAAATGATTTTCACGTCGGGCTGTTTGAGTTTTTGCGCAATGACAAGCTGAATGCCAACGGGACGGTGGCGAATGCGGCGGGTTTACCGCGGGTGCCGATCCGGCTAAACCAGTTTGGGGCCAACGTTGGCGGGCGGATCGTGCGTGACAGGACATTCTTCTGGCTGGGATGGGAGAACTCGAACCAGCGGCGTGGCAGGACGTCGAACTACAACGTGCTGAGCGATGCGGGGCGAGCAGCGATACAGGATGCCGGGGTTCGGAGCTATGTGGAGGAGTGGATTCCGCGGGCCAATCAGGCGCCGACAACCAATCCGCTGTTGGCGCAACTGATCCGCAATGAAGTGGTGGCGGTGCGCGAATCGATCGGTACGGGGCGGGTGGATCACAAGGTGAGCGGGAGCAACCAGGTGTTTTTTCGCTACAACATTCTCGATGCGGTGACGACGACGCCAGGCCTGTTTGCGCCACGAGGGGTCGGGGAATCGAATTCGCGGCAAACGCTGTACACGCTGAGCGACAGCCATACGTTCTCGCCCACGATGGTGAATGAGGTGAGGTTGGGGGTGAATCGCTTTGTGACGCCACAGGTGGGGGGCGGGCCGATCCCGACAATGACGATTACCGGCGGCATCCTGACGGCTGTCGGTACCACGGAGAACTTTCTCAATACGGCTTACAACGCGGTGGATACGCTGTTTCTGCAGCGGGGACGGCACGGGATCAAGATGGGGTTTGAATACCGGGAGATCCAGGCGGGGCGCAAGGCGCAGAACAACGCCAACTTCGTGTTTAACAGCGTGAACGATTTTCTGGTGAACACGCCGGCGCAGTTAACGATTTCGCAGCGGTTTGGCGGGTCGGCGGGAACGGGAGGAAGTGTTTCGGGGTTCGTACAGGATGACTGGAAAGTGGGAGCGAAGCTGACGCTGAATCTCGGGCTGCGGTATGACTATTTCTTTGTGCCGGGAGAGCGGACGGGGCGGGCTTACAACATTGTGAGCGGGATTCCGCCGATCGGGAATCTGCGAGTGAACCGCACGGGCGAGCGAATGATCGCGCGAGATCTGAATAACTGGTCGCCGCGATTCGGGTTTGCCTGGGTGGTGCGACCGACGGTGGTGCTGCGAGGTGGCTATGGCATCTTCTTCTCGCCGCAGCAGGCTTCATTTGGGGTGTCGGCGAGTTCGAATGCCGCGCCGCCGCTGATTGCCGAGAGCGAGTTTGATGCGGCTTACATTCAACCGTCGGTGACCTATACGCGGGCCGATGCGGCGTTGCGTTTTCCGTCGACGAGCTATGGGGCGAAGTTTGCGCCGCCGGCGCTCAATGTGCTCGACCCGAACTATCGGGAGAACTACGCGCAGCAGTGGAATCTGACGCTGGAAAAGGAGATTGTGCCGGGGTCGGTGGTGAGCGTGGGGTATGTGGCTTCGAAGAACACG
>CAZBTA010000223.1:0-8323 GCA_964494515.1 uncultured Bryobacter sp.
AATTCGACTCCGTCATCCGTACCAATCTCTACGGCGCCTTCCATACCATGCGCGAAGCTGCCCGTCGCCTGCGCGATGGCGGTCGCATCATCAACATCTCCATGAGCTACCAGGGGCCGCCCATCCCGGGCTACGGCGTCTACTTCGGTAGCAAAGCGGCCATCGAACAACTCACCGCCGTTGCCGCTCGCGAGCTCGGCGCGCGCCGCATCACCGTCAACGCCGTGCGCCCCGGCCCCACCCGCACACCGCTCTTTCTCGCCGGCAAGTCCCCGGAACTCATCGCCAACTTCGAACACCAGATCGCTCTCGGCCGTCTCGGTGAGCCCGAGGACATCGCCAAAGTCGTCAGCTTCCTTGCCGGCCCTGAAGGCGAGTGGATCAATGGCCAATCTTTCGCCGCCAACGGTGGCTACTGGTAAAGGAGCAAGCCGCACATCATGTCATCTCAGGTCATTCTCATAACCGGCGCCGCCACTGGCTTCGGCCGCCTCACCGCCATCCACCTGGCAGAAGCCGGCCACATCGTCTACGCTTCCATGCGCGACATCGCGGGACGCAATGCCAACGCCGCTGCCGAGCTTCGCGACTTCGCCGCCGCCCATGCGGCCCGCATCACGCCCATCGAGCTCGACGTCCTCTCCGAGGATTCCTGTCAATCCGCCGTTGCCACCATACTCGCGGCCGAAGGCCGTATCGATGTCCTGGTCAATAACGCCGCCATGCTCATGATCGGCATCACCGAGGCCTTCACGCCTGCTCAGCTCCAACGCATCTTCGACACCAATGTCGTTTCCATCCTCCGTGTCAACCGCGCTGTCTTGCCGCATATGCGCCGCGCCGGCCGTGGCTTGGTCGTCTACATCGGTAGCGTCACCAGCCGCATCATCAGCCCCTTTCAGGGCCCCTACGTCGCCAGCAAAGCCGCCGCCGATGCCCTCGCCGAAACGATGCACTACGAAAACACGCCTTACGGCATCGACTCGGTTATCATCCAGCCCGGCGCATTCACCACCGGCACCAATCACTTCGGCGGTGCCCAGCCAGCCGCGGATGATGCCGTCACCGCCCAGTACGATCGCATCGCCTCACTGCCCGCTGTCCTTGCCAGCCGTCTTGACAGTCTCAACACGCCCGGTGTCTCCACTCATCCCATCACCGTGGCCAACGCGGTCTCGGGCGTCATCGCCACGCCTCCCGGCCAGCGCCCCTTCCGTATCGTTGTCGATCCCCAGCATCACGGCGCCGCCGAGGTCAACGAAGTAGCCTCCCGCATGCAACGCAAGTTCATGCAGCGCTTCGGCATCGACTATCTGCTGCGGGTCAACCCTTAGCCTCACAAGCGCTCGCCACAAACGCGCTGACCAGCGGATGTGGCGCTCCCGGCAGCGACCGGTTCTGCGGCACATACAATGTCCCGATAAAGAACCGGTGCTCCGGGTGTTCAATCACCCGGATCTCCCCCTCGCTATCCGATCCACTGATCCGCAACGGCCCACTCCGCAACACATCTACCTTCCCCGGCTCCACGCCAAAATTGCAGTAGTAGCGCTCCGTCGCCACAACACTTCCATAGATCTGCGCTATCCGCGATCCCGCCTCAAATCGCAGCTCCATCTCACGCCCCGCCAGCGAACACGCGAGCTGCGACACAAACAACGTCGAAGCGTACGGGTCATACTCGGCATGATGCGCATCCTGATAACCCAGCACATTCCGCGCATACTCAAGCACCATGTGTTGAAACCCGCCACATGTCCCCAGGCACGGCACATCATTCTCTCGCGCCTCGCGGATCACCCACAACGTCTTTTCGAGGTCTCGATACGGGCTCCCCGGCGCAATCCAGATCGCATCAAACCGCGTAAACACGCTCTCGTCAAGCGTGCTGGTGGACACCCACGTCCCCTTCGCCTTCACCCCCAACATCTCCGCCGCATGTCCAATCGCTGCATCCGTCGCAACATGTGGCGCAAAGCCCGGATCATACTCCCCGATGAGTGCAATGCTACAACTCAAACTCGCCATGCACCAGCCTACCAGTTACTAGTCCGTCTCCATCCCCCGCCGCGTAAACTGCACCGTCTGCACACCCGCCCTCCCCGTCACCTCGCGTAGCATCTCGGCGATCGAAGCCCCCTTCTTCGGCACCACCAGGTAGCGCGCCTCAACGCTCTCCCCCTGCTTCACCATCCCCATCGAACACAGCTCCCGCTGCACCAGTTGCCCACCCAGCGCCTCCGTCACCATCCCGTCCAGATCCACATCCGCCGCCGTCCTCACCTTGAGCTCATATTCGGCTTCGGCCCTCCCGTTAATCCGCCCCCGCATCGCAAAGATCAGCTCCGCCAGCCCCACCACGCCAATCCCCATCGTCGCCACCCACAGATTCCACGCCCCCACCGCCATACCCACAATCACCGCCAGAATCACATACGCCGTGTCCTGCGTATCGCGCACTACCGTGCGGAATCGCACAATGCTCAACGCCCCCACCAGACTGAACGCCCGCGCCACATTGTCACCGATCACCTGCGTCACCATCGCGATCAGCACACTCAGCAGCAGCAACGTCATCGCGAACGATCGCGACGCCTCCCGCCCCCGTGTCCACCGGTAAATCCCCGCGATCACCACGCCAAACAGAAATGCGGCTACCAGCCTTGCCAGCACGTCCACTGGCGCCCCCTCAAAGATGTTCAGCATTTCCTAGTCCTCAAACGGCGGCGGCCCCATCGGCCCACCCATCGGCATCGGCGGCGCCAGGTCCTTGGCGATCCCCTGCTTCAACTGCTCCACCGTCATCGTCTTCTCCCCGCCACTCCACGCCGCAAACCACTTCTCCATCCCGGCACGGAATTCCTCCTTCGTCACCGTCTGGTCATGATCCCCATCGAGCGTCTTTACAAATCCACCGGCCAGCATCATGCCCGGCCCGGGAAATCCACCACCCCCACGACCTCCGCCACCGGGCCCAAACCCACCCGCCTCACTCCCCTTCGATTCCCCACGCAACTGCGCGCTCACCGACTTGCCACGCGCCACCACAAAGCTCTCAATCGGCGGCCCACCAGGTCCACCCGGTCCACCCGGCCCGCGCATCCCGCCAAACCCACCCTGCCCCTGCGCCGGTCGCGCCGCCTTGTCCTCCTGCACCGCGCCATCGATCAGCGCCTTCGTCTCGGCGATCAACTTTTCAATCCGCGCCGGCTCCAGCACCTTCCCGCTCAGTTGCTTCAACTCCTCGTGATAAGCCTTCTGAAAACTCTCCAGCCCAAACAACCTTTCGAGAAAACGATTCTCCCCACGCCACGGCTTGGCAATGCTCATCTCCGTGCCCCCGCCCATCCCGCCAAACGACAGGTCCAGATCCCACGGCAACATCTGAAACCGGTTCGTCTTCCTGTCCAGCACGAGATAGAAGTTATGCCCCATCCCGAGAATGCTGTCCATGTTCGCCTGCCACACATTCACCGCCAGATACTTCGCCATCTGCGGCACATCGATGTACGTCTCCGCCTTCGCCCGAAACTCCGCATCATTCGCGTGGCTCACCAGCTTCACCGTTTCCATAAACCGCTGCTTCTGCTCCGCCGTCACATCGCTCTTCGGGTCATACATCTTCTTGTAGCGGCTCCAGTCCTCACCCAGATCCGCAAACAATCCCCCGCGCAGTTCCGGCTTGAACATCAGCCCCGTATCAATCGCCTCGTCCAGTTCCTCCACCACCGTGTAGAGCCCCAGCAACTGCTTGTCATACTTGCCCGCCACCGTCAGGTACACCTTCGCATAGCTCACCCGCGGCGCCGGCACACCCGCGTCACGAAACAGCTGATACCCGATCCGCTCCTTCAGAAAAGATCCGTCCATCACCCCCGAGTGCAGGTTGATCGTCTTCTGCCCCGCCAGCTTCTGGCCTTTCACATACTTGTTGAGGTTCAGCTTCAACGATCGCTTCAGCTGCCCCCGGCTCGCCATGTAAGTTGCGTTGCCCTTGTAGCGCACCGCCACGTCATCAAGCACCACGCCTTCAAATTCCACCTGCGCATGCGCATACGGAAAATCCATCCCCATCATCGGCCCCGGCCCGCCCGGCCCGCCCGGCATTCCCCCCGGCATCGTCACCACACTCGCCACCCCCGCCCGCAGTTCCGCCTCGCTCATCTTCGCCGGGTCCTTCTTCGCCCAGCTCGCAAACCACCCGTCCCCCAGCGCGGCAAACTCCTCCCGCGTAATCTTCCCATCCCCGTTCGCATCGGCCTTGAGAAACGCGGGCTCAAGCAGCATCCCCGGACCAAACCCCGGCCCCATTCCCGGCGGTCGCATCCCGCCACGCATGCCGCCCCCCGGACCACCAGGCCCCCCGGGTCCACCCTTCGGCTCCATCGCCGCATACTGCGCCGCGTCCATCTTCACGTGCACGGTCCAGATCTTGCCCGGCTCAAACACGTTCTTCACCTGCCCCACCACCAACATCGGCACGAGCAGCAGCATCATCTTCTTCATGGTCTTCACCCCGATACTACCGGAGCTCGCCGCGTTACGAAGTAATGAATTGTAATGGTTTGGTTAATGTTTCTCGGCGCCTTCCGTCTGCGCCACGCCCTTCTTCGTCTCGCTCACCACCGTCTGCCCCAGGCTCACTTTCACGCCCATCTGGATCAGCGATGCCTCCGTCGGCGCCTGGAAAAAGCTATACCCCGGCCGGTTCCCCTTCCACGCCAGCGGCCCCGCCACCTTCTTGCCCGCCTTCAGAATCGCCTCCTTCGCCTCCGTCACCAGCGCCTCATACCGCGGGTCGCCCTGCTGCCATCCGGTAAACGAGCTCAGATCCGTCGACGCGATAAACACCACATCCACGCCCTCGATCTCCGCCATTTCCTTGGCCAGCTTCACGCCCGCCGGCGATTCAATCATCGCCACGATCATGATGTTGTCATTGGCAACTTGCCGGTAATCCGCCCCCCAGATCTTTCCGTAATTTCCCCCGCCCAGGCTCCGCTTGCCCACCGGCGGATACTTGGCAAACTTCACCGCCCGCCTCACCTTCTCGAGGTCCTCCACCATCGGGATAATGATCCCCACCGCCCCCAGATCCACCGCCTTCTGAATGTCCCCCTCATTCGCATCCGGCACCCTGACAAACGGCATCGCCGTCGCGCCTTTACACGCAAACACCATGTTCGCCACATCCTGATACGTCAGCGGGCTGTGCTGCATCTCGATCCACGTAAAGTCATACCCCGAGTTCGCCATCGCGCAGTAGGTCTCCGCGCTCGGCACACTCACCGTCCCCCCCACCACCTGCTTGCCCTCGGCCAGCTTCGTCTTCACGGTATTAAAGATCCGCACCTGTCCCATCAGAGCAACGGTGCTCACCAGCAGCAATACAAGGCTTTTCATGATGCGCCAATTCCTATCACATCGTTCCGGCCCGAACAATAAATTTGTTATGATAATAGATTCCCAATATCATGTTCCGTCTTCTTCTTGCTTTGTCCCTGGCCACGTGTGTCTTCGCGCAATCTGACGTCTGCGCCGGTCGCGCCCTCAGTCCCGCCGGCTCCCCCGTCTCCGGTCTCACGGTTCAACTTGCGACATCCAGTGTCATTACTGACACCTCTGGCAACTTCAAGCTCACCGGCCTCAAATCCGGCCCCGCCGTGCTCACCGCCTCCGGCCTCGGCTACATCCCTCTCGAGCTCCGTGTCGAAGTCCCCTGCACCAGCCTCACCCTCAAGCTCGAAACCATCCAGACCACCATCGAAGTCCGCGCCCCATCCACCGACTTCCTCGCCACCTCCTCCGTCTCCATCGCCAAGTCCCCCACTGCCCTTATCGATCTGCCCCAGGCCGCTCAGGTCATCCCCAAGGCCCTCCTCGAAGACCGCAACATCCAGGACATCAAGGACCTCTACCGCAACATCTCCGGCGTCACCGATTCCACCTATTCCGCCATGACCATGCGCGGCTTCACCCAGCGCGAGGTCCTCTTCAACGGCGTCCGCGGCAATCCCTACGGCAGCCTCGACAACGACATCAACGACGCCGGCTTCTCCACCTCCCAGGGCCGCTTGACCAACATCGAATTCGTCGAAGTCCTCAAGGGCCCCGCCGCCGTCCTCTTCGGTGGCGGCGAAGCTGGTGGCGTCATCAACTTCGTCACCCGCAAGCCCCGCAACACCCCCGCCGCCGAAGCCAGCTTCCGCACCGGTTCCTACGCCCAACGCGGTGGCCACGGCGAAGTCACCGGCCCTCTCCCCAGGTCCCGCAATCTCTTCTACCGCGCCGCCATCTACGGCGAAGAGCGCCGCATCTTCCGCTACAACTCGGGCAGCGAGAACATCCACCTCGCCACCGGCCTCTCCTGGCGCGCCGCCGAATCCACCACACTCGGCTTCGAGTACGAATACATCGATCAGAATCTCCTCGCCCACCGCCTCCGCGGCATCCCCACCAACGCCTCCGGCGCCTGGCTCACCAACCGCGATTGGACCGCCAGCGAACCCTCCGACCGTTCCCAGCTCCAGGCCCGCATCTTCCAGACCCGCCTCGACCACGCCTTCACGCCTCTGTTCCGCACCGACGTCACCTTCCGCTTCCTCAACTACGATCGTCCCGAGGCCTACCACGAGCCCCGCGGCATCCTCGCCGATGGCACCATGCGCCGCGAGTATCGCGACCAGTTCCGCGGCAACTCCGACGTCTCCCTCACCGCCAATTTCTACCGCCGCATCGCCCGCAACAATCTCACCTTCGGCGCCGAGTTCGTCCGCCAGGATTGGCTCGGCCGCTATGGCGCCGCGGCCACCACCCCGCTCAGCCTCACGGCCCCCCTCTATGGCCGCTCTACGATCCCCACCATCGGCTCTTTCACCCGCCAGACGGTCCTCTCAAATCGCCAGGGCTACTTCATTCAGGATCAGATCGAGATCACCCCGCGCCTGCAAGTCCTGCTCGGTGGCCGCCTCGAGCGCTTCACCGATGATGGCCGCGCCGGCGATCTGCCCCTCCGCTCCGAGCTCACCGCGCTCACCGGTCGCGCCGCCGCCGTCTATCGCCTCATCCAGAATCTCTCCCTCTTCGCGAGCTACAGCAACTCCTTCAACCGCGCTCCCTCCCTCGCCCAGACGCCCCTCGCCAACGGCCCCCACTCCCCCGAGCTCGGCCGCCAGTTCGAGACCGGCCTCAAGCACGAGCTCGCCCAGGGCCGCGTTCTCCTCAATGCCTCCTGGTTCCACATCACCAAGCGCAACGTCCTCCGCCCCGATCCGAACTTCGGCCCCCAGGGCAGCAACTTCGCGGCAGTTTTCGCCATCGGTCGCGTCCGCAATCAGGGCCTCGAGCTCGACATCACCGGCAAGCTCACAAACACTCTCAGCCTGATCGCCAACTACGCTTTCCTCGATTCCGAGATCCTCGCCGATCGCTTCACGCCCTCGGCCGTGGGTCGTCCTCTGCCCAACGCCGCGCGCCACTCCGGCGGCCTCTTCCTCCGCTACGACTTCACGCGCACCCGCACCAGCCTCCACCTCGGCAGCGAGCTGCGCGGCCGTCGCTACGAGCCCTACGCCGGCATCCTCGCCGGTGGTTACGCCACGCTCGATGTCGGCCTCTTCCAGAAAATCGGCAAGCGCCTCGAGTTCCGTGCCCAGCTCGATAACGCCACCGATCGCTTCTACGCCACCGCCAGCCTCTTCGTCGCGCGCGCTGGCAACATCCCCGGCGCCCCGCGCACCGCCACTTTTGCCCTACACTTCCGTTGATGCGCCTCTACGCCATCGACATCCTGCGCGGTCTGGTCATGTGCTTCATGGTCGTCGACCATCTACGCGAGTTCCAGACCGCCGACCCCAACTCGGTCATCACCGATCCCATGAACCTCGCCGTCATCCCCGGCGCGGTCTACTTCTGGCGCATCCTCGCTCATTTCTGCGCGCCTGTCTTCACGCTGCTCATGGGCTGGTCGGCCGCGCTCAGCCATGCCACCCCGCGCAAGCTCTTCGCCCGCGGCCTCATCCTGATCGTCCTTGAGTTCACCCTCATCAATTGGGCCTGGACGTTCAATCCCCTCTGGCCTCGCTACTTCTTCCAGATCATCGGCGCCATGGGAGTCGCCATGCTGGCTCTCGCGGCCGCCATGCGCCTCCCCGCCCGCATCATCGCCGCCCTCGGCCTCGCCATCGTCTGCGGCCACAACCTCCTCGACTCACTCCACTTCTCAAGCCCCCTCTGGGCCTTCCTCCACGAGAAACGCATGCTCACCATCATCCCCGGCTTCGAGCTGCGCACCACCTATCCCGTCCTCCCCATCATCGGCGTC